>DATLMC010000151.1:0-12198 GCA_035537435.1 Pyrinomonadaceae bacterium | reverse complement strand
TTGCGGGGGCGGCGGGCTGGGACGAGCCCTGCCCCTACAGTTACTCACCTCACACCGCGCCGAGAATTTCCTTGAGTCTTTCGGCCGGGCGCGCGAGCACGGCGCGCGTCCCCCTCTCGACGATGGGTCGTTGCAGCAGTTCGGGTCGCTCCACGAGCAGCTTGATCGCCTCGTCGTCCGTGAGTTCGCGGCCGCCGAGATCGAGATCGCGGTACGTGGCTTCGTTCTTGCGCAGCAGCTCGCGCGGGCTGATCTTCATCTTCGCGACCAGCTCGCGCAGCTTCGACTCGCCGACCGGCTCGACGAACTAGTTGACCTTCTCGTAATCGACGCCGCTCTCACGGAGCAGCCTGTCCACCTCTCGGCAGGTCGTTCAAGTCGGCTTCTCGTAAACGATGATCCTGTCTTCGACGCTGATCCTGTCTTCCATGCTTACACCCTTTCTTTTTTGTCCGTGGTCAGTTGTCCGTCGTCCGTTGTCCGTTGTTTGCTCAAATTCAGGTCGAGCCGTATTCATCAATATTAACTGACAACTAACAACTAACAACTGACCACGGACAACTGACAACTGACCACGGACGATTACGGAAAAATCCCGCGCACTCGCGTGGCGTCGGCGACGCGCCCGACGGCGAGGATGTACGCGCCCGTCCTCATGTCGGTGTCGTACCGCTGCGCCGTGGTGTGAACGTCGGCGAAGGCCTTGCGCATCGTCAGCTCCAGCGATTCGGTGACGCGATCCTCCGTCCAGAAATAGTTGTACTGGTTCTGCACCCACTCGTAGTAGCTGACGGTGACGCCGCCCGCGTTGGCGAGGATGTCGGGGACGAGGAAGACTCCGCGGTCGGCGAGCGCGCGATCCGCCCCCGGCGTCGTCGGCCCGTTCGCCAGCTCCGCGATGATCTTCGCCTTCACGCCCCGGACGTTCGCCATGGTGATGCTGTTCTCTAGCGCCGACGGGAGCAGGATGTCGCAGTCCACTTCAAGCACGTCCGCCGCCGCGATCCCTTCGGCGTTGGCGAGCCCGCGCAGGCCCCGCGTCTCCGCCTTGTGCCGGAGCGCGGCCTGCACGTCGATCCCCTTCTCCGAGTAGACGCCGCTCTGCGAGTCGGCGACGGCGACGACGCGCGCGCCGTCCGCCGCGGCGAGCCGCGCGACGTGCGAGCCCGCGTTGCCGAATCCGTGGACGGCGACGCGCGCGTCGCGCAAACTCATCCCCTTCACGCGGCACGCCTCTCTCACGGCGTAGAGCGCGCCGCGCGCCGTCGCCTCGCCGCGCCCGGCCGAGCCGCCGAGCGATAATGGCTTGCCCGTCACCACCCCCAGCTCCGTGTGGCCGCGCACCATCGACATCGTGTCCATGATCCACGCCATCGTCTGCTCGTCGGTGTACACGTCCGGGGCCGGGATGTCGCGGTCAGGCCCGATGATCGGCGCGATCTCGAAGGCGTAGCGGCGCGTGAGCCTCTCAAGCTCTGACTGCGACATCGACTTCGGATCGCAGATCACGCCGCCCTTGCCGCCGCCGTAGGGGATGCCGACGGTCGCGCACTTCCACGTCATCCAGGAGGCGAGCGCCTTCACCTCGTCGAGCGAGACGTTCGGGTGGAAGCGGATGCCGCCCTTGGCGGGGCCGCGCGCGATGTTGTGCTGCACGCGGTAGCCCTCGAAGACCTTCACGTCGCCGCCGTCCATCTTGACGGGGATCGAGACGACGAGCTGGCGCTTCGGGTGCCGGAGTATCTGGCGGATCGAGTCGTCGAGTGCGAGACAGTCGGCGGCGCGGTTGAACTGCTGGAGCGCGATCTTGAAGGGGTTAAGCTCCTCGCCCGGCGCGGCCGCCGCCGCCGCGCCCTGTGTTCCGGTGGCCGGCTGTTGTGCCATCGAGTGCCTCCTCGGATCGTGCTTGAGAGTTGTGGGTGGTTGGAACGAAGGATGACCCGCTGGTTCGGCGCTCTCCGGCGAGGGCTTTTCTGCGCGCCGCGCGTCGGCCCCGGGCCTCCGGTGGTTTGCGTACGGCGGCGGCGGGAACAAGACGCGCGGTTCGGGAGTCTAACACAATGTCCGCTCCTTGCGACCCACCGGCACCGCGACCAAGAGAGGACACGAAGGATGTTTCACAACCTGATCGAATCGGGCTCGCACCGGCGAGACCTCGCGCGCCGCGGTCGCTTCTTTCTCGGCACGCTCGCCTCCTACGCGCTCGTCGCCGCCTGCGTGGGCGTCGCCGGCGTCTACGCCTACAGCGCCCACCTCGACGAGCAGGACTACCAGATCACGATGCTGCCCGCGTGGGCTCGGCCCGCCGCGGCGCGCGAGATCGTCCAACCCGATCCGCCGGCGGGTCGGCATTCTGCGGGAGGGGTCTCGCGCCGCCGCGAGTTTTACGCGGACTTACGCACCACGCCCCCTTCGACGCCACCGATCTCGACTCACTACAACCCGATCCCGCCGCGCCCGCCCGGCTTTGTCCTCCGCGATGATGTCGATTCTGATGCGGCTGCGGGTGTTGTTGGCCCCACGGCTCCGGGCGGCGTCGTCGGCGCGGGGACTCTCGCCGCGAATGTCCGCCCGCACGTCGTCGAGACGGAGGACGTTCGCCCTCCCGATCCGCCCGCGCCGACGCCCGCCCGGCAAAGGGTCGGCGTCCTCAAGCTCAGCAACCTGGTGACCAGTAAGATCGTCAGCAAGCCCGTCCCCGCCTACCCGCAGATCGCGAAGGCCGCGGGCATCCAGGGGGCGGTGTCGGTGGAGATACTGGTGGACGAGCAGGGCCGGGTCATTTCGGCAAAGGCGACGACCGGGCACGCTTTACTCCGCATCGCGGCGCAGCAGGCGGCCATGCAGGCGCGCTTCACGCCGACGAAGCTCGACGGCGAGCCCGTCAAAGTCTCCGGCGTCATCACCTACAATTTCGTGCTCAACTAAATGAGTCGAGAGTCTGGAGTCGGGACGGGAGTCGGAGGCAATAAACGATAGTGTTTTAAGCCTCCGACTCCCGACTCCAGACTTCAGACTGCGGACCTGTATTCCCTCGGGACGCGCGCGCCGATGCCACAGGTGATCTCGTAGGAGATCGTGCCCGCGTCGCGCGCCAGGTCTTCGGCGGCGACGGCGCACCCGCCGTCCGCGCCGATGAGCGTCACCGCGTCGTCCTCCCTGACGCCGGGCACGTCGGTCACGTCGACGAGCGTCAAGTCCATCGAGACGCGGCCCGCCACGGGCGCGAAGCGTCCGCGCACGACGACGCGACCCCGGTTCGAGAGGGAGCGCGGGTAGCCGTCGGCGTAGCCGACGGGGAGCGTCGCGATCAGGCTGTCGCGCGCGAGCGCGTGCGTGCGCCCGTAGCCCAGAGTCTCGCCCGCGGGCACGCGCTTCAACAGCGCGACGCGCGTGCGCCAAGACAGCACGGGCCTGAGCGGCGGGGGCTCGTCCGACGGTCTCAGCACGTCGCGCCACAGGCCGTAGAGCACGCCGCCGGGTCTGACCATCCCGCCGCGCGCCGCGGGCTCTGCGAACGTCGCCGCGGAGTTCGACAGGTGCTCGAACGCGGGCTCGTGCCCGTGAGCGCGAAAAGTCTCGGCGGCCGACGCGAATCGCGCGGCCTGGGCGCGCGTGAACTCCGCCGCATGAATCTCGTCGGCCGACGCGAAGTGTGTGAATAAGCCGCCGACGCGAATGTTTTTGAAGTCGCGGAGCCGCGAGGCGAACTCCGCCGCGCCGTCGGCCCGCACGCCGAGCCGGTTCATCCCCGTGTCGATCTTGACGTGAACCTCCGCGACCAGTCCCGCCTCGCGCGCCGCGCGGTCGAAGGCCTCCGCGGTGTCGAGGCGGAAGACGATGGGCGTGAGTCTTTCGCGGACGCAGAGCGCAGCCTGCCCCGCCCAGAACCCTTCGAGGCACAGGATCGGCTTCGTGATGCCCGCGTCGCGCAGCTCGCGCCCCTCTTCCGGCAGCGCGACCGCGAACCAGTCCGCGCCCTCGGCTTCGAGCCTGCGCGCGCACTCCCGCGCGCCGTGCCCGTAGGCGTCGGCCTTCACGACGCACATCACACGCACGCCCGCGCCGACCAGCGCGCGCACCTCGCGGAAGTTCGACGCGAGCGCGCCGAGATCGATCTCCGCGCAAGTCGGTCGCCCGCCCGCGCCCTGTTGTGCTGACCCTGTTTCGTCGCCGCTCATCGCAACTTCACGTCAACCCTCCCCGCGGTCTTCGACCGAGCCGGAAGCGTGCGACAGAAAACGGGCGACTGTCAAACCCGAATGACAGTCGCCCGTTCACGAGTCGCGCGTGTTCGTTGCGGTTTCGCCGACGACGTTAGAACTGCCCCGGACGCCAGTCCGCGGGGAACCTCGCGTCCGTGACGTGCAGCTTGTCGTTCTTCTTCCTCATGTCGCGGATGTATTCCAGCGGGTGCGCGGGGATGTGATGCCTGCTGACGATCTCGTCATTCTGGAGCCAGTCCAGCTTGTGCAGCTTGACCCTCTCGCCGCACTGGTTGAGGCTCTCGGCCGTCCGCCGGAGGAACTCCATCGCGTTCAGGTAAGGCTCGTCGTAGAGGAGCGTTTTATCCTGCGCGCGCTTCTCCCAAATCTTGAACACCTTGTGAGTCCTCTCGAACTCCGCCTCCGACAGTTCGAGGCGCATCATCACGTCCGAGTCTTTGTCACTCTCCTTCAAGAACTCTTTGTAAAGCCCGGACGGGATCGCGCCGACGACGGGCACCATCCTGCCCACGCCTTCCGTGCGCAGGTAGAGACCGAGGGTCTCGACCTCGGTCTTGCGCCCGTCCAGTTTCGTCCACATGGCGAAGGCGGGGCCGCCGTAGGCCGCTCCGTTAGGCCGCCCGACTTTGGGGTCGATCTTCTGGGAGCTGTCGTCGCTATACCCGGTGAGCTGCGTACGACGCGCGGCGAAGGTGAGAAAATACCGATTCGTCTTCGCCCTGACCCAGTGCGTCCGCCGCCCGTCGACGGGGTGGATCGTGGTGAAGCTGTCGTCGCCGTACTCGACGATCTCCATCGCGGTCGTGCCCCTGCCGAAGACCTCGTTGCCGCGCGCCGCGATGATGTCGAGACGCGTGGGCGCGGACGGCTTGTCCAGTTTGTAACTGACTGCCGCCAGCGTCTCGAAGTCCGAGTTAGGGATTGCCGTGGAAGCGGACAGCAGAGTGACCGTGCCGTCCGGCGCGAAGCGGAAAAGGATCGGATTCTCCGTCGCCGCCTCCGATCTCCACGTGCCGACAACGTTAAAGGGGCAAGCCTTCCTGGCCTCCGACTGGCCGTAAGTGACCCCGCCGGCCGACAGGCATACGAACATGAGCGCATATAGAAAGCCGACTCGTTTCATCTGTTGAACCCTCCCTCCGGGGATTGAGTTTGAGGAGTGAGAGCCCCGGAAAGGCGGCTCTCACTCCCCGGCTTAAGGGTGAAGGGACGGTCCTTACCGCCCGATGGCGACCGCGCCTTTGGCCCACTTCTCGCCTTCGGCCCACGCCGCCTCGCGCTCGAACTTCGCCACCAGCTTCGCCGCGTCCCTCCTGGCCCGCGCGGCCTGAACGGGAATAGGATCCATCCACGAGATGGTTTCCAGAAGCGAGCGGACGGAACTCATCGCAGGGGTCTTGCAGTTGCGAGAGAGGTTGTCGTTGAAGAGGAAGACCATCCCGGTGTGCTGGTCAACGTCGTTGTCGAGACCGGGGTGATCCCACCGGAAGAGCCTGAACCGAATGGTCTCGATCTCGTCGGGGTCGCCGGTCAGGAACTGCCAGCCGGGCAAGTTGGCGTAATGCATCTCGGCGAAACGCTTCAGCGCCAGCGGGCTGTCCTGTTCGGGCTTGAGGGTGATGGAGTACATGAAGGTGTCCACGCCGATCCGGCCCTTGAGTCCCTGGTAGACCCGCTTCAGGTTCGAGGTCACCATCGGACAGATGCCGTCGCACTTGGCGTACATCATGTTGACGATCGTGATCTTGTCCTTGAGGAGGTCGTCGTAGAACCTGACCTTCTTGCCTTCGTGGTTCGTGAGCACGGCGTTCGTCAGGTACGCGCGCTTCTGCGCCTCGGCCGCGGAGTCCGCCGCCGCCGCGGCGTTCGTCACGGGACTGCTGAGGAATTTTCTTCTGTCCATTAGCTCTGCTCCCCCTTCCTGTAGTTGGGGTTGGGGATGAAGTTAGGGTTGTTGGACGCCAGATCGCCCTCGTCATCCCCGACGATGTCCCAACGCACCATCATCGTCGTGTCTTCGTGGTTCATGTTGTGGCAGTGGATCAGGTACTTGCCCTTGAAATCCCTGAACCGCATGAAGATTTCGACCTGATCGCGGCCGTTGAGCCTGATCACGTCCTTGCGGCCGGTCTCAAGCGGCGGGGGCGGCAGCATGCCCGGCCCGCCCAGCTCGACGGGGAGGCCGCGCGACAGGACGCGGAACTCCTCGAAGTGGATGTGGACGGGGTGAACCCACCCGGCGGCAGGTAGCGTACTCCGCAGAATCCACCTCTCCGCGGTGTTCCTGACGATCTGCGCGTCGGAGCGTGCGGCGTCGAAAATCTTGCCGTTGATCTGGAACACGCCGTTGACGAGGTCGAAGTTCCAAATTCTCGTGCCGACCACCTCGTTGAGGTTAACGTCCGGGTACTGGCACAGCGTCGAGGGAACCTGGCTGTTGTCCGCCTCGTCGCCGACCACCCTGAACTCCATGGCGATGTTGTTCAGGTTGGGCGGCAGCGGGTTGGGAGGCGTGCCTCCGACGGTCATCGTCGCGTTGTTGCGGAGGTAGACGTGATCGCCGATGGAGTTTCCCGAGAAGTCGAGCACGAAATCGTAACGCTCGGCCGCGCCGAGGACGAGCGTGGTCGAGTCAATCGGTTGTTCGAGCAGGTTGCCGTCGGTGCAGATCACCTTGAAGGGCCGCGTGGCGAGCGAGTCGTTCGTCGTCAGGGTGAGAGTCCAGACGCGCGCCGGGCCGGTGTTCAGGATGCGGAAGCGGTACTTGCGCCTGTTGACGTTGAGGAAAGGCTGGACTGCGCCGTTGACGCAGAACTTGTCGCCGCCCGCCGGGGCCGTCCCGCCGTTGGGGCCGCCGAACAGTTTGCCGTCGGGGCAGAAGGTTTTCGAGGAGAGGATGAGCGGGATGTCGTGTACGCCGTAGCCGCTCGGCAGGCGCAGGGCGGTCGGGCTGGTGTCGTTCTCGTTGCCCGTGTCCTTGCTGTCGAACATCCAGTAGAAGCCCGCGAGTCCCCTGTAGGTGTTCTGCGAAGTGAACTCGGCGCGGTGGTTGTGATACCACAGCGTGTTCATGGCTTCTTTCGGGTCGCCCGCCCCGCCGACTGTGGTGAAGCCCGCGAGGACGTTCGGGTAGTGGTTGTCCTTGAAGAAGCCGGGGTTGTAGAAGTCGCCCGCGAAGCCGTCGGACTCCGAGCCGGTGTGGCCGTTGTGCAGGTGAATCACGTCCTGCTCGATGCCCCACCCGCCGCTGCCGAAGTGGTTGAGCGGCAGATCGTTGTGGAAGCGGACGAGGACAGGCACGCCCTGCTGGACGATGAAGGTCGGGCCGGGGACGATCCCGTCGTAGCCCCAGATGGGCGTCGGCGGCAGTTCCGGGTGGAACTGGTGAGTCCCCGGCATTGTATGCACATCGTAGAGCACTTGAGGCAGGAACTGACTCCACTTCTGGTGCTTGGCTCGCGCCGCCTCGCCGCCCGCGATGTTGGCCTCCTTGGTCGGGGCCGGGTTAAGGGAAGCGACCGATTGCTTGATCGGCGGGATGGGGAGCGCCTGAACGAACGCGCTCGTCGGCGGACTCGTGCCGGGGTTGACGAGACAGTCGCTCGTCTGGGCGTAAGCGGTGGGTTCGAGGAGGTGTGTGGGAAAAGATTTGGTGGAAGTAATCAGGGCGACTCCACCGGCCACTGCGCCCGCTTTGAGCACACTTCTTCTGCTCATTCCGGACTGGGTTTTCTTTTTCCCCTTCTTGTTTTTTGCCTGTTTACTGAGCACGGCATCTCCTTCTGTCCTCAAAAGAGGGCGTCTGAGGTTGGACGGAAAGCTGCGTGAATATCCAACGAAGGTTGACTGAGTGGAGGCGGAACCCTCCCTGGGTTGGTCTGACGGTCGGAGGCGGCTGACGCGCGAAGCGTAGTGCCTGAGGACGGCGATTCGCGCGCAACCGGGCCGGGCGTCGCGTGCTCGCTCGCGGTCTGTACCTACCTGAGAGCGATGAGGGCGAGGTTCGGTCTTGCGATTAGGTTACGGCATTACCAGCCGCAGGACGACTGCACGAAGTACCGGACTAAAGGGCGAGTCCCTTCGGGGTGCTGTGAGCGTTGATACCGATAGCAGAATGACGACTCACGTCTTAGGCGTTGAGGTTAACTATCGGTGTTTGGGAAATCCTTTTACAGTGAGAACAACGGCGGCGGAATAAATACCACGTCACCTAATCAACGTCAACAAAAAAAAGCGAATGAACGAAGCCTATCCGAGGCGTCACAACTCGCCAGGCTCACGCCCGGACGCCTTAACATTACCCCCGGCGGGCGGAGCGGGTTCGCGCCGATATTCTCTCGTCGCATAAGATTGGCATTTGAGGCGGAGTATGTTTCAAGCACCGCGATCATTTTATGGTCGCATTGGAATCACTTTATGGTCGAAGAGATTCACTTTATGGTCGAACCGACATTTGCGCGCTACTCCCGCCACATGTTCTCGAAGCGCGTGAACTCTTTGAGGAACGCGAGCTTGACCGTCCCCGTCGGGCCGTTGCGCTGCTTGGAGACGATGATCTCGGCGAGCCCCGCGTTCTCCTCCGTGCGGTTGTACTGCTCCTCGCGGTAGATGAACATCACGATGTCCGCGTCCTGCTCGATCGCCCCGGAGTTGTGGGAGACGATCCCGTCAGCCAGCCACGACGCTGGCCCCGGCACCGTCAGATCGAACACCTCTTCCTCGCCCGCGGGCTCGACCGCGACCACGCGATCCCAGAAGAGATCGTCGTCGGCGCGCGCAGCGAGTGCGTCGTCGCCGAGCAGCGCGGCGTAGTCGTTCACGACCGCGCGCGAAGGGGCGAAGCTGAAGTGCGACGTGCCGCCGTAAGACGTGCCGCGCGCGGCAGCCATCGCGCGCTGAGACATACCCTGCGCGCTCATTTTGAGTTTGATCTCGCCGAAGCATTCCTGCGGCAGGGTGTCTACGTTGGTGTTGGGCTGGCGCGAGGCGAGATACGCGGCGAGTTTCTGAGCCTGCGCGACCCTCGGCCCGAATGCGCCGACCGCGGCGAGGAAGCGGCGCTGATCACCCGCCCCGGAGACTGCGACGTGGTGGGCGGGACGGTAACGGCCCTGCTCGACCGTGTAGGTGCGCGTGACGATTCCGAGGCGCAGCAGGAGCGCCGCCACGTCGCGCGCCAGCCCCTCGCTGTTCGTGCCGTAGTAGACTTTGCCGCTTGAGCGCGAGCCGTCGGGCGGGGTGTAGATGCACCCGTCGGTCGCCCAGAGGTGGCGCAGGAGCAACGCGATCTGAGTATTACCTAACCGGAACGCGGCTTCCGGAACGCGCTTCTCGTGCGACCGCTGCCCGTAGACGCCCAGCTCGCGCAGCCAGAGGTTCACGCCCGCGGGCTTCCAGCGGTCGCCGTTGCCGCTGATGAGTAGCTGGTGCCAGTCGCGCCGCCCGGCGTAACGCTTCACCTCCGCGCCGAACTCCGAGCGCGCGGCGGCGGCGACGGCGCGGCTGTTCTCCTCCGAGTTTGTCGTGTAGCGCATCGGCTGGTGTGTGAGGTAGCTGCCGTCGCCGATCATCTGACCGAGCAGGGTCAGCCGCGCCTCTGACCAGGAGAGGGACTGCGCCGGCTCCGGCAGCCGCCGCGCCACGGCGACGCGGTCGCCCTGCCTCAACTCGGCGACGCGCTTCCAGTCGTCCCAGGCGCGCAGGCGGTGCTTCGCGGTCGCGCGCACGCGCCTCCCGCTCGCGAGGTGTACGTCGAAGACCGGGCGGCGCCCGACCGCCCACACCCTGTCGCTCCTCGCCGCGACGATCCGTCCTTCGCCGGAGAGCGCGAGCACTTCCGGCTGTGTCCCGACCAGACTCTCGGCGGGGACGCGCGAGCCGTCGGCGAGCATGACGAGCGTGTCGCCCGCGACGCACTCGCGTAGGTCTGCGAGCTGCGGCCTGTGATCGGTGCGGGCTTCGGGCGCGCGCGAGAGCTGCGAGAGCGCGACGAGCGGCACGTTCAGCTCCTTCGCCAAGCCCTTCAGCTCGCGCGAGATTTGCGAGACCTCCTGCTGGCGCGACTCGGAGCGGCGCGACGAGCCCGACATCAGTTGCAGGTAGTCGACGATGATCAGGTCGAGACGCTTCTGCTCGGCGGCGAGGCGGCGCGCCTTCGCGCGCATCTCCAGCACCGAGATGCCCGGCGTGTCGTCGATGTAGATTTTCGTCTCGGCGAGGCGGCCGAGCGCGCCCGCCATCCGTCCCCACTCCTCGCGCGACAGGAACCCGTTGCGGAAGCGGTGCGCATCCACGTGCCCCTCCGAGCAGAGCATCCTCATCACCAGCGACTCCTTCGACATCTCCAGCGAGAAGACGCCCACGACCGCCCCCGCCTGCAACGCCGCGTTCTGCGCGAGCGTCAGACAGAATGAAGTCTTGCCCATCGACGGGCGGGCGGCGACGATGATGAGGTCTGAGGGCTGGAGGCCCGAAGTCATCACGTCCATCTCGGTGAAGCCGGTGGTGAGCCCGGTGAGGACCGCGCCGCGCCCGCCCATCTCCTGGACTTTTTCGAGGATCGCGTCGGCGACCGGCTTGACGTGCGAGAAGCCCTGGCGGGTGCGCTCGTCGGCGAGCGCGAAGATCATCTGCTCGGCGTGGTCGAGGATGAGCTGCGCCTCGTCCTCCTCCTCCAGCGCCTCGCTCGTGATCTTGTTCGCGACCTTCACGAGCTGGCGCATCAGCGACTTCTCTCTAACGACCTTGGCGTAGGCGGCGACGTTCGTGAAGTGAGGCAGCCCGTAGGTCAGCTCCGAGATGAAGGAGATGCCGCCGACCTGTTCGAGCACGCCCTCGCGCCGGAGCTCTTCGCCCAGGAGGATCGGGTTGATCTCGGCCCCGCGCTCGCTCATCGAGATCATGGCGCGGAAGACGTGGTAGTGCGCGCGGACGTAGAAGTCGTCGGCGCGCATCAGCTCTATCGCCTGGTTGACGAGCGCGTTGTCTAAGATGATCGCGCCGAGGATGGCGCGCTCCGCGTCGGCGCTGTGAGGGAGCGGGCGCTCCAACATCTGATCGCGCGAAGAGTCTGCGCCGAAATTTTTTGCCATCGGGAGGTCGGCTGAAAGCCCAAGCTGTCGAAGGAAAAACTCTGACGGGCGGTCGGGGCGCTCGCGGCAGCGCGGAGCCGCGAGCAGCGACGCCCGGGGCGGCACTATACTACGAAGACGAGGGCGCGACAACGGTCAGTCGTCGCGCCCTCGTCTCGTGCGCGGGCTTTACTATTCGTCGGTCGCTGCCGGCGCCTCCGCGCCGCCGCCAGTCCCTTCGGTCGCGCCGGCCTCGGCGGTCGCGGCAGCTTCGGGCGCGGCCGCGCCGGCGTCGCCCGCCGTCGTCGCGCCGCCCTCGCCCGTCACCGTGACCGGGAGTTCGACGACGACCTCGCGGTGCAGCTTGACGTTGACGGTGAACTCGCCGGTCTCCTTGATCGGCTCGCGCAACTGCACGCGCCGCCGGTCGATCTCGTAACCCTGCTCGCGCAGCGCCTCCGTGATGTCCATCGAGGTCACGGAGCCGTAGAGGACGCCGTGCTCGCCGACCTTGCGCGTGAAGTTGAGGCGGACTTTCCGCACCAGCTCGGCCTGCTGCTCGGCGGTGCCGCGCTCCCTGGCCTCGCGCTTCATCAGCGCGCCGCGCTCCGCCTCGATCTGCTTGACGTTGCCGGCGGTCGCCTCGACGGCGAGCTTGCGCGGCAGCAGGTAGTTGCGCGCGTAGCCGGCCTTGACGCGCACCGTCTCGCCGCGCGCACCCAGGTTGTCCACGTCTTCCCGCAAGAGGACTTTCGTCTGTGCCATTGTCTAATCCCCTCCCTTAGTCCGCGGCGGACGGGATGAGCGCGATGTTGCGCGCGCGCTTGATGGCCTCGGCCAGCATCCGCTGGTGAGGCGCGCACGTGCCCGAGATGCGCCGCGGCAGAATCTTGCCGCGCTCC
>DATLMC010000150.1:0-11322 GCA_035537435.1 Pyrinomonadaceae bacterium | reverse complement strand
GCGCCTCGCTCGCGCCGCTCTTACTCGTCGGCTTGATCCCGCCAGTCATGCCTTCGCGGCGTCGCCACTTCGATAGCCAACCCTCGACACCCGTTTTCCATCATATTCACAGGGGTTCGTCCCCGCCAAAACAAAAATTATTACTAACCAGTTAAGGAGGTATTCGTGATGTTACCGACTCCTTTAGTGCAGGACGGCGTCCGCCGTGTCAGTGAGCGCGCGCGCGTCTATTACGACGATAAGGGCAACGCCTCCGCGATCATCGTCACCTACATCGGCAAGTCTGGTGACGCCCCCAAGCCGGGAGCCGTCCTCGGCGCGGCGCTCGAAGCGAAAGCCGACGGCTCGATGTATAAGCTCGTGCAGTACCCGAAGGCCGGCTACTGGATCGCTTACAGCCGCACGGCGGGCGACGAACCGCTCACGATGGTGACGATGCAGAAGATGTCCGCGCGGTAGCGGTTCGCCACGGTCTGACGCTTAACACGACATTTACCACTCCACACGGTTCGGCGCGCGGCGCGTGGAAACTCGCGCGGCGGGCTGATAAGATTCCGCCCGCGGTGATCAGACTCTCAGGGGCGACGTAAACATGCTCGTGCTCGGCATCGAAAGCTCATGCGACGAGACGGCGGCGGCGGTCGTGCGCGACGGGCGGGAGATGGTCTCGTCCGTCATCTCTTCGCAGGTGGAGGTTCACAAACGCTTCGGCGGCGTCGTGCCGGAGATCGCCTCGCGCGAGCACCTGGATAAGATCGTGCCCGTCGTCGAAGAGGCTCTCACCCGCGCGGGCGTCGAGGCGCGAGACGTCGACGGGATCGCGGTGACGCAGGGGCCGGGGCTCGTCGGCTCGCTCCTCGTCGGCATCTCCTACGCGAAGGCGATGGCCTACGCGCTCGCGAAGCCGCTGGTCGGCGTCAACCACATCGAGGGGCACATCTATTCGGTCGTCTTCGATAACCCGCCCATCGAGTACCCTGCGTTCGCGCTCGTCGTCTCCGGCGGGCACACGAACCTGTTCCTCGTCCCCGAACCCGGCAGGTACAAAGTGCTCGCGCGCACCAGAGACGACGCGGCGGGCGAGGCGTTCGACAAGGTGGCGAAGATGCTGGGGCTCGGCTACCCGGGCGGACCCGTCATCGAGCGGCTGGCGCGCGAGGGCGATCCGCGCGCCGTGCCCTTCAGCATCCCGCGCATGGGGGACGGGCTGCCCGACTTCAGTTTCAGCGGGCTGAAGACGGCGGTCTCGAAGTACGTGCGAGAGTCGGGCTTGCAGCCGGTCGCGGCGGGGGAGGAGCCTTCGCGGGGCGTGAAAGATTTAGCGGCGAGCTTCCAGCGCGTGGTGGTGCGCTCGCTCGTCGGCACGACCGAAAAGCTCGCGGCGCAGTACGGGCCGCGCACGCTCATCGTCGCGGGCGGCGTCGCCTGCAACAACGCCCTGCGCGAAGCCGCAGCCGAGGCTGGCGCGCGCCTCAATGTCCCCGCCTACTTCCCTTCGCGCCACCTCTCGACCGACAACGCCGCGATGATCGCCGCCGCCGGCACGGTGAAACTGCGGGCGGGCGAGCGCGCCGGTCTCGACCTCAACGCCGACGTGTCGCTCCGACTCGGCAACGTCGACACCGAAGAGGACGCCGCGCGCCGCGGTCGTATGCGTTACAGGCTCTGAAGACAACCAGGGTGAATGAGGAAAGGGCCGTGGGGATCAACCACGGCCCTTTCCTCATCGCTCACAATTCGATCGCGTGTTACCCGAAGATGTCGCGCACCTTGTCTCTCAGGGTCTTGTTCTCTTCGAGGTCGTGGTCTTCGATGCGCGAGAGTTCTTCGAGGAGCTTGCGCTGCTCCCTGGTGAGTGTGGTCGGCGTGCGCAGCGTGACGGAGACGTAGAGGTCGCCGTGCCCGCGCCCGCCGAGCACGGTCATGCCCTTGCCCTTCAGGCGGAAGACCGTGCCGGTCTGTGTGCCCGCCGGGATCTTCAGCGACTCCTGGCCGCCGAGCGTCGGCACGTCGATCTCTGCGCCGAGCGCGGCTTGCGCGAAGGTGACGGGCACGGCGGCGTAGAGGTTCGCGCCCTGCCGCTCGAAGACTTCGTGCTCCTTGACGTGGATGACGACGTAGAGGTCGCCGGCCGGCCCGCCCTGCGCGCCGCCCTCGCCCTCGCCCGCGATGCGCAGGCGCGAGCCCGTCTCGACGCCCGCCGGAATCTTCACCTCCATCTGCTTCTCGCGCTCGACCCGGCCGGCGCCCCGACACTTCTCGCAGGGGTTCTCGACGACGCGGCCCGCCCCGCCGCACGCCGCGCACCGGCGCGGGACGGCGAACCAGCCCTGCTTGTAGAGCACCTCGCCCTTGCCGCCGCAGGTCGCGCAGGCTTCGGGCTGCGTGCCGGATTTCGCGCCCGTCCCGGCGCACCCGTCGCAGGCTTCGAGGCGCGGGATGCGCAGTTGCGCCGTCATCCCATCAGCCGCCTCTTCGAGCGAGATTTCGAGGTCGTAGCGCAAATCCGATCCGCGCTGCGACGCCGTGCGGCGACCCGACGCCGTGCGCCCGCCGAACATCTCGCCTATGCCGAAGAGATCGAAGATGTCTTCGATGTTGCCGAACCCGCTCGCGCCCCAGTTCGGCGCGCCCGCCGAGGAGACGCCCGCGTGCCCGTGGCGGTCGTAGCGCGCGCGCTGCTCCGGGTTTGCGAGCACGGCGTACGCCTCCGCGACCTCTTTGAACTTCTCCTCCGCTTCAGTGTTGCCGGGGTTCAGATCGGGGTGAAACTGCCTGGCGAGCCGCTTGTACGCGCTCTTCAACTCCTGATCGCCCGCGCCCTTGCCGACGCCCAACACTTCGTAATAATCGCGTTTGCTCATCTTTATAAAGCCGTAAACCGTAAACCGAGACAGGTGACAGGTAAGAGCCGTTATAGACTTTCTTACCTGTCACCCGTCACGTTTCACCTGTTACGTGTTCTCAGTATCTCTAATATCTCTCGACCAAGCCGCCCGGACTCGCCTCCTTGCCGCTCGGCGCGGGGCTCACGGGGCTTCCCATGCCGGAAGAGTTTAGCACGGCTTCGGTGAGCAGCGCAGCGATCCGCTCGGTCTCGGCGAGCAGCCGCTGTAGCTCGTTCACGTCCTGCACCTGCGCGGCGTCCGCGCACCCGGCGAGCACGTCCTGCACGTCCTGCCGCTCCTCGGCCGAGAGCGCGGAGCCGATCTCGCCGTAGGCGCGCTGCGCGCTGCGCGTGAGCGATTCCAGGCGGTTGCGCATCGCGACGAGCTCTTTGAACTCCTGATCGCGCTTGGCGGAGCCGGCCGCCTCCGAGATCAGCATCTCGATCTCCTCCGGCGTCAGGCCCGAAGTCGGCGTGATCTGCATCTCCTGCTTGCGCCCCGTCGTCTTGTCGGTCGCCGAGACGCTCAGGATGCCGCTCGCGTCCACCTCGAAGGAGACCTCGACCTGCGGCGCGCCGCGCGGCGCGGGCGGGATGCCGACCAGATCGAACTTGCCTAACGAGCGGTTGCCTACCGCGATGTCGCGCTCGCCCTGCAGGACGTGAATCTCGACCGACGACTGGTTGTCGACGACGGTCGTGAACGTCAGCGTGTTCCTCAGCGGGATCGTCGCGTTGCGCTCGATGACTTTGGTGAAGAGCCCGCCGCGCGTCTCCAGGCCCAGCGAGAGCGGGAGCACGTCGAGCAGCACGATGTCCTTGACCTCGCCCGTCAGCACGCCGCCCTGGATCGCCGCGCCCATCGCGACGACCTCGTCCGGGTTGATCTCGGCGGAAGGCTCGCGGCCGAAGATCTCGGCGACCGTGCGCGAGATGATCGGCGAGCGGGTCTGGCCGCCGACGAGGAGCACCTTGTCGATGTCCGTCGGCTGGAGCTTGGCGTCCCACAGGGCCTTCTGGCAGGGCTCGATGGTCTGCTCGATGAGGTCGCCGACCAGGCGCTCGAACTCATCTCGCGTAAGCGTCTTACTGAAGTGCTTGGGGCCGGAGGCGTCGGCCGCGATGAACGGCAGGTTGATGCTCGTCTCGGAGAGCGACGACAGCTCGCACTTGGCGCGCTCGGCCGCCTCCTTCAGGCGTTGCAGCGCGAGCCGGTCTTCGCGCAGGTTGATGCCCGTCTCCTCGCTGAACTGCGCGACCATCCAGTCGATGATGCGCTCGTCGAAGTCCTCGCCGCCGAGGAAAGTGTTGCCGGAGGTGGCGAGCACCTCGAAGACGCCGTCGCTCATCTCCAGGATCGACACGTCGAAGGTCCCGCCGCCGAGGTCGTAGACGACGATGCGCTCCGACCCCTCGCGGCCGAGCCCGTAAGCCAGGGCGGCGGCGGTCGGCTCGTTGATGATGCGCTCGATCTTCAGGCCCGCGATCTTGCCCGCGTCTTTGGTCGCCTGCCGCTGGGCGTCGTCGAAGTAGGCGGGGACGGTCACGACCGCCTCGGTGATCGCCTCGCCGAGGAAATCCTCGGCGGCGGCCTTCAGGCGCTGCAAGACGATCCCGGAAATCTCCTGGGGGCTGTAGACGCGCCCCTGCACCAGGATGCGCGCGTCGCCGTTCGAGGCGTCGATGATCTCGAAGGCGGCGGACTCGACCGCGCGCTGCACCTCTGGCGAGTTGTGGCGGCGGCCCATCAGACGCTTGACGGCGTAGACGGTGTTCGAGGCGTTGGTGACGGCCTGGCGCTTGGCGATCTGGCCGACGAGCCGCTCGCCCTTGTCCGTGAAGCCGACGACCGACGGCGTCGTGCGCCCGCCTTCTTTGTTCGGGATGATCTGCACCGTGCCCGCTTCGAGCACGGCGACGCAGCAGTTCGTCGTCCCTAAGTCGATGCCGATAACTTTTCCCATAACTTACTTCCTAATCGTGGAGGGCTGATAGAGGCGGGATGTGGGGTGGCGACGCAATCGCGCACGCCACGCGTCTAACGGGTTGCCACCTTGACCATGGCGGGGCGCAGGAGCCGGTCGCCGATGCGATAACCGCGCTGAATCTCCTGCGTGACTGTGTCGGGCTCGAACTCTTCCGTCTGCTCGGTCGCGACCGCCTCGTGCACGTGCGGGTCGAAGTGCCGCCCGACGGTCTCGACGGGCACGACGCCGAGGCTCTCCAGCACGCCGTTCAGCTGTTTGGTGATCAGCTCGACGCCGTGCAGGAAGTTGCGAAACTCCTGCGACTCGCCCGCCTCGACCGAGGCTTCGGCGACGACGGCGCGCCGCATGTTGTCGAGGACGGGCAGGATTTGGCTCGCCACCTCTCCGGCGACGCGCTGGTAGGTCTCCGCGCGCTCGCGATCCGTGCGCTTGCGGTAGTTCTCGAAGTCCGCCTGGCGGCGGGCCAGCAGATCGTGCAGCTCCTGCCGCTCAGACTTCGCCTTCTGCAACTCGTCTTCGATGAGTCGGGCCTCGGCCTGCGCCGCGAGCAGCTCCACCTCCGACGAGACGGAAAGATTCCCGCGCGCCGAAGGGTCTTGCGCGCCCCCCGGCTCACGGCCGGCGGTGTCAAGCTCCTCGCGGTTCTCCGGCAGCTCGGACTCGCGCGGCGCGCCCGCCTGGTCGCGCTCGTCGGCGCGGCCGGCGTCCGACTCGCCGCCGCGATTAGTGCGCTGACGCATCTCCGTCTCGCCCTCGTAGGACGAGGCGCGACCGAGTTCTTCCGGCGTCTGGCCGCCGCCCGCGCCGCCGTCGCCCGCGCCCTCTTCGTCGTCCATGAAGCGCACCGGGATGCGGTTCCCTGCTGGCATGTTCTTCTCGATCATCTTATTTCAACCACGGCACTTCGGACGTGCACGGCCGACGCCCCCTTTGCTCGACTTCAAACTATCGCGACTCCTCACGCAGCACGCTCTCCATCCGCTGCGCGACGTAGTTGACTATCGCCATCAGCCGCGCGTACTCGATCCTCATCGGCCCGACGACGCCGAGCGTGCCCACGACGCCCGCGCCGACGCGGTAGGGCGCGGTGATCAGAGCGCACGACTGCATCGAGGGCGCGGCGAACTCTCTGCCGATGTGCACCCTCACCTGTCCCGCGCCGTGCCCCGCCGCGATGCACTCGCTCAGGATTTGCACCAGCCGCGACTTAGCTTCGAGCGTGCGGAATAGCTCGCGCATCCGTTCGGAGTCGGCGAACTCCGGCTTGTCCAGAATGCTCGACGCCCCGTCGACGTAAACGTCGCCCGCGTCGGAGTCCCCGCCTTCGAGGCTGTGATCGAAGAGCAGCACGGCGTTGCGCACGAGCCGGTCGTAGAGCGCCTTCTCGGCGCGCATCATCCGCACGATCTCGGCGCGGATCGCCGTCAGGCTCTTGCCCGTGAACTCCGCGTTCAGATACCGGGCTGTTCGATCCAGCTCGTCCTGCGTCAAGGTCTCGCCGACCCGCACGATCCGATTCTGCACGATGTTCGGCGCGAAGATCATCACGACGAGAATGCCGCCGTCGGCGAGTGCGACGAACTCGACGTGCTGCAGCGGGCTCTCCGTGAGCGAGGGCGAGACGACGATGCCGACGTTCTCTGACAGCCCCGATAACAGGCGCGAGACGCTCTCCATGAGCCGGCTAGGGTTAGCGCCCGCGCCTGCGCCGCCCAGCAGCGTGTCTATCGTCTCCGTGTCGTTTTTGGAGAGCCGCGCCGCGCCGATCATGTGATCGACGTAGTAACGGTATCCCTTGTCAGTCGGGACGCGCCCCGCCGAGGTGTGCGGCTGTTCGACGAAGCCGGCCTCTTCGAGCGCCGCCATGACGTTGCGGATCGTCGGCGCGCTCCACCCCGCGCCGCTCGCGCAACGCTCGGCGACGGCGCGCGAGCCGACCGGCTCGCCCGTCCGCTGGTGCTCCCTGATGATCTCTGCGAGCACGAACTGGGCGCGCGCGTCGGGCAGACGCTCGGACGAGATTTGAGAACTGTGGCTGCGCGTCGACATGGAAGACCGGGAAAGGGGGAAACGGGATGGCTGCGGACTGGAGACCTCAGGCGGGCGCAATACCCGCAACAGGAGTCAATTCAATCAATACCTTCCCGCCCAACTGCTGTCAAGAGTTAATTTTGCGGCCCGCACAAGCTCAGACCATCAAGAGTATAACGGATTCCAGAAAAGCGGTGCAAATAACTCCTGCCACCGACGACACGCGGGGTTCGGCCCGTAAGTTTTTCGTACAAAATTTTGACCATATTACTCAGCTTCGACCAACCATTTTACCCAAACGAATCGCTTCTTATGAGCTAATCGCTGAATTTTAATGATGTTACTTGAGACGAGCGCGCGTTCCGCCCGCCCACTCGCGTAAGTGGCTGTTACTCAAGCGTTTAATATATCCCTGCCGGGAGGCTTGAGCGACCCGCCGGAGTCTCCGAGTCTTCAATTATAAGCCTTTCAACAGCTTAGCCGGGGCTCATAAAACCTTCGTTGACGCTGCGGCAGAGTACCCCGTAATATGACCGCGAGACTGGCTCCATTCCGCAAACTCGCCCGTTTGTCAGGCGCTCTCCTGATCGGGCATCAAGGGTCGCAGTGTCGCCTGAGGCGCCCGTCTCTTCGTCACCCGGCTTCCCAGTTTATGCCAGACACGCAGGCACATCTCAGCGCGCTTTTCGCCGACGCCTTCCGTCAGCTCGAACCGAGCCGACCGACGCCCGAGATCGAGGTGCGCTTCTACCCTTACGCCGGGTTGAATCACACGATCCGCCTGCGTTCGGGGCGCGTCTACGTCCGTGTCTCCGACATTTTCCGCGACGCGCCGATGAATATCCACCGCGCGCTCGCCTTCATCCTCGTCGCCAAGCTCCTGCGCCGCCGCACGCCGCAGGTGCACGACCGCGCCTACCGCGACTACGCATTCTCGCCGCACGTGCAACGCGCCGCCGACATCGCGCGACGGAGGCGCGGGCGCAAGCAGCTCACCAGCGCGCGCGGCGTGAACTACAACCTCGAACGCCTCTTCGACCGTCTGAACCGCCGCCACTTCGGCGGGGAGCTGGAGAAGCCGACGCTCTCCTGGTCGCCGCGCCGCACGCGGCGCATCCTCGGCCATCACGATCCCGTCCACGAGACGATTGTCATCAGTAAGTCGCTCGACTCGCCGGACGTGCCCGAATGGTTCGTCGAGTACATCCTCTTCCACGAGATGCTGCACATCAAGCACCCGGCGCGCCTCATCCGCGGTCGCCGCTTCTACCACACCAAGACCTTCCGCGCCGAAGAGGAGCGCTACCCCTACTACACCCAGGCGCAGGACTGGCTCGACGCCTTCGCGCGCCAGCGCCGCAGCTTCCAGCGCGCCCGCGCCGCGTGAATTTTCCGCGCAATTTTTTTTGAAACTTTACGGAGCCGTCGTCGTTCTTACTGTTCAGGAAGGTGGGCTCCTCCGAAGAGAGCGGGCGGGCGGCCGGCGGGTGCAAACTCGTCTGTTGACCGTCCGTTCTTTTTTTGATCGCACTACGTCGACTGCCGACTTGAAGCGGTGATCGTTGCGCCCGCGTGTCCGTTGCTCGATACCGCCGCGACGAACCTACCCACGCTGGACAAAGTCTCGGCTCGCTCGTTAGACTACGCCGTTTGCGAAGGCAGTGCGGCGACGAGCATACCGCGCGCCATTTTTCCGAGCCCTTACCGGGGAGCAAATTATTCAGACGGAGATCGAACAACACTCATGGCAATCCCTGCGACACAAATCCGGCGCGGCATGATCATCCTCTTCGAGGGCAACCTCTGCAAAGTCGTCGACTTCCGCCACCACACCCCCGGCAACCTGCGCGCGATGGTGCAGACGAAGCTGCGCAACCTGAAGACCGGCGCGTCCTTCGAGCACCGCTTCCGCTCCGCCGACACGGTCGACCGGGCGACGCTCGAACAGCACGAGATGGAGTACCTCTACTCCGACGGCTCGCAGCACCACTTCATGAACACGGAGAACTACGAGCAGACCGCCTTCAGCGAGGAGGATCTCGGCGACGCCGCGCAGTGGCTCACGCCGGGCTTGCGCATCCAGGCGGAGTTCTACGAGGGGCAGCCCATCGGCATCGAGCTGCCCGCCTCGCTCGAACTGACGGTCGTCGAGACCGAGCCCTCGCTCAAGGGCGCGACCGTCTCCAACGTCAACAAGCCCGCCAAGCTCGAAAACGGCGCGAGCGTCCTGGTGCCGCCCTTCGTCAACGAAGGCGACCGCATCCGCGTCGACCCCTCCGAGGGGCGCTACATGGAGCGGGTGAAATAGCGTGACGGGTAAACCGTAACAGGTGACAGGAAAGACCCGGATTTTCCCTGTCACCCGTCACGGTTGACGGTTTACGTCATTGCCTGTCACCTGTCACGATGTTCCTTCTCTACAGCCTCCTTCTCACGCTCGGCATCCTCGCGCTGCTGCCGGTCTTCCTGTGGCGGGCGCTGCGCCACGGCAAGTACGTCGAGGGCTTGAGGGAGCGCGCGGGCGTCGTCGGGAAGATTGAGGCGGGCGGCCGCCCCGTCGTCTGGCTCCACTGCGTCTCGGTCGGCGAGACGCAGGCCGCGCGGCCGCTCGCACGCGCGCTCGTCGAGCGGTTCCCTTCGCACGCGCTCGTCGTCTCGACCACGACGCTCACGGGTCAGCGTGTCGCGCGCGAGGCGTTCCGCGGGCTCGCCGCCTCGGTCTTCTACTTCCCCTTCGACTGGGCCTGGAGCGTGAGGCGCGCGCTGCGCGCCGTGAACCCTTCCGTCGTGCTCATGATGGAGACGGAGCTGTGGCCGCGCTTCTTCCGCGAGTGCGGGCGGCGCGGCGTCTCCGTGGCGCTCGTCAACGGCCGCATCTCCGAGAAGTCTTTCGGGCGCTATCAGCTCATCCGCCCCTTCATCCGGCGCGTCCTCTCCGACCTCTCGCTCGCGGCCGCGCAGACCGAAGGCGACGCGGCGCGGCTCGTCGCGCTCGGCCTCGCGCCGGGACGGACGCGCGTCACCGGCAACGTCAAGTTCGACATCGAGGAGGCGCCCGCCGCCCCTCTCACCGAAGAGCTGCGCCGGCGCTTCCGCATCGACAAAGGGCGCCCGCTCGTCGTCGCCGCCAGCACGCACGCGCCCGAAGAGCGCGTCCTCCTCGAAGCCCTCGGGCTCCTCCGCCCGACGACGACGAGGCGCACGCGCCTGCTCGTCGCGCCGAGACACCCGGAGCGCTTCGGCGAGGTCGCCGCGCTGCTCGAAGCGTCGGGGCTTACCTGGGCGCGCCGCACCGACGAGCCGCGCGAGTCGGACGCCGCCTGCGACGTGATTCTGCTCGACAGCATCGGCGAGTTGCGCGCGGTCTACCCGCTCGCGGAGGTGGTCTTCGTCGGCGGGAGCATCGCTCCCGTGGGCGGCCACAACGTCCTGGAGCCGGCGCTCGACGCGCGCGCCGTCGTCACCGGCCCCTACACTTCGAACTTCAAATCCATCGTCGCCGCGCTCCTCGAACGCGACGCCCTTATCCAGTTGCCGCCCTCCGGCCAGCTCGTCGATGCGCCGCCTTCGGCGAGCGGCAGTTGGGAGGGCGCGCTGGGGAAGGCCCTGCGCGGCCTGCTCCGAGACGGGGCGAGGCGGCGGGGCATGGGCGAGCGGGCGCGCGCCGTCCTCGAAGAGAACCGCGGCGCCACCGCGCGCACCGTCGAACTGCTCGCCCCACTCCTTCGACAGAGGCCGGAGGTCAGAGGTCAGAGGCCGGTTGAAGAGACCGCGTTGACCTCCGGCCTCTGACCCCCGCCCGATGTCGCTCGCACTGGCACCGCTCGGCCTGCTCTACGGCGCTGTGACGCGTGCACGTCTGCGCCTGTACCGTTCGGGGCTGCTGAAGCGTGAGGGGGTGGGCGCGCCCGTCGTGAGCGTCGGGAACCTGACGGCGGGGGGGACGGGGAAGACTCCGCTGGTCGAGTGGGCGGCGCGTGCGCTGGCGCGCGAGGGGCTGCGGGCGTGCGTGCTGACGCGGGGGTACGGGCGCGCGGACGAGTCGCGGCGGGTGGTGGCGTCCGCCGGCGCGCGCGTGCTGGCCGGGGTGGCGGAGTGCGGGGACGAGCCGAGGCTCCTGGCGGAGAGGTTGTTGGGCGAGGCCGCGGTCGTCTGCGACCGCGACCGCGTGGCGGCGGCGCGTTGGGCGCGGGAAGCGTTCGGGTCGGAGGTCTTCGTCCTCGACGACGGCTTCCAGCACCTGCGCATCGCGCGCGACCTGGACGTCGTGACGTTGGACGCGACGGCGCCGTGGGGAGGCGGGCACCTGCTGCCGCGCGGCCGTCTGCGCGAGCCCGTGTCGGGGCTCGCGCGCGCGGACTGCGTCGTCATCACGCGCGCCGAGCTGGCCGCAGACCTCGAAGGCTTGCGCGCGGA
>DATLMC010000149.1:0-13394 GCA_035537435.1 Pyrinomonadaceae bacterium | reverse complement strand
GACGGCGACTCGCAAATCAGCGAGTCGCCGTCTCTCTTGTGAAGCCGTCGCGCTTTTTAGTAGATGTTGAAGTTGTAGTCGATGGTCACGTATTGCGAGACCTTGCGACCGTCCTTCTCGGCGGGCGAGAACTTGATCCGGTGCGCCGCCTGAATCGCCTTCTCGGTCAGACCGTCGGGCAGCCGCGACAGCGCCTGCACGCCCGTCACGCTGCCGTTGGCGTTGAGCACCATGCGGACGCGCACCGAGCCCGTGATCTGGTTTTTGCGCGCCTCTTCGGTGTAGAGCGGCTCCGGTCGGTCGAGGATCGTCGCGCGGCGCGTCACCTCGCTCTGCTTGAAGACGCGGTCGTAGTCCGTGCCGCCGCCGCCGCCGCCGGGGCCTCCCCCGCCGTCGTGCCGGTCGCCGCCGCCCGTGTTGCCGCCCCGGCCGGGTCCGACGCCCCCGCCCTCACCCGGCCCGACGCCGCCGCCCGTACCCGAGCCGATGCCGCCGCCCGTGCCAGGCCCCGAACTCGTCTCCGTAGACTTCGACTTCGGATCGCCGTAAGGGATGTTACGCGGATCGGGCGGGAACAGCACCGGATCGGCGACGATGCTCGCGGGGACGGGCAGGTTCGGATTCTTAACCGTGGGCGGGTGCGGGTCGGGGGCGCGCACCTGTGGGATGTCTAGGGAGGCCGGCGGGAGTTTGCCCGCCGAAGCGGGCTTCGTCTCTTCACGGCCGCCGCCGCCGCCGCCGTGCGGCTTGTCCTGCTTCGGCTTCGAGCCGCCGCCGGTTCCCTTCGCCGTGCCGGCCGTGCCTTTGTCGGGCGTGGGCTGTTCCTTCGGAACCTCCGTCACCATGTTCACGAACTCTAAATCCTCGCGCACCTGCGCCAGCTCCTGCGTGCTGCAACGCTTGCCGAAGAGCGGGAGCAGGTAGTCGCACTTGAGGCGGCCCCAGTTCGCGCCCGTGGCGAGAAGCCCGCCCCCCAGGATCATGATGGCGAGCGCGGCCATCAGGCCCGCCGCCACGTTCGGCTGCTTGACGGTGCGCGACACCGCGCTGCCGTAGGCCGCCGCGCCGCGCTTTGTGAAGCCGACCGGGTCGCGCTTGAACTCGGGCCAGGTCAGTTGCGACTCCTGCCCGACTTCTTTCAACTCGCGCAGGAGTCTGCTCGTCAGTCCCTCTTCGCTGATGAAAGTGAAGTGGAACTCTTCGCGCTCCCGCCCGGCAGCCGCGCCGCCGTGCCCGTTGCCGTTGCCCTGTGTGTTGCCGCGCGCGAACGGGGCCGCCGACGCCGCCACGGTCGCCGTCGTCACGTCACCCGCGCCGTTACCGCCCGGCGCGGGCGCGGCGAAAGATTCGCGCGGCGCGGCGTTGAGCGTCACGGTGTCCGGGATCGGCTCGTCGTAGCCGTTAGACAGGAGAGTGCTATCAACGGGGCAGTGCTTGAACTGGTCAGAGAACTCATCCTGACAAGTCGGACATTTCTTCATCGCGTATCCTCGGAAGGCAGAGCGTCGACACGGAGATTATGCCGCAACCTTTGATCCGCCGACGCCTGATGGCGCGGGGCTCTCGGCAGAATCATACAACAGGTAACTTCAAATTGGCTAAAGGTTAGTCAGTAGCCGCCGCGCACATAAGGCTCGACGCAGCTTCGATGCGCTCCCAGACCGCCGGGAAGCCTCAGATGTACGACTTTTCGTGAACTTTTTTCTTCGGTTTAACCCCCCGTTTCACCGCCCTTAACCGCAGCCGGTTGACGCTCCCGCGACCCGCGCCCTAGACTCTCGCGAGGCATCCCGCGCAGGCCCCGGGCGGCATCAAATTGGGGCGGCAGGACTTTCTACCCGCGCCCCCGAACATCGCTGACGCAGTAATATTTGAACATGAACCTTCGACAAATCGTCCCGCGCCCCTCAGTCGCCAAATGCTTAACAGTCGTAGCCCTGTCGCTCGTCACCGCGACGACACAGGTCTCCCGCGCGCAGACGGTCGCGCCCGAGCCCCGGCGCGAGCAGTTGCTCAACGGGCTGCGGCTGCTGCTCGTGCCGCGGCCGGGCGACGCGAAGGTCTGGATGAAGCTGCGCGTCCACAGCGGCGCGGCGTTCGATCTCGCCAACAAGGAGGGCACGATGGCGCTCCTCGCCGACGCGCTCTTCCCCGACGCTTCGACGCAGCAGTACGTGACCGAAGAGCTGGGCGGGCGGCTCGAAGTGCGTACGACCTACGACGCCGTCGATGTCACGCTCGACGGTAACGCGTCGGACTTCGACCGCCTCGCAGAGCTTCTGCGCAACGCCTTCCTCCAGATGCGCCTCGCGCCCGAAGAGGTTCAGCGCCTGAAGGAGGCGCGGCTCAAGTCCGCCGCGGGCGCGGCGCAGACGCCCGCCGGGATCGCGGATCGCGCCGCCCGCGCGCGCCTCTTCGGGACACACCCTTACGGGCGGACGGTCGAGGGCACGCCCGCCTCCCTCGCCGCCGTCCAGCGCGCCGACCTGATGCTGGCTCGCGAGCGTTTCTTCAACCCTAACAACGCGACGCTCGTCGTCGTCGGCGGCTTCGACCGCGCGCGGGCGATGCGGACGTTCCGGCAGTACCTCGGCGCGTGGCGCATGAGCGAATCGATCCCCCCCTCGACCTTCACGCAGCCCGGCGCGCCAGACCCGCGCGCGCTCGTCGTCGCCGCGCCCGCCGCGCGCGAAGCCGAGGTGAGAGTCGCCGTGCGGGGCGTCTCCCGTTCCGACCGCGACCGCGTGGCCGCGTTGCTACTCGCCTACGTCGCGCGCGAGCGCTGGCGCGCCGCGCTCGCCGACTTGAGCCCGTCAAACCTCTCCGCCCGCCACGACTCCTACGCCGTCGGCGGGGTCTTCGAGTTGTCGGCGGCCGTCGCGCCGGCGTCCGCCGCGCGCGCCGTCGAGTCCGCGCGGGGAGTCCTCCGGGGGCTCGCCGGCGCGCCCGTCTCCGCCGCCGAGATCGAACGCGCGAAACGCGACGCCGCGTCCGCGCGCTCAGCCTCCGCCTCGCAATTCCCCTTCGCGGACGAATGGCTGGACGCCGCCGTCTACCACTACGACGCCGCGTCAGACGCGCGCGCCCTGAGCGACGCGACGCCCGCCGACCTCCAGCGCGCGGGCGCGCGCCTCTTCCGCGACGCGCCGCTCGCGACGGTCGTCGCCGGCGACGCGTCGGAGCTTCGCGCCGCGCTCACGAGCCTGGCGGGCGGGGTCGAGGTCGCCGGATCACAGCCCGCGCCGCAGCCGCCCGCGCGCGCCCAGCCACAGCCCACGCCCCACCGCCCGCCGCCGAATCGCTAAGTCTCTTTCACGCGCCCGCGACCGATGTCGTCGCCGCCCCGCTAAAGTGTCAAAGACCGCGAGTCCGCAAACAGCCGAGGGAGAAAGTGAGCGCGGGCGCGCCCACGCCGAGCGCGTGCGCGTGATGTTCTCGCGCATCGCCTCGCGCTACGATCTCTTGAACCACTTGCTGTCGGCGAACGTCGACCGCCGCTGGCGCGCGCGAGTCGTCCGCCTCGTACGCGAGAGCCTGGGCGACGGCGCGCGCGCGCTCGACGTGGCCTGCGGGACGGGCGATCTCTCGCTCGCACTCGCGGCCGGAGGCGCGGCCGAGATCACGGGGCTCGACTTCTGCCGCCCGATGCTCGATCTCGCCGCCCGCAAGTCGCGCGACGGCGCGAAGGAAATTGCTTACGTCGAGGGCGACGCGCTCAGTCTGCCCTTCGCCGACTCGACGTTCGACGTGGTGACCATCGCGTTCGGCCTGCGCAACCTCGCGAGCGTCGAGGGGGGCTTGCGCGAGCTGCTGCGGGTCACGCGCGCGGGCGGGCGCGTCTGCGTGCTGGAGTTTTCGCAGCCGTCGGTTCCGGGCCTGCGCGGGCTCTTCGGCTTCTACTTCACGCGCGTGCTGCCGCGCGTCGGCGGGCTGCTCAGCGGCTCGCGCGGGGCCTACGAATATCTGCCCGACTCCGTCTCGCGCTTCCCAGACCAGAAGCGGCTCGCGGGGCTGATGCGCGGCGTGGGCTTCGAGCGCGTGGGCTTTGAGAACCTGACGGGCGGCATCGCCGCCATTCACACGGGCACGCGCCCGCGCTAGTTTGAGCGCGGGGGCGGTCGCGCCGGACGCGCGCCCCGCCGGGCCACGTCTTTTTGCGTGACGGGTAAACCGTGACGGGTGACGGGCAGAGCCGTCTGCTTGTTTTACTTGTCACTTGTCACTCGTCACTTCCTGCCCCCTCTGCTATCATCCGCCGCGTAGCTCTTCCAGTTTAAACTCGTACCCGAAGCTTTTCTCTTGAGGCTGAAGCACAAGCTCTTCGAGGTCGCGCGACGCGCTCTGGTGCTGCTGCTCGTCGTGTGGACGGTCGTGTCGCTCGTGACGCTCCTCATCGAGCTGGTGCCGGGCGATCCGGCCGTGGCAATTCTGGGCGAGCAGGCGACGCCCGAACAGATCGAGCAATTCCGCCGCAGGTACGACCTCGACCGGCCCGCCTTCTTCTTCACCGCGCCCGAAGACGCAGAGGGCAGGCGCACCTTACGCTGGCACGGCTGGGACAACCGCTACGTCGACTACTGGCGCGGCATCCTGCACGGCGACATGGGCAAGTCGTTCCGCACGGAGCGCGGCGTGCGCGAGATGATCTTCGAGCGATACCCGGCGACGATCCAGCTCGCCCTCGCCGCGCTCGTCGTCGCCGTCGCCATCGCCGTCCCGCTCGGCGTCGTCGCGGGGCGCAACCGCGGGAAGATCACCGACAACCTCCTCTCGGTCCTGGCGCTCGTCGGCATCAGCGTGCCGGGCTTCGTCATCGGGCCGATGCTCATCTACGTCTTCGCCGTCAAGCTCGGCTGGCTCCCGGCCTACGGGCGCGAGTACCCCGAATCGACGATCCTGCCCGCCGTCACGCTCGGCGCGGCGCTCTCGGCCCTCCTGACGCGCATGGTGCGCTCTTCCGTCATCGAAGAACTCGGCGAGGACTACGTCCGCACCGCCCGCGCGAAGGGCTTGAACGAGCGCCACGTGCTCTACAAGCACGTGCTCAAGAACGGCCTGATCCCCGTCGTGACGATCCTCGGGCTCCAGCTCGGCGTCCTGCTCGCGGGCGCGATCATCACCGAGAAGATTTTCAACTGGCCCGGCGTCGGGCTGCTCCTGATCGACGACGGCATCAGCAAGCGCGACTACCGGCTCGTGCAGGGCTGCGTCCTCGTCATCAGCGTGACCTACATCCTCGCCAACACGCTGACCGACATGGTCTACCGCTGGCTCGACCCCAGAATCAGAGTCTCCTGATTGCGGGTTTCGGGTTGCGGAATGCGGATTGGAGAATTGACCAGCGTGAATCGCGAACGGGTAACACGGGCTTTAATGTTTATAAATCCGCAATCCGAGATCCGCATTCCGCAATCGTCATGAGTCGTCTCGCCATCATCGGCTTCGTCATCGTGGGCGCGCTCGTCGTCGTGGCGATCTTCGCGCCGCTCATCGCGACGCATGACGTGGGCGCGACCGACCTGCTCCACCGCTACGAATCACCCTCGGCCGCGCACTGGCTGGGGACGGACGCGACCGGGCGCGACATCTTCTCGCGCGTGGTCTTCGGCGCGCGCATCTCCCTGCGGGTGGGCGTCGTGGTCGTCGTGGTCTCGGCCGTGGTCGGGACCGTCATCGGCGCGCTCGCCGGTTTCTACGGCGGCTGGGTCGACCGCTTCGTCGCGGGCTACTTCTTCAACATCTTCCTCGCCTTCCCCGGACTCCTGCTCGCCATCGCGATGGTCGCCTTCCTCGGCGCCGGGATCAACAAACTGATCTTCGCGCTCTGCATCATCGGCTGGGTCGGCTACGCGCGCGTCATCCGCGCGCAGGTCTTGAAGGTGCGCGAGTACGACTTCGTGCAGGCGGCGCGCGCGCTCGGCGCGGGCGATCTGCGCCTGCTCTTCCGCCACATCCTGCCGAACGCCGTCCAGCCGCTCATCGTCCAGGCGAGCCTCGGCATGGCGGGCGCGGTGCTGTCGGAGGCGACGCTCTCCTTCCTGGGCCTGGGCGTCCCGCCGCCCTCGCCCTCGTGGGGCGTGATGCTCGAAGAGGCGCGCGACCTCTCGACGCTGCAAGCCGCGCCGCACGCGCTCGTCGTCCCCGGCGTCGCCATCGCACTCACCGTCCTCGCCTTCAACTTCATCGGCGACGGGCTGCGCGACTACCTCGACCCGCGCCAGCGCAACCGCTGACCCGGATGCCCGCCGCCGAAGGCAGCCTGATTCAGTATTAGCTGTTAGCTGCTAGCTTAAAGCCATCGGTCGGATGCTAGTTGATCCGGCACAACTGCGGAGGCTACATTACCGGGGCCTGGCTAATCGCTAATAGCTAACAGCCACTTATGCGCGTCTGCTACACGCCGCGGTATTACGCGGACATCGGGGAGGGTCACGTCTTCCCGATCAGGAAGTTCGAGCTGGTCTGCCGGAAGTTGGTGGCGGAGGGGACGCTGCGCGCGGAAGACCTGTTCGAGCCGCAGCCGGCCGCGCTCGGCGACGTGCTGCTCGTCCACACGGACGACTACGTGACGCGGCTGCGCGCGGGCGCGCTGACGGAGCGCGAGGTGCGACGGCTGGGCCTGCCGTGGTCGAAGGCGCTGGTGCGCCGCTCGTTCCTCGCCGCCTCGGGCACGCTCCACGCGGCGCGTTTCGCGCTCGCCGCGGGCGTCGGCTCGAACCTCGCGGGCGGCACGCACCACGCCTTCGCCGATCACGGCGAGGGCTTCTGCGTCCTCAACGACGTGGCGATCGCCGTCCGCGCGCTGCGACGCGACGGGCTGATCGAGAGGGCCGCCGTCGTCGACCTGGACGTGCACCAGGGCAACGGCACGGCGACGATCTTCGCGGAAGACCCGTCGGTCTTCACCTTCTCGATGCACGGCGCGAAGAACTACCCGCTCTTCAAGGCGCGCTCGACCCTCGACGTGGAGCTACCGGACGGGGCGGGCGACGAAGATTACTCGCGCGCCCTCGCGGAGAATCTGCCCCGCGTCTTCGCGCACGAGCCCGACCTCGTTTTTTATCTCGCCGGCGCAGACCCGTACGCGGGCGACAAGCTCGGCCGCCTCTCGCTCTCGATTGAGGGCCTGCGCGCGCGCGACGAGTTCGTGCTGCGCGAATGCCGGCGGAGCGGCGTGCCGGTCGCGACCGTCATGTCCGGCGGCTACGCGGCGGACATCGGCGACACGGTCGAGATTCACTGCAACACGATCCGCGCCGTGCGCGAGGTCTTCGCGCCGCGCGCGTCAGGAGAGTCGGCGGCGGTCGGTTGAATTTTTGGTGAGAGTGGTGCCGGTCAGAAGTCCTGGGCTTCGTCTTCGAGCGCGAGCTTGATCGACTTCGCGCCTGAGCCCTCGACGGCGTCGAGCAGGATGGCGAGATCGCCGTAGGGTAGCGTGCGCGGGGCGCGGACGTAAACGGCTCTGTCCACGACGACGCCGGGGAAGTTGCGGCAGGATTCGCCGCCCTGTCCCCCGGCGTCTGACGTTTCGCGCTCGCGCAGGATCGCCTTCAGCCTCAGGACGACCGGCGCGGTGTTGTCGAGAGTACCGAGCCTTTCCCCGTTAATGCTAATCGAGCCCCGCCCGTTGATCGCGACGACGAGCGCGCGGCAGTCGGAAGTCGAACGGGGCGGCGCGCTCTCCGCGCCCGTGAGTGAAGACGGCGACGGGAGCCGCGCGTCGCCCGCGGACGAGTCGTCGCGAAGCGTCTGGACTTGCAGCGTGGTCGCGACGCCGAGGGCGAATGACAGGAGCAACGCGCAGACGCTGGAGACGGGTTGACGCACGGGGCAGCACCTCCGGGGTTCGGGTCGGGCGCGTGCTTTAGACGCCGCGCCGCGAAAGTTGTTCCCGGAGTCGGCGCGGCTCTTGCCCTGCTCCTCGCCCGCCATTCTTCCCCGCCTTCGCGCCCCGGAAAACCTCGCCCGCCTGCCCGCGCGCGCACTATCGGTTATAATCCTGCGCCGCCGGTGATCGAACTCGTCGCCCGCGCCGCGGCGCACTTTTTCGGATGAGGAAGATGTGGAAACTTATTAAGATCGTCGCGCTGACGGTCTTCGCCGGGCTCGTGCTGCTGCTCGTCTACGAGGTCGCCACTTTCCCGCGGGTGCGGCGGCTGAAGGACGCGAACCCGGAGACGACGGCGATGATCGAGATCCGTTCGCGGGAGGCGCGCGAGCGCGGCGAGCAGCCGCGGCGCGTGCAGCAGTGGGTCCCGCTCGAACGCATCTCCGTCAACTTGCAGCGCGCCGTGCTGGCCGGCGAAGACTCGAACTTCACGACGCACCACGGCTTCGACTACGAGGCGATCCAGAAGGCCTGGGATCAGGCGCAGCGCGACGCGGCGAGGGAGGCGAAGGAGGCGGGCGAGGATCAGTCGGGCTGGATACCGGCGATGCCGAGCTTCAAGCGCGGCGCTTCGACCGTCACGCAGCAGCTCGCGAAAAACCTTTACCTCTCTTCGGAGCGCTCTTTCATCCGCAAGGCGCGCGAGGCGGCGATCACCTACTTCATCGAAAAAAATCTTCCGAAGCGGCGCATCCTCGAAATCTACCTCAACGTGATCGAGTGGGGCGACGGCGTCTACGGCGCGGAGGCGGCGGCGCGCACCTACTTCGGCAAGTCCGCCGCGAACCTCACGGCGCAGGAGGCGGCGTTCCTCTCCGCCATCATCCCGAACCCGCGCACGGAGTTTAACCCCAGGCTCCACCCCCGGCGCGTCGCGCGCCGCCAGCGCATCATCCTGCGCGGGATGCCCTCCGTCCGCCTGCCGACCTGATAGCCCCGCCCCGCAAAAAAAGAGGGCTGCGCGCGCGGCGCAGCCCTTAAGTTTTACAAAGCACCGAGCCTTACAGCGAGAACTCGCGCGCGAGGTCGAGTTCCACCTTGCGCAGCTCGAAACGACCGCGGCCGAGGTTGCCGCCCCTGGAGATGGCGAGGACGACGAAGTAGTCGCGGTTGAAGAGGCGCATCAGCATGCTCGTGTCGTCGAAGCCGAGGACGATCTCGCCGAGCTGCCCGAGCCCGATGTCATTGCCCGCGCGCTGTGCGGAGCGCACGAGCGAGGTGAATTCGGCGGCGGCGACATCGAGGTTCGCCTCGCGCGCCTCCGGGGTGAGCACCTTCTCGACGGCGATGCCGTCCATGCCCATGATGAGCGCGCCGGTCGCGCCCTCCGTGCGCTCGATCATCTTCTGGAGAGTCTCGCGGAACATGGCGGTCTAGTCCTCCTCCCTCATCGGGGGCCGGTCGGAGACGGGTCGCGTCGCGGGCGGGTTGCCCTGCGACTCAGGCGGCGGCGTGTTCGACGGCGGGTTGCCGAGCGGGACGGGCTGCGTGATGGTCGTCGAGCGCGTCCGATCCGTCGCCGCGCCCGCGGTCGGGCGACCCTGGAAGTCGGGGCGGTAGATGCGCGGCGTGATGAAGAAGAGCAGCTCGTTCGTCGTGCGCGTCGTCGCGCGCCGCTTGAAGAGGTTGCCGAGGACGGGGATGCCGGAGAGCCCCGGCGTGCGGTTCTGCGTCTCGCCCTCGCTGTCGGCGAGCACGCCGCCGACGATGGTCGTGCCGCCGTCGGGGACGAGCACCTCGGTCTGCATCCGCTGCGTGTCGATGCCGGGCGTGCCGAGCGAGTTCGTCAGCGCGAGGTTGACCGAGTTGTTCTCCGCCGTGATGCGCAGGATGACCGTGCCCGCGTCCGTGATCTGCGGCGTGACGGAGAGGCGCAGCGGGACGGAGATGTAGGTCGTCGTGAAGAGCACCGTGCCGTTGGCCCCCTGGCCGGTCTGCGGCGTGACGACCGGAATCTGCGAGCCCGATTCGATCTGCGCCGAGCGGTTGTTGAGCGCCGTGACGCGCGGGTTGGCGACGATCTTGGCCTGACCCTTCGACTCGGCGGCGGTGATCTGGGCGCTGATCTGCGCCGTGCCGAAGATGCCCGTCGTCAGACCGATGACGGTGCTCGGCAGGTTCGCGCGCAAGCCCGGGCCGGGCGCGATGGTGTTCGCCAGTCCGCCGAAGACGCCGCCGGGCACGGAACCGCTCTGCGGGTTCTCGACCGGGGTGATGGTGTTGATGTTGCCGAGGGCGCCGCCGGCGACCGGGCGGCCGTTGACGTCGAAGCGCGGCGTGGAGAGCACGCCCGCGGAGAGCTGCACGCCGAGGTCGCGGCTGAAGTTGCGGTTGGCGATGACGATGCGCGTCTCGATCTCGACCTGCGGCTCGGGCTGGTCGAGCAGCGTGACGAGCGCGCGGATCGACGCGATGTTGTCGCGCACGTCCGTCACGATGAGCGTGTTGCTGCGCCCGTCGGCTTCGACGCTCCCGCGGCGGGAGAGGCGGCGCGAAATGATCGGGAGGATTCCCTGATCGCCGCTCCCACCGCTCGTCTGACCGCCCGTCTGCGACCCGCCCGTGTTCGCCGTCACGTTCGTCCCGCTGCTGGGAGCGCCGCCGGTGAAGTCGCCGGTCTTGCCCGCCTGCTGGGTCAGGTTGTTACCGGCGCGGGCGTAGTTCAGGCGGATGTATTCCGTGATGAGCGGCGCGGCGTCGAGCTTCGCCTCGCTGATCGCCTTCTGCCCCTCCGCCTCCTCGGCGAGAACCTTGAGCGTGGCGACGCGCAGGATGTTGCCGGTGACCTCGATGCCGAGGCGGTTGGCGCGCAGGATCGAGTCGAGCGCGAGGTTCCAGGGCACGTCCGTCACGTTGACGGTGACGGGGACGGCCCCGACCGAGGCGTCGATGACGAAGTTCACGCCGTACTGCTCGGTGACGTAGTTGAGCACGTCGCGGATGTCGGCGTTGACGACGTTGATGTTGATCGGCTCGCCGATGAAGCCGTACTCGCCGTAGCGCTGCCCCTGAACGGTCGGCACCATGCCGGAGCCCTTCGCATCGTTGATCGTAGACGCGGTGCTGGACGCCCCGATGAGGACGTTCGGCGTCGGCGAGGGGTTGGGCGTCGGGCGCGCCTGCGGCGCGTCCGCGGCCGACGCCGGGTTGACGGCGGCGTGGGCGACGGGACCCATCATGGGCCGCGCGGACTCCGTCGGGGTCAGCTCGACGACGAGATCGTTGGCCGCGAGATAGGAGCGCTCGCGGGCGGGCTGTCGCAGCGTGACGAGCAGGCGGCCGAGGGGCTCGCCCGCGGTCGAACGGTCGCAGCGCACGGAGAGGCCCGTCACCAGCGGCGAATCGGAGAGGTAGGAGGGCGGGAGCTTGGCGGCGTCGACGCCGGGAAGCTCGATGACGAGCGTGCGCTCGTCGGCGCGCCGCACGCTGTGTGCGAGCGGGGCGGTGCCGGAGACGGTGATGCGCGTCGCCGCGCCCTCGACCGAGGTCTTGACGGCGGTGGCGAAGACGCGCGCCGGCTTCGTGTCGGCGAGCGCGAGCGCGTTGAGTTGGCAGAGCAGGAAGAGGACGAGCGCGCCTCTGTCGATGACCGCTCTGAGCGGGTGTCGTCGATTGAAAATCATTTTTCTTCCTCGGTTCGATCCGGCTTCAGCCGCCACGCGCTAACGCTCGTCCGGGGCGCGCCCTCGCACGTCCCCTTCAAGCGCGCGCCGCACAACGCGGTTGCCGCGGGTTCAAACTTCATCATTCGCGAGCTGTCTTAACTGGGAGGGAGGCGGCTCAGTCTGTCGGGGCCGCCTCGGTTCGTGAGGTGAGACGTGTGTGCGAGGTGTGAAAAGGGGCGTGAGAAGTTTATCGCCTGCGCTACTGGTCGCAGACGACCGTCCCGTCCATCCGGATCGCGGGTTTGCCGCCCCGATCCTGACACTCTTTACCCTTCTCCTCGATCTCTTTGCCGTGCTTGGCTAACAACTCCATCACGCCCGTGCGCTCCGGCTGGTTGGCAGACGCCGCGCCGGGCGTGCCGAACCGTTCGCTAAGCTCCGCCAGCTTCCGCTTCAGCATGTCGGTTTCGCTCTCGCCGAGCGCCGCCACCTGCGGCAGTGCGGGCGAGCCGGCGCCGTAATTCGCGGCGGCGGCGGCGGTCATCCCGTCCTTGACGGCGTTGGGCGGCGCGAGGGCTTTCGTCTCGACCGTCGTCTCGCGCCTGCCGTCCGACCAGCGGACTTCGCGGCGCAGGACGAGGCGGTCCTCTTCGATCGCCACGAGCATCCCGTTGTAGAAAGACTCGCCGGGGTAGATGACGTAGGAGAGCTTGATGGGCTTCGCCTCGACCATGGCCGCCCAGCCGCGCGGGGTGCGGAAGATGCCCTTCACCTGAATCTCGTTCAGCACGAACGCCGTCGTCGGCTTCGGCGTGGGGAGCTGCGCCGCCACGGCCGCCGCCTTCTTCGCCTTGAACGCCTGGATGCGCGACTCGACCGGGGGCGGGTCGATCACCTTCGGCCCCGGCTTGACGGGCTTCACGATGAACTTCCGCTTCTCGAACGGATCGCGCGGCGCGCCCTTGTAGGACGAGCTCACCTGCTGCGCCGCGGCGCAGGTCGCGAGCGAGAGCAGAAGACCCGCCGCCAGTGTCGCCAGCTTTTTCGTGTTCATCGGCTGTTGCTGTTTCATAATCCTCACCAAGTGCGGTTTAGCGGAGAGACGAATCCGTTCGCGTCCGCGCCCTTACTTCGCGGCGGGCGCGGGGGGCTGCGTGGGTAGCGCCGCGGGAGCGCCGGGCTTCGCCGCGGGCTTGGCGGCGTTCTGTAGTCTCTCGTTCGAGACGTAGTAGGCGGTCAGGAGGAACTGGGCGTCGAGCGTCTTGTCGCCCGTGTTCTGCTCCTTCATGCGCGTGAGCTTGAAGTCGGTGATGGAGACGATGCGCTGGTAGGCGGCCATCTGCGCGAAGAACGAACCGAGATTGTTATAGGTGCCGCTCACCTCGATTTCGATGGGCTTGCCAGAATAGAAATCCTGTTGAACTTCTTCCTTCGGCGTGAAGCGTCGCACGGTGAGACGCCCCTTCGCGCGGTCTTGAACGCCCTGCAAGACCATCGTCAGTTCGCGCTGCTCCGGCAACAGTGCTTTGAGGTCGTCGTAGTCGGACTGTGCGCGGACGTAGGCAACCTTGAACTCGGTGAGTCGCTGCGAAGCGATTTGCGCGCGTGCGTTGGACTGTTGGAGGGTGGCGACGCGTTCCTGTATCTCGCGCGTCTCGGTGCGCGTGCCACTGGTAACGAAATACCAGAAGCCGCCGTAGAGGAGGAGCGCCAGACTGCCGAAGACGGCGAGTTGTAAGTACCAGGGTTTTTCTTGCAGTGAATCCAGTTTGCTCATCGGTTTTCGTTTCCCTTCAGGCGGGTCGTCGGTCGTGTGGTGCCGCAGGCGTGTGGGTTGAGAGTTTGACGGCTACTTCTGCGCGATTTGATTAGCGGCGGGCGCGGCGGTGGCGGTGGTGTTC
>DATLMC010000148.1:0-5394 GCA_035537435.1 Pyrinomonadaceae bacterium | reverse complement strand
CCTCGTGCAGTTGGAGCGGCCCGAGGCGGAGTTGCCCGAGCTGATGCGGGGCTTAGACAAGAACCTGCGCCGCCGAGACGGCTTCAAGCTCACCGACCGGCGCTACAACGCGCGCGAAGTCCTCGAAGAGGTCCACTACTGCCTCTACTGCCACGAGCGCGACAAGGACTCGTGCTCGAAGGGCCTGCGCGAGCGCGACGGCACGTTCAAGAAGAACCCGCTCGGCTTCTCGCTCGAAGGCTGCCCGCTCGACGAGAAGATTTCCGAGATGCACGTCCTGCACAAGGACGGCGACCCCGTGGCGGCGCTCGCCGTCGTCGTCATAGACAACCCGATGTGCCCGGGCACGGGCCACCGCATCTGCAACGACTGCATGAAGTCCTGCATCTTCCAGAAGCAGGAGCCCGTCAACATCCCGCAAGCCGAGACGGGCGTGCTCACTGACGTGCTCGCGCTCCCTTACGGCTTTGAAATCTATTCGCTCCTGACGCGCTGGAACCCTTTGAACGCCAAGCGGCCGCACGCGCTTCCCTATAACGGTCGCAAAGTCCTCGTCGTCGGCTTAGGCCCCGCCGGCTACACGCTCGCGCACTACCTCTTGAACGAAGGCTTCGGCGTCGTCGGCATCGACGGGCTGAAGATCGAGCCGCTCGACGAAAACTTAACGGGCGACGGCGGCCGCCGCACGCCGCGCGCGGTGCGAAACGTGGGCGAGATCGAAACGTCGCTCGACCGGCGCGTGCTCGCGGGCTTCGGCGGCGTCTCCGAGTACGGCATCACGGTGCGCTGGGACAAGAACTTCCTCACGCTCATTCACCTGACGCTCGCGCGCCGCGCGGCCTTCCGCTTCTACGACGGCGTGCGCTTCGGCGGGACGCTCTCGATCGAGGACGCGTGGTCGCTCGGCTTCGATCACATCGCCATCGCTTCCGGCGCGGGCCGCCCGACGATCATCGGGATGAAGAACAACCTCGTGCGCGGCGTGCGCAAGGCGTCCGACTTTTTGATGGCGCTGCAACTGACGGGCGCGTTCAAGCAGGACGCGCTCGCGAACCTACAGGTGCGTCTGCCCGCGGTCGTCATCGGCGGCGGCCTGACCGCCATCGACACCGCGACGGAAGTCTTCGCCTACTACCCCGTGCAGGTCGAGAAGATTCTCGCGCGCCACGAACAACTCGCCGCCGAGTTCGGCGAGGAAGAGGTCTTCAAACGCTTCGACGCCGAGGAGCGCGAAGTGTACGACGAGTTCCTCGCGCACGGCCGCGCGATTCGGGAGGAGCGTGAGAGGGCGAAGGCTGTCGGCGAAGCGCCGAACTTCGTGCCGCTCGTGCGCGCGTGGGGCGGCGCGACGATCGTCTACCGGAAGCGCTTGCAGGACTCGCCCGCCTACCGCCTGAACCACGAGGAGGTCGTCAAGTCGCTCGAAGAGGGCATCTCTTACGTCGAGAACATGTCGCCGGTCGAGGCCGTCGCGGACGAGCACGGCGCGGTCGCGGCGCTCGTGTTCGAGCGCATGAGGCTCGACGCGGAGTCGCAGAAGTGGAAGGCTTCGGGCGAGTTGGTGCGGGTTCCGGCGCGCACGGTCTGCGTCGCGGCGGGCACGAGCCCGAACACGATCTACGAGAGCGAGCGACCCGGCACGTTCGCGCTCGACGAGTGGGGGGAGTTCTTCGCGCCGCACAAGATCGAAGGGGTGAATGGGACACGTCAGCTCGTGCCGGCGGCGAAGGGCGAGCGCGCGTTCTTGACGTCGTATGAGAGCGAGGGGCGCTTCATCTCCTACTACGGCGACAACCACCCCGTCTACGCGGGCAACGTCGTGAAGGCGATGGCTTCGGCGAAGGACGGCTACGAGCACGTCGCCGCGCTGTTCGCCGATGAGATCGCGGCGGTCGAAGATTTGACCGCGGGCGGCGCGGCGGGCCGCCGGGCTGCGGGCGCGGAGGATTTCGCGCGGCTCGTCGAGAAGCTAGACGACGAGTTGATCGCGCGGGTCGTGAGGATTGACCGTCTGACGCCGACCATCGTCGACGTGATCGTGAGAGCGCCGACGCAGGCGCGCAAGTTCGAGCCGGGTCAGTTCTACCGCCTGCAAAATTATGAGACCGATGCGGCGGTCGTCTCCGACACGAAGCTGACGATGGAGGGGCTGGCGCTCACCGGCGCGTGGGTGGACAAGGAGCGGGGGCTGCTGAGTTTGATCGTGTTGGAGATGGGCGCGTCGTCGCGTCTGTGCGCGACTTTGAGGGAGGGGCAGCGCGTCGTCGTGATGGGGCCGACGGGGACGCCGACCGAAATCCCGAAGGGCGAGACCGTCCTGCTCGCCGGGGGCGGCCTGGGCAACGCCGTGCTCTTCTCCATCGCCGACGCGCTCAAGCGCAGCGGCTGCCGCGTCGTCTACTTCGCGGGCTACAAGAAGGGCGAAGACCTCTTCAAGCGCGAGGAGATCGAGGGCGCGACCGATCAGGTCGTCTGGTCGACCGACACGGGGGCCGAGATCGAGCCGCGCCGCCCGCAGGATTACCACTTCCGCGGGAACATCGTGCAGTCGATCAAGGCTTACGCCGAAGGGGTCTTTCGCCCGCCGCTCTTCGACCTGCGCGAGGTGGATCGCGTCATCGCCATCGGCTCCGATCGCATGATGGCGGCGGTGAAGACCGCGCGCCACGAAGTGCTCGCGCCCTATCTCAGGCCGGGGCACGTCGGCGTCGGCTCAATTAACAGCCCGATGCAGTGCATGATGAAGGAGGTCTGCGCGCAGTGTTTGCAGCGGCACGTCGACCCGGAGACGGGCGCGGAGTCGTTCGTCTTCTCCTGCTTCAACCAGGATCAACTCCTCGACCGCGTGGACTTCCGGAACCTGAACGCGCGCCTGCGCGCCAACACCGTGCAGGAGAAGCAGGCGAACCTCTGGCTCGACAAGCTGTTCAGGGAGGCCGCGGCGCGTTGAGCGAAGTCTGGGAAAATAGCAGGGCGTGAGGCTGAGAATAGATCATGAACCGCAGCGTCGAGGAACACTTGCTCAACCCGCCGCCCGGCAGCGCGGCGGCGCGGGCGCGCGACTTCGGCATTGATTTAACTTTGCTGATTGAGCGTTTGAAGCGCACGCCGGAGGAACGGCTTGACGATCTACAGCGCGTGATGCGTTCTCTGGCGGAAGCACGGCAAGGCGCCAAGCCTTCTCATCGTGAGACCCGGTGATTGAATCTCGAAGCCCTGCGCGAAGTCTCGAAACAAAGTGAGTAGCCGCCCGCCCGCCGACACCATGCGCGAGAAGCCGTTCGAGGGCGCACGCGCCGCGGCACACTAAAAGTGTCTCGCAAAACCTCTGACGTTGACGATAACTGTAGGGGCAGGGCTCGTCCCGGCCCGCTGGGCGACCGCGAGGTCGCTCAACCGATCCATCATCCGACATTGAATGATCACGATACCTTCATTCGCGCTCAGGCGCTCATGCGGGCAGGGGCGAGCCCTGCCCCTACAGTTTTCTCAGGCTTTCTTTTTACCCTTCTTACTCGCCTTTTTTGACACTTTCTCGCTTTGCGTTTTGCGCGGTCTGCCTACCGGCCGATCTTCAACGTGCCTCAAATCGTCCTCATCGATCACGTAGGTACGCCCGACCCTCTGTGCCGGTAAGCGACCCTCTCTAATGAGCACTTGGACACGAGTTATATGCACGCCCAACTTTTCTGCCGCTTCTGACGTAGAAATCAACCCCATAAACTTAGCCCCAGACAGTCCGCAAAAAACATCTGTCAGTAAAGATAGATTTACCTTGACAAAACTATCTGCTTGAGCAGATAATATCTCCGTCCGCAGATGAGAGCACACGAAAGGCGAGGACTTACCGAAGATAGCCGTCTTGGTAAGTCCTCTACATCAGCAACCGACCTAAGGAGCTTGCCGATGCGGAGCGATGATAACACGTCGTCAGCACCCGCCCGCCAGCCAAACGAGCCGGACTTCGGCGAACCGAGCAGGCGTTGGTCGAGCCTGCCCGTCATGCGGGAGCGGGCTTGCAAACTGGTCGATGGCCTGCTCACCCGGTACGACGACTCAGACCTCACGGACGCGCTGATCCAACTGATCTGCGGGCTCACGCCGCACACGCCGACGGACGACAAGCACATTTTAGATGAAAGATTCCTGGCGGGCTTATCTGCCCTCACGCGCGCCTTCGCCTACACGCGGCGGGCGGGCAACGAGTTGGGCGCATATGTCGTGCGTCTGAAGTGTGGGGAGTGGGAGTAGTGCCGCCAACTGCCGTGGGCGTCAGCCGTCGCCGCCCACGGCGCGTTCGGCGACGAGTCGGCGGTAGGCTTCGTCGCGGCTCAGGCCCAACTGCCGCGCGGCGCGTTTGAGGGCGGCGCGGTGGTCGAGCCCTTCGTCGCGCTCGTAGGCGGCGACGAGCGCGGCGATTGATTCGGTCTGCGCCGCCGCCTGGGCGGCGTCGGCGTCCGCGATCACCGTGCGGTCGATGACGAGCGCCATCTCGCCGCGCGCGGCGTGCCCGCCCGAAAACTTTTCTACCAGCTCGCTCAGGCGGCCGCGCGCGATCTCCTCGTGCAGCTTCGTCAACTCGCGTGCGACCGCCGCCTCGCGCTCGCCGAGCACGTCGCGGGCGTCGCGCAGGGCGTCCGCGATGCGGTGCGGGGCTTCGTAGAAGACGAGCGTGGCGGGCAGCGAGCGCACCTGCGAGAGGCGTGCGCGGCGCGCGGTCGAGCGTGCGGGGAGGAAGCCGCCGAAGAAGAACTCGTCCGTGGGCAGGCCCGACGCCGTGAGCGCGGCGACGAAGGCGGTCGCGCCGGGGACGGGGACGACCGGCGCGCCGCGCTCGATTGCCGCGCGCACGAGGCGGTAGCCGGGATCGGAGACGGCGGGCGTGCCGGCGTCGGAGACGAGCGCGATGCTCAAGCCTTCGGCGAGTCGCGCGGCGAGCTCCGGAGCGCGCTCGCGCTCGTTGTGCTCGTGGTAGCTGATCGTTTTAGTCTTGATGCCGTAGTGATCGAGGAGCTTGCGCGTGTGGCGCGTGTCCTCGCAGGCGATGGTGTCCACTTCGGCGAGCACGCGCAGGGCGCGGCGCGTCACGTCTTCGAGGTTGCCGATGGGCGTGGAGACGAGGTAGAGCGTGCCCGCGTTGTCAGCCATGCGCGTTATTCTCGCACGCGAGGGGCGCGGGCGCGAAAGGCTGAGTTGAGGGCGACGCTGTCGCAAGGTGGAAGGTCGAAGATGCCGGGGCCGCGATGGCGGGTTGTAAAAAGCGTGGGGCGCGAGTCGCACTTGACTCGCGCCCCACGCTTTTCACACGACGCCCCGCGGCTACGGCGTCTTCGGTTTTCGACCTCCGATCAGCACCACTCTCAACCCACGCCTTTCGCGCCCGCGCCCCGCGCG
>DATLMC010000147.1:0-14357 GCA_035537435.1 Pyrinomonadaceae bacterium | reverse complement strand
AGCAGTTAAAGGCGCGCTGTTTTAACTGCTCTCTGACCTCTCACCTCTGACCTCTCCAGGAGATTATGATGACCGAGAGAATCTACAACTTCAGCGCGGGACCCGCCGTGCTGCCCGTCCCCGTTTTAGAGCAGGCGCAAGCCGACATGCTCGGCCTGCCCGGCGTCGGGATGTCGGTGATGGAGATCAGCCACCGCTCGAAGGAGTTCGACGAGATCATGGGCGGGGCGGAGCGGGGGATGCGTGAATTGATGGGCATCCCCGACGACTACCGCGTGCTCTTTTTGCAGGGCGGCGCGTCTCTCCAGTTCTCGATGATCCCGATGAACCTGCTGACCGAGGGGGCGAGCGCCGACTACGTCATCACGGGGAGCTGGGGCAAGAAGGCCCTCAAGGAGGCGAAGAAGGTCGGCGCGACGAATGTCGCCGCAGACCTCGCCGACAGCCGCTACACGCGCACGCCCGAGCCGCACGAGTTGAAGCTCGACCCCGCGGCGGCCTACGTCCACGTCACGTCGAACGAGACCATCGAGGGCGTCGAGTGGAAGGGCGAGCCGGAGACGGGGGGCGTGCCCCTGGTCTGCGACGCCTCGTCGAACATCATGTCGCGCCCCGTGGACGTTAAAAAGTACGGGCTCATCTACGCCGGCGCGCAGAAAAATTTGGGTCCTTCGGGCCTGACGGTCGTCATCATCCGCGACGATCTCCTGGCGCGCGCGCCCGAAGGACTGCACACGATGCTCGACTACCGCACGCACGCCGAGAACAAGTCGCTCTACAACACGCCGAACACCTGGGGCATCTACATCCTCAACCTCGTCTGCAAGTGGGTGAAAGACAGAGGCGGGCTCGAAGCGATGTACCGCGAGAACCAGGCGAAGGCGAAATTGATCTACGACGCCATCGACGCGACCGAGTTCTACCGCGGCCACGCGGCGAAGGAGTCGCGCTCGCTGATGAACGTGACGTGGCGGATGCCGAACGAGGAGCTGGAGAAACAGTTCGTCAGGGAGGCGACCGCGGCGAAGCTCGACGGCCTCAAAGGTCACCGCTCGGTCGGCGGCCTGCGCGCCTCGATCTACAACGCCTTCCCGCGCGAGGGCTGCGAGGCGCTAGTCTCATTCATGCGCGAGTTCGAGCGCAAGAACGGCTGACCGCCGTGAATCGTGAATCGTAAATCGCGGATCGGGCGCGGCGCGCGGCGCGTGACTATTTACGATTCACGATTTACGATTCACACGCCATGAAGAGACCTACCCCCGCGCTCGCCGCCGCCCTCGCCTCAGCCCTGCTCGCCGTCACGCTCACGCGCGCAGGGGTTCCCGGTAAACCTCAGACGCAGCCGCCCGCGGCCAGCCTCGGTCTGCCCGCGGAGAAGCACTTGCGCAACGTCCGCCAGTTGACCTTCGGCGGCGAGAACGCCGAGGCCTATTTTTCGGGCGACGGGAAGCGCTTGATCTTCCAGTCGAAGCACGGCGGGATGAAGTGCGATCAGATCTTCACGATGCGCGCCGACGGCTCCGACGCGAGGATGGTCTCGACGGGCGGGGGGCGCACGACCTGCTCCTACTTCTTCCCGAAAAGCGGGCGCATCCTCTACGCCTCCACACACCTCGCCTCGGCCGAGTGCCCGCCGCCCGTCGATTACTCGCGAGGGTACGCGTGGGCCATCTACCCGGGCTACGACATCTTCACGGCGAACGCGGACGGCACGGGCGCGAAGCGGCTGACGGACGTGGACGGCTACGACGCGGAGGCGACCGTCTCGGTGGACGGCAAAAAGATCGTCTTCACCTCGATGCGCAGCGGCGACCTCGACCTCTACTCGATGGACGCGGACGGCCGGAACGTCCGCCGCCTCACCACCGAACTCGGCTACGACGGCGGCGCGTTCTTCTCGCGCGACGGCAGACAGATCGTCTACCGCTCCTACCACCCGCAGACGCCCGAACAGACCGCGCGCTATAAACAGAAGCTCGCGGAGAACCTGATCGAGCCGACGGTCTTCGAGCTGTGGCTGATGAACGCCGACGGCACGAACAAGCGGCAGGTGACAAAGTTGGGCGTCGCGAGCTTCGCGCCGTACCTGTTCCCCGACGGGAAACGGATCATCTTCGCCTCGAACCTGGGCGATCCGCGGGGGCGCAACTTCGATCTCTATGCCGTCGACGTTGACGGGAACAATCTGGAGCGCGTCACCTATGAGGAGACCTTCGACGGCTTCCCGATGTTCTCGCCCGACGGCAAAAAGCTGGTCTTCGCCTCGAACCGCAACGCCGCCTCGCGCGGCGACACGAACATCTTCATCGCCGACTGGGTTGAGTGATGGCGACCGAACAAACGTAGGGGCAGGGCTCGTCCCTGCCCGCACGTTCAATAACAATTCGCGTCGTGCTTACTGAATCGACGCGGGCAGGGACGAGCCCTGCCCCTACAGTCTTCGCGCCCGGCAGCGGTTTTTTTGTGAGAATGCGCAGGCGGGTAACATCACGTGAAATTCCGAGGAGGCTTTGTGATGAGAGAGACCGCCGGCCGCGTCCACCTCCCGCGACTGATCCTCGTCCCCGCCCTCATCTCCCTCGCCGTGACCCTGCTGCGCCTCTTCGGCGAGCTGCAACACTGGTCGACGCGTTGGTTCAACTCCTCGGCGGGCGGCGTCACGCCGCAGGGCGTCAGTTGGGTGGTCGGCATCGTCTGGCTGCCGCTGCCCTTCGGCGTCTACTTCGCTCTGCGGCTCGCGCGGGCCGGTCGCGCGCCCCGTAGCGCCGGGCGCGCCGTCTCGTTCGCCGTCGCGGGGCTGCTGTTGCTCGCCGGTTTCTTCTTCCTCGTGATGCCGCGCCTCGACGCGCTCGACTGGCGCCTGACTCTGCTGCTCATCTGGACGGCGGGCGCGGCGGCGGGCGCGCTACAGTTTCTCGGCTGGCGCGAACTGGCGCAGACGCTCGTGGCTTACGGGCTCGCCGCGCGCGCCGTCGTCGTCCTCGTCATGCTGCTGGCGATGCTCGGCCGGTGGGGCACGCACTACGACTACGGGCGCGAGCCGAGCGTCGCCGGCTTCACGCTCGCGGAGAAGTTCTGGTGGCTCGCCTTCTTCCCGCAGCTCGTCTTCTGGGTGGGCTTCACCGTCGTGCTCGGCTCGCTCTCCGGCTCCATCGCCTACGCCCTCACCGGGCGGCGGCGTGTGACGCAAGCCGCGCCGTCCGCCTCTTAACGCGCGACAGTTGGAAAGCTCCGTAGGAGCGGAATGTTTATAGCCCCGCCGCGGTTTTATAATCCCGGCTCCGTCGGAGCGGAACGTTTCGGCATGTCGCTCCTGCGGAGCCACGAGGCGTGAGATCGCGGCGGCGGCTATAAACATCTAGTCCCTACGGGACTCACGGGTCTTTCCCCCAGGCGATGACTAAAGCGGACGGAAATTCTTTATGAACAAACCTATCAACGCAACGAAGCGACTGAAAATCTCTCTTCTCCTCTCGCTACTCTTCGTCACCGCGGCGCTCGCGCAACAACAGCCGGCGCGCGGGGACGACGCCAACGCGGAGAACCTGCGCGCGCACGTCCGCGCCCTCGCCTCCGACGAGTTCGAGGGCAGGCGCACGGGCACGCCCGGCGCGCAGAAGGCCGCCGCCTACGTCGAGGCGGAGTTCAAGCGCCTGGGCCTGCGCACCGGCGCGAGCGTCGCGCGCGAGTCCGGCGCGGAGTCGGCCGCGCGCTCGATGAGCGCGTACCTGCAACTGTTCCCCTACGTTGCGGGGGTGACGCTCGGCGAGGACAACGCGATGAGCTTCATCCCGCGCGCGGGCAGGTCGCCGCAGAACGCGCGCGCCGGCGCGGTTGATCTCAGGCTCGGCGAGGACTGGACGCCGCTCGCGTGGAGCGCGAACGGGCGCGCCGAGGGCAAGGTCGTCTACGTCGGCTACGGCATCACCGCGGCGGAGCTGAACCACGACGACTACGCGGGCGTGGACGCGCGCGGGAAGATCGTCTTCGCCTTCGCGGGCACGCCCGACGGCGACAACCCGCACGGGCGGTTCGCGAGCTTCGGGGACTTGCGCTTCAAGGCCGCGGCGGCGCGCGAGCACGGCGCGGTCGCGCTCCTGGTCGTCTCGCGCGAGGAGAACTTCAAGGACGACCGCGCGGCGCGCTTGAGCGTCGACGAAAACCTCGCCGCCGCGGGCGACGCGGGGCTCCCCGTAGTCCTCATCTCCCGCCAGGTCGCGCGCCGCGCGGTCGCGGCGGCGGCCCTGCCGGCGGTGACCTTCGAGAACCTCGAACAGTCGGCCGACGGGAAGCCGCCCGGCGCGCAGCCGGCCGCGGTCGCGAAGGACTCGGCGGCGCAGGGCGGCGGAGGCGCGGCGGCGGAGGCGAAGCGAGGCGAGGCTCAAGGGACGGCTCAGGGAATGGGGCAGAAGAACGCCCCGCGCAAAAACGGCTCGACGCCGCTCGGCAACATCGCGTTCAGCCTCTCGACCGACGTGGCGCGGCGCGAGGCCCCGGCGTTCAACGTGGTGGGCGTCGTCGAAGGCAGTGATCCGAAGCTCAAGGGCGAGGCGGTGGTCGTCGGCGCGCACTACGATCACCTCGGCAGGGGCGGCGCGGGCAGCCTCGCCGCGCGCGAGGGCGACATCCACCACGGCGCGGACGACAACGCTTCGGGCGTGGCCGGTCTGCTCGAACTCGCTCGCATCGTCTCGGACGCGACGCCCAGGGCGCGCCGCACCGTCGTCTTCGTCGCGTTCGGCGGCGAGGAGGAGGGCCTGATCGGGTCGAGCTACTACGTCAAGAACCCGGTCGTGCCGCTCGCGCAGACGGTCGCGATGCTCAACATGGACATGATCGGTCGGATGAAGGACGACAAGCTCATCGTCGGCGGCGTCGGCACGGCCGCCGAGTGGCGCGAGTTGATCGGTGATGCGAACACGGACTTGAACATGAGGGTCAACATCAAAGGCGTCGCGCAGCAGAGCGGGGACATCCCCGTCGTCACCTCGTCGAACGGGACGGTGATCGCGACCGCCAACCCGAAGCCGCGCTTCAGCCTCACGCTCAACGAGGACGGCTACGGCCCGAGCGACCACTCGTCGTTCTACGCGAAGCAGGTTCCGGTGCTCTTCTTCTGGACGGGCACGCACGAGGATTATCACAAGCCCTCGGACACGGCCGACAAGATCGGCTACTACTCCCTCGCGCGCGTCACCGAGTTCGTGCGCGACGTGCTGCGCGCCGTCGATGCGGGCGACAAGCGCCCGACCTACGCGGCGGCGAAGACGGACGCGACCGTCGGGCGCTCGACGGGCTTCCGCGTCTACCTCGGCACGATCCCGAACTACGCGGAGGGCGGCGAGGGTTTGAAGCTCGACGGCGTGCGCGAGGGCTCGCCGGCCGAGGCCGCGGGCTTGAGGGCCGGCGACGTGATCGTGCGCATGGCCGGGCGCGACGTGAAGAACGTCTACGACTACACCTACGCGCTCGGCGAGATGAAGGCGGGCGAGGAGTACGAGGTAGAGGCCGTGCGCGGGGGCGAAAGGATGAAGCTGAAGATCACGCCCGCGGCGCGCAAATGAAAGAGCCGTGACCGGTAAACCGTGACGGGTGACGGGCAGGGGAAGCTAAAAGCACCTCCTACCCTGTCACCCGTCACGGTTTACCGTTTACGCCTTCCACCCGCCGGCGAAACTCTCGGCCGTCTGCGGCCTCGCGGGCGGGCGCGAACCACGCGCCCGCGGGCCGGGGTCTCGAAATAACTCTTGATATGAGTGAGGCTTTGGCGCAGAATACGCAGGCAGCAAGCACGGTTCTTCATCAAATAGTCCGGGCCGCATGAGCCTGCGGCTTCAGGGTTGTTCCCGCGACCTTCCACCTTCCGAACTCTTCGGGTCACACGCTGGAGACATCACGGATGATCGGCGAGACGCTTTCCCACTATCGCATCCTCAGCCCGTTGGGCGAGGGCGGCATGGGCACGGTCTACCTCGCCGAGGACGTGCGGCTCGGCCGCCGCGTCGCGGTCAAAATCCCGCACTCCGCGCCCGCCGCCGACAACCTCTACCACGCGCGCTTCCTGCGCGAGGCGCGCTCCATCTCCGCCCTCTCGCACCCGAACATCGCCACGCTCTTCGACTACGGCGAGACGCCCGACGGCAAGCCCTACATCGTGATGGAGCTGGTCGAGGGGAGCGAGCTGGGCGAGCTGCTCGAGGGCGATGGCCTCACCATCGAGCGCGCCATCGAGATCATCAGGGAGGTGGCGGAGGCGCTCGGCGAGGCGCACCGCCGCGGCATCATCCACCGCGACATCAAGCCCTCGAACGTCATCGTCAACGAGCGCGGCGAGGTGAAGGTCTTGGACTTCGGCCTCGCCAAGCTGGTCGGCGCGGGGCACGAGGCGGCGGGCGTCACCCCCGAGGCGGAGACCATGCAGCGCCTGAAGACGCGCAGCGACGTGATGCTGGGGACGCCGCTGTACCTCTCGCCGGAGCAGGCGAAAGGGGCGGAGGTGGACGCGCGCAGCGATCTCTTCGCGCTCGGCGCGCTCCTCTACGAGTGCGTCGCTGGCCGGCCCGCGTTCGCGGGCGCGACGGTCGTCGAGATCGCGGCGCAGGTGCTGCACGTCACGCCCCCGCCGCCCTCGAAGCTCAACCCGGTCGTGCCGCGCGCGCTCGACCGCGTGGTCTGTAAGGCGCTCGCCAAGAACCCCGACGAGCGCTACCAGTCGGCCGACGAGTTCGTCGCCGCGCTCGCCGAGGCGCACCTCAAAGTCTCCGCCAACGGTCACGCGCGGACGCAAACCGTCAGGCGCAGCGCCGACGCCGACGCCGTCCCGCACAGCGCCTTCACGACGCTCTCGGAGAACCTGCGCCGCCCGCGCCTCTCAATCGTCGCGGTCGTCGGGGCGGTCGTCCTCGCGCTCCTCGGGTTCTGGGGCTTGAGCCGCTGGTGGCGACCCGCCGCCCACAAACCCTCGCCCGATGCCGAGAACCTGCTCAACCGCGGCGTGGACTTCATGCGCGACGGCGCGTACTGGCAGGCGAGCAAGACGCTCGCGCGCGCCGTCGAAGCCGACGAGAAGTATGCGCTCGCGCACGCGCGCTTGGCCGAGGCGTGGACGGAGCTGGACTATTTAGACAAGGCGAACTACGAGCTGGTGCGCGTCGCGCAGCTCGTGCCCGACCGCTCCGTGCTGCCCGAGCGCGAGCGACTCTACCTCGACGCCGTGACCTCGACCGCCACCCGCGACTTCGCGCAGGCGCGCAAGGCCTACGAGGCCATCGCGCAGCAGACGCCGCAGGAGGCTTACGCCTACGTCGATCTCGGTCGCGCCTGCGAGAAGGCGGAGGATCCCAAGTGCGCCGGCGATAATTATCTGAGGGCGACGCAGCTCAACGCGACTTACGCCACCGCCTACCTGCGCGTCGGCATCCTCTACACGCGGCAGCAGGAGTACCAGAGCGCGGCGGCGGCCTTCGAACGGGCGGAGGCGATCTACACCGACACGGGCGTCGCCGAGGGCCGCGCCGAAGTCCTCTACCGCCGCGGCTACCTGCTGCGCGCCACCGGCAGCCCCGCCGACGCCCGCGCCGAACTCGGGCGCGCGCTCGAACTCGCCCGCGCCAACGGCTACGAGACGCAACAGATCAACGCGCTGCTCCAGTTGAGCGCCGTCGCCTCGAACGAGAACGACACCAGGGGCGCGCAGGAATACGCGCGCGAGGCCTTCGATCTGGCGCGGGCGAAGGGGATGGAAAATCTGGTCGCGCTCAGCCTCGTCGATCTCGGCAACACCTACTACGCGCGCGGCAACTACGCCGAGGCGGAGAAGTACCTCAAGCAGGGGCTCGAATTCGCCGAGCGGAACAAGGCGCAGCGCGTGCGCGCGAAGGCGCTCGGCAACCTGGGCGGCGTCTACCTCCAGCAGGGCAGGTCGGAGGAGGCCGCGCGCCACGCCGAGCGGGCGCTCGCCTTCTACCAGTCGGGCGGTTACCGCCGGGAGGCGGCGCAGACCCTCACCATACTCATCCGTGCCCAGCGGCAGATGGGCAACTACGCCGAGTCGCGGCGCGCCCTGGAGCAGCAGCTCGAACTGGCCGAGAAGGCCGGCGACCGCGCCCTCGTCGCGCTCCTGCATTCCGAGCTCGGCTGGGTGCTCCTCAGGCTGGAGAACTATCCCGGCGCGCTCGGCCACTTCGAGGAGAGCTACGCCATCGAGAAGACGCTCGGCAACGAGTTGCGCATCGGCCACAGCCTGAGCAACCAGAGCCACGCCCTGTGCGCGCTGGGGCGCTACACGGAGGCGCGCTCGAAGATTGAAGAGGCGTCCGGCATCGCGGGTAAGCCGGGCGCGGATAATAAAGGGCTCGCGGCCGACGTCGGGCTCGCGCGGGCGCAGGCCGCACTGGGCAACCGTAACTTCGGCGACGCGAAGACGCGGAGCGAGCAGGTCATCGCCCTCGTGGACAGGGAGAATGATAAGACCGCGACGGAGGCGAGGCTGCTACTGTCGCGCGCGCAAACACTCGCGGGCGACGCCGCGGCCGGGCGGCGCAGCGCGCAGGCGGCGCTCGACGCGGCGAAACGTTTCGGCGACCCGTGGCTCTTATCGAGCGCGCTGCTCGCCTACGCCGAGTCGCTTCTTGAGGCGGGCGACGCCCAGGGCGCGCTCTCCGGGGCGCTCGAAGCGCGCGAGGGTTTCGCGCGCGCGGGTCGGTATGAATCGGAGTTTCAGGCCTGCCTCGTCGCCGCGCGCGCCAGCCTTCGCGCGGGCAAGCCGGAGGACGCGCGCCAGTACGCGGCGAGGGCCGAAGCCTGCCTCGGCGAACTCGAACGAGCATGGGGTAAGCAAGTCTTTGACACCTACCAGACAAGGCCGGACGTGCAGGCGGCGCGCAAGCACCTGGCCGAGGTGGGCGCGGGTACGGTCTGAACGTTAGACACACACTTACGTTACGCTGAAAGGAAGGTCGGTATGCGCGAAGAAGATAAAAAGATCGAGCAGGACGGCGTCCGCGACGTGGAGGAAGCCGGGCAGAATGTCATCCTGGGTGGCGGCGCGGAACTGGACGGCGGTGACATCACCGTCGCGCGGAACGAGCCACCCATCATCATCCAGGGGGGCGGAGACAGCGGCAACACCGGCGGGTGACGTGCCCGTGCCCTAACGGCGGCGCGGGCGTCAACGCTTCACGATCCCGATCCCGCGCCCGCCCGAACCGGCGGAGGAATCCGCCCATCGGCGAACGCGACGGGCGACCCCCGACCCTGACAGTCGCTTGAGACGCGGCGCATTCAGCCGTGACCGATTCGATGCTCAGCCCACTCTGACTTGAAAGGAATCCAGACATGAATCAGGAGAAGGACGGATCGCGTAACCAACAGAAAGCTTCCAAATCGGGAGGCGAGAAGCCAGGCACACCGCCTGTGGGGGCCGGGGGTAGCGACTATCCTAATCGCCCGGCCCCGCCCCCGCCGGGCGCGCCCGGCCCCGCCCCCGTCGAGGGCGACAACGAGGAGACCCTGGATGAGCCCCCGATCATCATCCAGGGCGGCGGGTCGGTCTTACTGAACATCCCGACGAAGTTCAAGGAGAAGGGAACGAACAAGGGTGGCGGGAAGTACAAGAACGAAGTCCAGGACCTCATCAGCATCCAGATAGACAACAACGAGCCCATCCTGCTCGACGTGGACGCGACCATCGTCATCACCTGCGGGGCGCGCGCCAAAAAGTAGGCGGGGCGGACAGGTTTATTCGCCCGGCGAGGGGCGCGGAGGGGGGCCATCGGCCCCTGCCGCGCCCCTCATTTCATCGGCGGGCGCGGCCGGGTCGGGCGGCGAGAGTTGATCGTGTGCGTCGCGCCGCTCGCGCAGGGCGGCGTCGGCGGCGTGGGCGAGCCAGAGGAAGGTGCCGCGCGCGCCGAAGTGTTCGCGCACGCGCTGGAGGATGCGCGGGTAGAGCCGGACGGTGCGGCCGACGAGGCTGCGCAGCGCGCCGAAGGAGAGCCGATCCTGAAACAGCTCGCGCCGCACACTCTCGTCCAGATCGTGGAGCGCGGCGGCGACGGCGTTCAGCGTCTCGTTGACGGTCGCGGGCTCTTTAGCGGCGCGCGCGCTCGGGCGCAGGAACTCGGCGAGGTGCGAGGCGTGCGAGGCGCGCGGCTCGGCGCAGGCTATGGAGGCGAGCGAGTGCGCGTCGAGCGAGTCCGCGCCGAGCGCGAGATCGAGGAGGCGCGTGCGGCGTTCGAGCTCGCGCAGGTGCGCGCCCGAAGGCGCGAGCGGGTTCGCGCGACCCGCCTCGCCCCCGGCGAGCAGGACGCGGTCGGCCGAGACGCGCGCGCGCGCCTTCCACCCGCCGCCGCGCGCCCCCGTCCCGTAGCCGTAGAGCGGGCGCACGACGCGCCACTGCGCGCCCGCGCGCTTGTAGGCCGGCAGCTTCTCGAAGTATTGCTCGAAGAGCGCGAGCAGAGACTTGTCGGCGGGCGAGTCCACGGCGTCGTAGAAGAAGAGGTGGGTCGCGAACTCGTCGCGCCGCGCGTCGCGCGCCGAACCATTCCACAGCAGGTGCCGGTGCGCGCTCGCGTCCTCGGTCGTCACCAACATCTCGCGCACCTGGAAGTCCACGCCGCCCGCGCCGCGCGCGAACCCGCGCGCCACCGTGCCGACCGAAGGGCGCACGTGCGTCAGCGCGCCGCCGCCGCCCAACTGCCGCGCGACGGGCGAGCCCGCGCCCGTCGCGTCGACGAAGAGCCGCCCCGCGAAAAGTTTCCGCGCGCCGCCCGCCACCTCGACCTCGACCGAGACCCGGCGCGGCTCCACGTAGGCGCGCACGAAGCGCGCCCCCTCCAGGACGGCGCAGCCCTCGCGCGCCCCGAGCCGCGCGCGCGCGGCCGCCAGCAGCCGGTCGGCGTCCAACTCTGCGTCGAGCACGTCCGTCACTTCGAGCGCGGGGGCTTTCACGCGCGAGCCCGCGTCGTGGAACTTGACGCGGCCGGCGCGGTAGCGGTTGATGGTCGCCGCGTCGATCTCCTCCGGCGTGAAGAGCCCCGAACGCGCGAGCCCTTCGCGTTCCTCGCGCGACACGCCCCACCTGCGCCCCGCCTCCGCCGGCGAGCCCACGTCGAAGACGAGCACGCGGCGGCCGTAGCGCCCGGCCATCACGGCGGCGTCGAGCAGCCCGCCCGCCGCGCCCGCGTAGACGATCTCGAACTCCCCCTCGCACGCGAGCCGCGCGGGCGGCGCGCCGCGCGAGACGACCTCTTCCGAAGCCGCGCCGCCGAGCGAGTCGCGCCAGCGCGTCTCCGCCTCCCAGATGCCACGCAGCCACGCCTCACGGTCGGGGAGCGCGCCGAGGCTCGCCACCGTCTGCGGGTAGCGCGTGCGGAAGTGTTGCAGGTCGGGCGCTGCTCTTTCGCCCCTCTTTGTGCGCGCGGAAGCCATGCGACGAAGCTCAGAAGCGGCGCGCCCGGCCGCGTCGCGAGAGGCGCGGCGGCGCGTCGACTGAAGAATCAGAAAATTCAATTCGCGGGAGACGACTTTCGAGCGAGTGTAAACGACTCGGCGCGGCGCGGGCAAGAACGTGCGGTGCGATAGCGAACCCCGCGCGGCGGCGCAGTGCGACGGCGCGGCGCGAGTCACGCCGCCCACTTCCGCTCCTCGCCCCTCGCGCCGCCCTCTCTCAGGCGCGGCGGCTGCGCGTGAGCAGGCTGATGACGGCGACGAAGAGCGCCGAGCCGACGATAGACCAGACGACCGGGAACGCCTTGTCGCCGACGACGACCGGCAGCGGCTCGGGCAGCCCCAGCGAGCGCGCCAGCCACATCCCCAGAAGCGCGCCGATGAAGCCGAGCGCGATGGAGACCAGGCAGCCGCCGCGCGTGAACCCGCTGATCGCCTGACCGAGCGCGCCGCACAAGCCCGCCACCAGAAGCAGGACGAGAAATTCGAGCAACGTCATCCCCACTCACCTCCGCGCAAAAATTTTCCGGCGACTACCTGAGGCTCCCGTCCGGGTCGCCCGGCGAAATTAAGGCTTCCCAATTGGAGCGCGCGCCAATATAATCGATCCGGGCGGCTTACGAGCCGCGACCAGCCCCCGTCGCCCAGCCTCCCTCAACAATTTCGCCAACAGGTCAGGAGATTTTATCAAACATGCGTAAACTTATCCTTGCGTCAATCTTCGTCGTCGCCCTCAGCGGCGCGGCGGCGGCTCAGGCGGGCGGCTCGCAGCCGTCCGACATCCCCAACATGGGCAAGGCCCCGGTCGGGGCGAACGGCATCGGCAGGCTCGACGCGCGCGTCTTCGACGAGAGCGGCAACCCGGTGCGCGGCGTCTCCCTCAAGCTCGAATCGAACCGCAGCGACGGCTTCTTCTGCGAGTCCTGGAACTCGTCGGACGAGCGCGGCGTCGCGGTGCTGCCCCCCCTGCACATGGGACGCCTGCGCCTCATCGTCAAGGCCAAGGGCTACTACGATCAGAAGCTCGACGTGGACGCGTCCACGCTCGGCGAGCCCTACCGGATCACGCTCAAGAAGAAATAGCGACGCGCGCCGCGGCCCGAAGAGTCCGCGCGCCGGATCGCACCGGGCGCGGGGGCGAGAACTTTAAAGAGGTTCTCGCCCCCGCGCCTTTTCGCGTCCCGGCGGCGCGTCAAAGTCCCTTGCGCCCCCGCCACTCGCGGACGACTTCGGCGGGCGCGCGCTTGCCTCCGTCAACTTCAAAGTTCAGGCGGCGCATCTCGTCGGTCGGGAGTGCGCCGCTTAAAGTTTGCAGCACTTCGCGTAGCGCGTCGGCGCGAGAGAGCGCGTCGCGCCGGGCGAGGAAGACGGCCTCGTAGGGCGGGAAGTAGTGGCGGTCGTCTGTCAGCTGCGTCAGGTCGAGCGCGCTGATGAGACCGTCGGTCGAGTTGCCCGCGATGATGTCCACCTCGCCCGCGGCGAGCGCGCGGTAGGTCAGCGACAAGTCCATCTCGCGCGGGCGCTCGCGGAACTTCAGGTTGTAAGCGCGCGCGAAGCCCTCGTAGCCGTCGGGGCGCGAGACGAAGTCCTGACCGAAGCCCGCGCGCCACTCGCGCGCGCGTGGCGCGGCGTCGGAGATCGTGCGCAAGGCGAGCGAGCGCGCGTCGCGGCCGCGGACGAGGATCGCGAAGTCGTTGCTGAAGCCGAGCGGCGGCGAGACCTCGACCGCGAAGCGTTCCGCGTACTCGCGCTTCACTTGATCGTAGACGGCGCGCGGGTCTGTGACGGGCTGGTGCTTGAGGATCGCTGTGAAGGACGTGCCGGTGTATTCCGGGTACACGTCGATCTGGGACGCCGTGAGCGCGTCGTGGCAGAGATTGCCGCCCAGCTCGAAGCGGCGCTCGACCGTCAGGCCGCGCGCTTCGAGCAGTTGCGCGAGGATTTCGGCGAGGATCACGCTCTCCGTAAAATCCTTCGACCCGACGCTGACGCGCGCACGCCCCGCGGACTGCCGCGACGCGGTGTCGCGGCGCAGCGCGTAAGCCGCGAAGACGAGCGCGGCGACGACGACCGCCGCCGCCGCGACACGGCGGACGACGGCGCGTCGTCTCTCGTCGACCTCCGCGCGCGCGAGGGAGTGCGCGCCCAGTCGCGTCTCCAGAAGGCCGATGAGCCAGTCGATGGAGAGCGCCATGGCGGCGGCCGGGATCGCGCCCGCGAGGACGAGGCGGTTGTCGTTCATACGTAAGCCCCGGAAGATGTAGACTCCCAGGCCGTTCGCGCCTATCGCCGCCGCGATCGTCGCCACGCCCACGGAGATCACCGCCGCGACGCGCACGCCCGCGAGGATCACGCTCGACGCCAGCGGCAGCTCGACCTGCCGGAGAATTTGCCCGCGCGTCATGCCCATCGCGACCGCCGCCTCGCGCACGTTTCGGTCAACGCCCTCGATTCCGGTGACGGTGTTGCGGATGACGGGCAGTAGCGCGTAGAGGACGAGCGCGACGATGGCCGTGCGCGCGCCGATGCCGCCGACGAGGGGGAGCGGGATGAGGAAGCCGAAGAGGGCGAGGCTCGGCACGGTCTGGAGGATGCCGGCGAGCGCGAGGACGGGCCGCTTCAACCTCTGATAGCGCGTGAGCGCGACGCCCGCCGGGAGGCCGACGGCCACGGCGCACGCGACCGAGACCGTGACGAGCCAGAGGTGCTGACCCGTCAGAGCCAGCATCTCGCGCCAGTGTGTCTGTAAGAAATCGAGCACAGTCTGGTTATCGTGTTCGCTCCCGTGCGCTAGTTAATCGAACCAAGAGTCTATGACAAGACCGGGCTAACTGTAGGGGCGGGGGGCGGGCCGGCCCCCCGACGTGATTGGGCGAACGGGGGGCCGGGGCGCGGCCCCCCCCCCCCCAACC
>DATLMC010000146.1:0-30505 GCA_035537435.1 Pyrinomonadaceae bacterium | reverse complement strand
AACGTGCTGCGCGCCTTCAACGCCTCGGCCTTCGGCAACCCGTCGTTGCCGAGCGACGGCGTCATCGGGCAGAACTCGACGCGCGGCGACCTGCCGAACTCGCTCGACCAGCCGGTCTTCCTCCCCGCGACGGTCTTCAGCTACTACACGCCGCTCTACGAGGTGCCGGGGACGAAGCTCCTGGGTCCCGCCTTCGAGATTCTCTCGACCTCGACGACGCTGCGCCGCGCCAACGTCGTCAACACGCTCGTCTATCAGGGCATCTCGACGAACGCCAACACGCCCGCGGGGACGCAGTTGAATTTCGGACCGCTCGAAGCCCTGGCCGACAACCCGCCGGCGATGATCGACGCGCTCGATGCGCTCCTGCTGCACCACACGATGGGCGCGGCGATGAAGGCGCAAGTGCTGAGCGCCGTGGGAAGCATCCCGGCGACCGACGCGGGCTACCAGCGCAAGCGCGCGCGCACCGCCGCCTACCTGGTCGCCACCTCGCCGCAGTATCAAGTCCAGAGGTAGAAGAACGTCATGTCACAAACGCGCAGGGAGTTTTTACGCTCGACGGGCTGCGCCGCGCTCGGCGCGGGGGCGCTCGCCGCCGGGATTCAGGACTTCGGCCTCGTCAACGCCTTCGCCGAGACCGGCGCGACCGACTACAAGGCGCTCGTCTGCGTCTTCATGTCGGGCGGCAACGACGGCAACAACACCATCGTCCCCGTCGACGACGCGCGCTACGCGCAGTACGCGGCGGCGCGCGCGGCGGCCGGTCTCGCGCTCCCGCGCACGGGCGCGGGGGGCCTACTCCCGGTCAACCCCGCGGGCGGCGGCCAGTACGGCTTGCACCCGGGCATGACGGAGTTGCAGTCGCTCTTCAATCAGGGCAAGGCGGCGGCCGTCTGCAACACGGGGCCGCTCGTCGAGCCGCTCACGAAAGCGACTTACCAGAACGGCTCGGGCAAGCGACCGCTGCAACTCTTCTCCCACTCGGATCAGGTCAACCAGTGGCTCACGTCCGTCGCGAACGACAACAGCCAGACGGGCTGGGGCGGTCGCGCCGCCGACCGCGCGTCGGACTTGAACGCCGGGGCGACCTTCCCGCAGATGGTCTCGATCGCGGGCGTCAACCTCTTCGTCACGGGCCAGACGACGCGCCCGCTCGCCATCGGCGACTCGAACACGCCGCTCGCGAGCGTGCTCCCGCTCAACAACGCGATCAACAACGCCGACAGCTCTAACTTCACCGCGGCGCAGAACGCGGCGCGCCGCACGGCCTTCGACGCGATCCGCGCCCTCGTCTCGACCGAGAAGCTGACGAAAGCCGCGGCCGACACCACCACCTCCGCGCTCCAGACGAGCGCGGCCCTGGCGAGCACGAACCCCGTCATCAACACGCCCTTCCCGACGCCGAGCACCTCGCTCAGCCGCCAACTCCTGCAAGTCGCCAGGCTCATCGCGCTGCGCGACACGCTCTCGATGAAGCGGCAGATCTTCTTCGTCTCCATCGGCGGCTTCGACACGCATAACAACCAGACGGCGGCGAACTCTCAGGCGTTGCTGCTCCAGCAGGTGAGTCAGGCGACGAGCGCCTTTTACAGCGCGACCGTCGAGCTCGGCGTCGCCGACAAGGTGACGACCTTCACGCTCTCCGACTTCGGCCGCACGCTCCAGCCCGCGGGCTCCGGCGCGGGCGTCGGCTCCGATCACGCCTGGGGCAACCACCACTTCGTCATCGGCGGCGCGGTCAGGGGCGGCAGCTTCTACGGCTCCTTCCCGACGCTCGTCATGGGCGGCCCCGACGACACGGACGGCGGCTCGAACCCGCGCGGGCGGTGGATCCCGACGACCTCGGTCGAGCAGTACGCGGCGACGCTCGCGTCGTGGTACGGTCTCTCGCAGAGCGATCTGCCGCTCGTCTTCCCGCTCATCGGCCGCTTCAACTCGACGAACCTCGGCTTCATGCTGTAGGTCGCCGGCGGCCCGCGAACCGCCCTCACCGGCGGGCGCGGCATTCACAAGCGCGAGGCGCGCCGGCCGCGCCCGGTTGATCATTCAAACTGAAGTTATGCGCCGCACCCACCACGCCAAGCTCTTCGTCGTCTCGCTCTTCGCCGCGCTCGGCGCGCTCGCGCTCTTGACCGACAGCCCCGCGAGCCGACGCGTTTACGCCCGCTCGACCGGGCCTGACCCCGGCTTCACCGGCGCGCCCGGCGAGTTCAGGTGCGACGACTGCCACGTCTTCGACGGCGCGCCCTCCGGCACGATCAACGTCGGCGCGCCGCAGTCATACGCGCCGGGGCAGACCTACGCGATTACGGTCAACGAGGCGAACCAGAGCCCGACGCGGCAGCGGTGGGGCTTCCAGCTCACGGCCGTCGATGACGACGGCAACCGCGCGGGCACGCTCCAGGCGGGCGCGGACGGTAGAACACAGGTCATCGCGGGGGTGCTCGGAAATCCCGCGCGCCAGTACGTCGAGCACACGCAGGACGGCACGTCGGTCGGGCAGTCGAACGGCACGAGCTGGACGTTCAACTGGACGGCGCCCGCCGCGGACGTGGGGCCTGTCACCTTCTACACGGCGGGCAATCAGGCGAACAACGACGGCAACACTTCGGGCGACAGCATCAACTTCACCTTCGTCGTCGTCCAGCCCGCGGCCGCGGCCGGCGACTTCAACGTCAACGTCTCGCCCTCCTCGCAGGTCATCGTCCCCGGCGCGAGCGGGGCCTACACCGTCACGGTCACGCCGACCAACGGCTTCACCGGCACAGTCAACTTAAGCGCCGCCGGCATGCCCGCGGGCGCGGCCCCCGGCTTCAACCCGTCCGCCGTTACGCTCGACGACGGCACGGCGCGCACCTCGACGCTCACCGTGACGAACAATAGTTCGACCCCGCTCGGCAGCTTCCCCCTCACCGTCACCGGCGCGGCGGGCCTCCTCTCCCACGCGGCGGGCGCGACGCTCGTCACCGGGCCGACGATGACGGACGCGAACCTGACGGTGCGTCAGGTCGTCGCGGGTTTGAGCCAGCCGACGACGCTGGCGTTCCTCGGCGACGGCGATTTCCTGATCCTGGAGAAGGCGAGCGGGAAAGTTTTGCGCGTGACGGACGGCGTCGTGCAGGCGACGCCCGTCGTCGATCTGGCCGTCAACAACAACTCGGAGCGCGGCCTGCTCGGCGTCGCGCTGCACCCGAATTTTCCGACGAGCCCGCGCGTCTACCTCTACTGGACGGAGAGCGCGTCGGGCGCTGACTCGTCGAACGCGGACGACGTGCCGCTCCTGGGAAACCGCGTGGACAGTTTCTTGTGGAACGGCGCGACGCTCGCGTTAGAGAAGAATTTGATCCGCCTGCGCGCGCTCCAGCAGGACGCCGGCCAGTCGTCGCGCGGCAACCACAACGGCGGCATCATCCGCTTCGGCCCCGACGGCAAGCTCTACGTCGTCATCGGCGACAACGGGCGGCGCGGGATGCTTCAGAACCTCCGCTTCGGCCCCTCCGCCTCGCCCGACGGACCCGCGGTCGCCGACGATCAGTTCGGCGGGCCGGAGCCCGACAACGCGCACCTGACCGGCGTGATCCTGCGCCTCAACGACGACGGCACGACGCCGACCGACAACCCTTTCTTCGGCGTCAACTCCGGCCTGTCGGGCGAAGCGGCGGCGAACGTCAGGAAAGTCTTCGGCTACGGCGTGCGCAACAGCTTCGGCATGGCGTTCGATCCCGTCTCGGGCTACCTCTGGACGCAGGAGAACGGCGACGACGCGTTCGACGAGATCAACCGCGTCGTGCCCGGCTTCAACGGCGGCTGGGTCCAGTTGATCGGCCCCTCGTCGCGCGTCGCCGAGTACAAACAGATCGAGTCGTCGCGCGCCGGCGGCTTGCAGCAGAACCGCTGGACGCCTGACCTCATCGCCGACATGCCGGCGCAGGCGCTCTCGCGCCTCTTCGTCCTGCCCGGCTCGCGCTACACCGAACCGCTGTTCAGTTGGAAGTTCGCCGTCGCGCCGTCGCCCGTCGGCTTCGTGCGCGGTCGCGGACTCGGCCCCGCGTTCGAGAATGATCTGCTCGTCGGGGCGTCGCGCACCACGCTCGCGGGCGGCTACCTCTTCCGCTTCAAGCTGACGGACGACCGCGCCGACCTCAAGCTGGCGACGCCGCAGCTCGCCGACCGCGTCGCCGACAACAACGACAAGTTCGATCTCACCGAGAGCGAGACCCTCCTCATCGGGCGCGACTTCGGCATCACGACTGACATCCAGACCGCGCCCGGCGGGAACGTCTACGTCGTCTCGAACTCCAACGGCGCGATCTACGAGATCAGCGCGAAGCCGAGCGCCGTCCGACTCGCCGCCGCGACCCTGTCGGTCTCCGAGGGCGCGGCGCGCGTCGTCGTTGATGTCACGCGCTCCGGCGACACTTCGGGGACGGCCGCCGTCGATTACGAGACCGTCGACGACACCTCGGCGGTGCGCTGCGACGCGCAGGGCACGACCGCCTACCCGCGCTGCGACTACGCCTCGGCGCGCGGCACGCTCAACTTCGCCCCCGGCCAGACGCAAGCGTCATTCGTCGTCCCCGTCACCGACGACATTCACGTCGAGAACCCCGAGACGTTCGCCGTCCGACTGCTCAGCCCCGCGGGCGTCGGCATCGTCGCCCCCTCCAACACGACCGTGACGATCACGGACAACGACGACCCCGCCGCGCCCGTGAACCCGATCTACACGACCGGCTTCTTCGTGCGCCAGCACTACCTCGACTTCCTCTCCAGGGAGCCGGAGCCGGGCGAGCCGTGGTCGGCGGTCTTGAACGGTTGCCCCGACCCCTTCAACACGAGCGCGTCGAGCCCCTCGGCGAATTGCGACCGCATCAAGGTCTCGTCGGCCTTCTTCGGCTCGGACGAGTTCAAGTTGAAAGGCTTCTTCGCCTTCCGCTTCTACAAGGTCGCCTTCGGGCGTCTGCCTCGCTACACCGAGATCGTCGCCGACATGGCGGGCGTGACGGCGACGACGACCGAGGAGGTGCGCGCGAAGAAGGCGCAGTTCACGAACTCGTTCGTGCAGCGGCAAGAGTTCAGTGGCTTCTTCGACTCGATCCCGAACGCGGCGTTCGTCGACGGGCTGATGAGCCGCTACTCGTTGCAGCAGATCACCACGCCCGACCCGGCGTCGCCGGACGGCCCGGCGAAAGTCGTGCTCACGCGCGGCGAGATGTTGAGCCGCCTTAACCAACAGTCGCTCACGCGCGCGCAACTGTTGCGCGCCATCGCCGACTCGGATGAAGTCGGCGCGGCGGAGCTGAACCCGGCGTTCGTCGCGATGCAGTACTACGGCTACCTGCGCCGAGACCCGGAGGAGGGCGGCTACAATGACTGGCTGCGCACCATCGACGCCAACCCCGCGGACATCCGCTCGATGGTCAACGGGTTTATGAACTCGACCGAATACGCGCTGCGCTTCGGGCCTCTCGTTAAGTAGTAGATCGAAAGGGATCTCACCACAGAGGCGCAGAGGGGGCGCAGAGAAAAAAGTTTCCTCTCCGCGCCCCCTCCGCGGCTCTCTGCGCCTTTGCGGTGAGTTCTTTTTACGCCTGGTCAGTCATCTCGAAGCCGCCACCGCCTTACGCACCGGCGCGCTCAAGACCTCTTTGAGGATCGTCGCGCCCGGATCGACCCTCACCTCTACGGGGCGACGCGCGAGCGGCACGATCACGGAAGTCTCCCTGCCCGTCGGTCGAACCAGCAGGCGTCGCAGGACGCCGCCTTCCGCGACGATCTCGACCGGCACGGCGGTCAGAAACGGCTCGCCCTCTTGCGCCTGCGCGAGCGTGAGCGTCGCGACCCCGCCGCCGCCGCGCCCCGCGCCCCCGCGCCACTTCCAGGACGCCTGGTAGACGGGATGCCCGCTCGCGTAAATCCAGCGCGCGAAGAACTCTCTTAAGTTCCTGCCCGAAGCGCGTTCCAGCGCCGCCCGCAAATCTTCGGTCGTCGCGTTCCCGTCTTTGTGGGCGTTGTAGTAGAGGCGTATGCCGCGGAAGAACGCGGGGTCGCCGAGTCGCGCGCGCAGCGTGTGCAAGACCCACGCGCCCTTCTGGTAGTTGTTCGCGTTGAGCAGCTTGTTCAGGTCTTCGGTCTCGCGATCATGGATGGGCGCGCGCCGCGTCTTCTCGTAGAGCAGGTAGGCGTTCGCCGCGCGGCTCATGTAGTCGCGAAACGCCGCCGCGCCCTCGTAGCGTTCGACGAGGAGGCCGGCGAAGTAGGTCGCGAAGCCCTCGCTCAGCCACAGGTCGGCCCACGTCGCGGGGCTGACCGAGTCGCCGAACCACTGGTGCGCCGTCTCGTGCGCCACGACCTCGACGAGCCCGCGGCGGATTCCGAACCGCGCGCTTAAGGGCTCGTTCGGCCGCGCGTCGAAGAGCGTGCTCGCGTAAACAATCGCGCCGGAGTTTTCCATCCCGCCGAAGCGCGTCGCGCCGACGATGTGCGCGAGCTTCTCGTAAGGGTACGGCGCGACCAACCGACTGAACAGCTCCAGCGACGGCGGCGCGGCGGCGAAACCCTTCTCGGCGAAGGCCCGCTCCGAGGGCGCGACGTAGTAGAGGAGCGGCGCGATGCGCCGCGAGGCCGGCGCGCGCGACTCGATCACCTCGTCGCGCGCGACCGCGACGATCATGCAGTAGGGAGGGATCGCGTGCGGCTCGACGTAGAGCCATTCGCTATCGCGCGTGCCGGAGCCCGTGCCGACGAGTCTGCCGTTGGCGACGGCGACCATGTCGCCCGGCGTCGTGATCATGAACGTAACGCTCGCCTTCGCCGAAGGGTGATCGAGCGAGGGTATCCAGTGGTGCACGCGGTCGGGCCAGTTGTCGCCCGTCGCCGAAGGGTTGCCGTCCTTGTCCTTCGTCAGGATCAGCCCGTCCTTCGGCCGGCCGTGGTAGGAGACGGTGACGGCGAACCGCTCGCCCCGCCTCGCCGCGCGCGGGAGCGACACGTTGAGGCGGCCGGGCGGGCGCTCGTAGCGCGCGGGTCTGCCGCCGACGCTCACGCCGTCGAGCGGCATCTCGCCGAAGTCGAGATCGACGACCCCGACGCCGTCCCGCAGGATCAGCACCGTGATCTCCGTCTCCGCCCGCTTCACCTCCGACAGCCCCGCGTCGAACGCGAGCCGGACTTCGTAGTGGACTGGACGCCAGCCCTCGATCCGTCGCTCGCGCCTCTCGGCGAACGCGACGGACTGGAGCGACGCGACGAGCAGGAGCGCGACGAACGGCGCGCGCCGCCGCGACACGGTCGAAAGTTTTGTCAGCAGGTCTCTCATCGACATCTTTCCGCGCGGTCGAAAACTGTTCTGCCGTCCGCGCCTGATGAGCGCGTCCGGGGGCCGGGCCGCGCCGCGTTAGCGCAAGCCGAGCAGCAGCAGCGCGGAGCGTTCTTCGACGCCGCCGCCGCGCCCGCGCCACTCGCTGAGCGGCGCAAGCTCGTCCTCGCGGACGGGGCGGTTGCCGAGCCGCGCCGCGGGCGTCTTCGCGAGCGCGCGGTCGGTGAGCGCGAGGTGCGGGGCGCGCACGGTGAGACGCGACGCGTCCGCGAGCGCCGCCTCCGCCGACTCCACGTCGGGGAAGAGGTCTTCGTATGCCGAGAGGTGCCAGATCGCCTCGCCCGCGCGCTCCTCGACGGCGACGACGCGCAGCAGACCGTAGCCGCTCTCAAGCTGGAAGATGAGATCGTCGCCCGGCGCGAACTGCAAAGCCATGCGTCCTGGAAACCCCCGCCTCGCGTGGAATGATTTTTAGAGAAGCGCGGCGGCAAGGTTAGCACAAACCCGGCGGCGTCGCGCGCGAGATGTCCGAAGGGCGCGGCGCGGCGGCGAAGGTCTGGAAAGATTCCGGCGCGGCGGGTAGTATTGGCCCGAAGCGCGGGCGTTTTTCTGCGGGAGAGGGAAGAAGTTGGCGGAGCGCGAGAAGGATCACTACGAAACGCTGGGCGCGCGCCCGGACTCTTCGCGCGACGAGATCGGTCGTCGCTACAAGCGGCTCGCGGCGGAGCGCCACCCCGACCGCGGCGGCAGCGAAGAGGAGATGAAAGACCTCAACGAAGCCTACCGCGTGCTCGGCGACGCCGCGGCGCGCGAGGCTTACGACGCGCGACAGCGCGCCGCGCGACAACCGGCGGGCGATGACGACACCGTCGGCGAGACTTACGCGGAGAAGTTTGCGGCTGAAGAGTTCACGCCCGCCACGAGTCAGGCGGCGCAGGCCGACGCGATGTGGGGACGGGTCGCGGGCGCGGCGCTCTGCGTCTTCCTCGGCCTCGTGCTGCTGACGCTCGTGCGCGCGCACTACGTCGTCTTCCTCTTCCCGCTCGCGCTGCTCGCCGCCGCGTTAGTCTTCTTCGGCGTCTGGATGGCGCACGCGGCGATGGTCTACGCGCGCGAGGGGTTTCGGCCGTCGCACTTCGCGCGCCGCTCGGCGTGGGCGCAGGAGCTGGTCTTCTGGTCGGCGGTGGCGGGCGGCGTCGGCGTCGTCTACCTGCTGCTCACTTCGGTATGAAAAGTATGAGCGTCTCCGGTCTCGATCTCGTCTTCCTCGAAGTCGACAGCCTGCACGACTCGGTCGAGTTCTACCGCGACGCGCTCGGCTTCGAGCTGGTCGCGCACGACCCGCAAGCCGATCCGCCGATGGCGACGCTGCGCGCGGGCTCCCTGCGCGTCACGCTCGTCCGCCAGCCGCCGGCGATGGGGCGGCGCGGGCGCGGCGTACACTTCTTCTTCGGCGTGGCGGACGTGGACGCCTTCCACGAGCGTTTGCGCGCGCGCGACATCGCGGTCGCGCCCCCTGCGGACGAGGGCTGGGGCGGTCGCTTCGTCACCGTCGAAGACCCCGACCGCTACCGACTCTTCTTCGTCACCTGGCACGACGGCGAAGGCGCGCCCGCGCGCCGGCTCGCCGGCTCCGTCGACTCGCTCAGCATGAACTGAGACCCGCCGGGCGGAAAATATCACTCACTGAATCTCTCTCAACGTGTAACTCGCCGCGAGGCCCTTCGCGCGCAACTCCGCGAGGTGTCGCTCGGCGTCCGCGCGCGCGCCGAAGAGGCCCGTCTGCACGCAGTACCAGGGGCGCTTCGAGTTCTGCTGCTCGACGACGCGCGCGTCGAAGCCCGCGGCGCGGAGCGTGCCGGCCTGCGCCTCCGCCTCCTTCACAACTCTGAAAGAGCCGAGCTGGATCGTGAGCCCCGGCGGTCGAGCTTCGACGCCCGCGCCGGCGTCGATCTCTTCGCTCGCGTTCGCGAAAGCCACGCCGGCGGCGTGCGCCGACTTATCGACCGGCGCGACCGGCGCGTCCGAGACGGGCGCGCGCTTTAACTCATTCCGCCCGGCCGTCGCGCCGTCGTCCGCCGGCGAGTCTTCGTCGTCGGCGGTTTGGGCTCCGCCCGCGTCGCGATCCGTCTCGTCGGCCGCTAGTTCTTCGGCGGAGACGGAGTCCGCCGCGGGCGCGCGCCGTCTGCCCGCGCGGTTAGTCGCCTGGTTGTTCGCGTAAGCGGGCGCGGACGCTTCGCCGCCCGCGCGCCGGGCGGGGGTGAGCAGGAGATCGAATACGAAGACGAGGGCGAAGAAACCGGCGCACGCCGCGAGCAGCCACGGCGGCGGGACGTTCATCAGCCGCGCGGCGATCCTGTATTTGTCCGCCGCGGCCCGCGGCCGCGCCCGCAACTCGCGCGCGAACAGCCCGCCGTCGAGATAGAGCATGACGCCCGCGGCATCCTCGCGCGCGTCGTCGAGGGCGTCCGCGCGCATGAGGGCGAGCACGTCCTCCCCTTCGTCGGGAGTCGTGGCGCGCAGACGTGCGCCGTCAGAGGCTCGCGGGGCGGGGCGCGACGCCGAGGCGCGCGCCGTGATGAATGCGGGAGGGGAGGCGGGCGCGCGCGGCGCGGCGGTCGCCGCGCGCGCCGACTCGAAGCCGGTCGGGGCGGCGCGGTAGGGCGCGGCGCAGCGCGGGCAGACGGCGCGCGATGAGAGATCGGACAGGGACTCGGCGTCGATCACACCGCCGCGGTCGCAGTTCGGGCAGATGACTCGCATGGGTTTTGCTCCAGATGCTTGCGCGGTCGGGGCGTTGGCGGGCGTCGCGCCTTCGCGTCGCGTCGGTTTTGACGGGGCGGCTGGTCGTGTGCGCCGGGCGGCGCGACTTCGGCGAGGCTGACGAAAGTAAGAAGGAAGACTTGAGGGGTCGCTCGTCGCGACGAGTCCTGCGAAGACGCGGGGCGCGTCCGGCGCGGCGTTCGCGGGCGCTGCCGTGCCGCACAAAAATAGTAAACGGTCGCGACCCCGGAGGGCAAGCTAAAGTTCGCAACACGCGCCCGGTCGCCGCCCCTCCGCGGCGGAATTTCTGGGGGGTTCGACGGGGGCGTGCGAATCACCGTCCGGTCAATCACCCTGACGTGACCGCGCCCTTTTGACCGCAGCGAGGCGGGGGGCGGAGTCCGCGCGCGCCTTATTTATCGCGAAAAAAAATGGTTGTTGACGGCGTGAGGTGCTGGCACTTAAATTGTATATAGGGAGTGTGTTGTGGTGCTCCCCTCCCGCCAACGCCGCCCCGCCCTCATCGCGACGGTCGAGATAGTAAGTTTCGCCAAAAATGATCACGCTTAATGATCTTCGCCAGAACCGCGCCCTGCGCGTCTTCGTGGTAGCGCTTGGGGCTTGCGCGGTCGCGCTGGCGGCGTTGCGCCTGCCGCTCGGGCGCGTGGACGTGCCGTTCCTGTTGCTCTCGCTCGTCGCCGTCAACGCCGGGACGCGCCTGCGCGCGCGCATCCCGTACACGACCGCCTCGGTCTCGCAGGCCGATACGCTGCTGACGGTGACGCTGCTCATCTACGGCGGCGAACTTTCGGTGGCACTCGCCGCCGTGGCGTCCCTGTGCGCCTCCTTCCAGCCGGGCCGCAAGCCGTACGCGATCCTCCGCAACGCCGCCGCCGCGTGCGGCGCGACCTTCCTCGTCGCCGCCGCGCTCGGCCTCTCATTCGGCGCGGGCGATCTCGCGAAGTCTCTCTCGCTGCCTTCGCTCGCCGCCGCCGTCTGCCTCGCCGCCCTCGTCCAGACGATCTTCCGCGCGGCCGCCGCGGGAGTCGAGGCAGGGCGTGGGATCGAAGACTATGGGGCGCGGGCGGCGTGGCGGCGGCGCGCGCTCGGTTTCGCGTCGACTCTCGCCGCGTACCTCGCCGCCAACGCCGCGGCGCTCCTGATCGCGGAACTCATCGGGCTGGTCGGCTTCTACGGCTCGCTCGCCTTCATCCTCACCTTCGCGTTCGTACACTTCTCGGCGGACGTGTACCTGCGCGGCATCAACGACTCGGCGGCGCGCGCCCGGCAGATCGAGTCGCGCGTCGTTGTCCTGGAGGAGAGCGAAGGGCTGTTCCACAGCGCGTTCGATCACGCCGCCATCGGCATGGCGATAGTCTCGGCCAGCGGGCATCTCGTGCAGGTCAACCGCTCGCTCTGCGAGATACTGGGCTACTCGGAAGACGAGCTGCTCGCGATCAACTTCCAGCAGATCACCCACCCGGACGACCTCGGCAACGTCCTCGCCAGCATCAAGGAGCTGCTGAAAGGCCGCGCCGCCGCCTTCCACGTCGAGAAGCGCTTCCTCCACAAGCAGGGACACCCCGTCTGGGTGCTGTGCAGCGTCTCGCGCGTGCGGGAGCGGGCGACCGACCGGGCGCACCTGATCTTCCAGACGCAGGACATCACCGACCGCAAGCGCGCCGAAGAGAGGCTGCTGCACGACGCCTTCCACGACGCCCTGACGGGGCTGCCCAACCGCTCGCTCTTCATCGATCACCTCAAGCTCGCCATCGCGCGCCGGCAGCGAAACTTCGAGCAGAACTTCGCCGTCCTCTTCCTCGACCTCGACCGCTTCAAGGTCATCAACGACAGCCTCGGCCACATGATCGGCGATCAGCTCCTCGTCGGCATCGCGCGCCGGCTGGAGTTGTGCCTCCGGCCCGGCGACACGGTGGCGCGCGTGGGCGGCGACGAGTTCACCATCCTGCTCGAAGGCGTGCGCGACGAGGGGGAGGCCGTCGCCGTCGCCGAGCGCATCCAGGCGGAGCTGGCGCAGCCGTTCTACCTGAGCGGCCGCGAGGTCTTCACCACGTCCTCCATCGGCATCGCGCCCGGCACGACCGACTACGCGCTGCCCGAAGAGGTTCTGCGCGACGCCGACACGGCCATGTACCGCGCGAAGTCTCTGGGCAAGGCGCGCCACGAGGTCTTCGACAAGGAGATGCACGCGGTCGCGATGAACCTGTTGCAGATGGAGACGGATCTGCGCGGCGCGTGCGAGCGCGGCGAGTTCTTCCTCCAGTACCAGGCCATCGTCTCGCTCGACGACTTCGGCGTGAAAGGCTTCGAGGCGCTGGTGCGCTGGGAGCACCCGGAGCGCGGCACCATCTCGCCGATGGACTTCATACCCGTCGCGGAGGAGTCGGGCCAGGTCGTCGTCATCGGCCAGTGGGCGCTGCGGGAGGCGTGCCTGCGGATGAGGGAGTGGCAGCTACGCTTCCCGGCAGACCCGCCGCTCTTCATCAGCGTGAACCTCTCGATCCGGCAGTTCAACGAGCCGCGCCTCATCGAGCAGGTCGAGGAGATTCTGAGGGAGACGGAACTCGACCCGCGCAGCCTGAAACTGGAGATCACCGAGAGCGCCGTGATGGACAACATCGACGCGGCGACCGAGATGCTCGAACAGCTCCGCGCCCTCGGCGTGCAGCTCTCCATCGACGACTTCGGCACGGGCTACTCGTCTTTGAGCTACCTGCACCGCTTCCCGATCAACACCCTGAAAGTTGATCGCTCGTTCGTCATGCGCATGGCGGACAACAACGAGAACTCGGAGATCGTCCGCACGATCCTGATGCTCGCGCAGAACCTCAGCATGGACGTGGTCGCCGAGGGCGTCGAGACGCGCGAGCAGTTGGCGCTCCTGCGCGAGCTGGGCTGCGAGTACGGGCAGGGCTTCCTCTTCTCGAAGCCGGTCGACGCGGGCGGGGCGGAGCAGATCATCGCGGAGACGCGCGCGGTCGCGAGCCACGCGCACGCCGAGCAGGAGAATGCGGCGCAGGTCGCGTAGAAAAGGGAGGGGACTATGTTCGCTGGCGACAGGAGACAGAAGGAGCGCTTGAGGGTCAGCCTCGACGCCTGCTGGGAGGGCCTGACGGCGCAGTGCGGCGGTCTCGTCGTGGACTTGAGCGAGGCGGGTTGTTTCATCCTCACGTCCGACCGCGTCGTCCCGCGCGAGACCGTGCGTTTGGAGCTGCGGCCGGCGTGGGGCGGGCGCGTCTACGTCTGGGGCGAAGTCGTTTACCAGGTCCCGGAGATGGGCTTCGCGCTGCGCTTCGTCCACGGCGGCGAGGACTTGACGCCGCTCAGACGCCTCATCGAGCGGCTGCGCGACGGGCGCTTCGCCGAGGCGGTCGCGTGAGTCGTTAAGCGTCGCAGATCAGGAGTCCGACGGCGGGCGGGGCGAAAAGCTCCCGCCCGCCGTTCTCTTTGACGACGGCGCGAGAATCGGTATCATCTGCCGAGACGAGCCGACACGAAGGATTGACTCCCGGCGATCCTCACAGCAAACAGATCGCACTGAGGAGTCAGTAAACCATGCGCCACGTCGAGAACCCGCCGAACCCGTGGCTCCACACCCAGGTCGAGTGGATCGGCGAGCCGCCCGAATCCCGGCTCGAAGTCTTCGAGGAAGAGGCCACCCGCACCATCATCAACCAGAACGACAGCCCCGACGTGGGCTTCGACTACTCCGTCAACGTCTACCGCGGCTGCCAGCACGCCTGCACCTACTGCTTCTCGCGCCCCACGCACGAGTACCTCGGCTTCGGCGCGGGCACCGACTTCGAGCGCAAGATCGTCGTCAAGGTCAACGCGCCGAAGTTGCTGCGCGCGGAGATGTCGAAGCCCTCCTGGAAGGGTCGCGAGCTGGTCTTCTCCTTCACGTCCGATCCGTACCTCCCGCTCGAAGCTCACTACGGGTTGACCAGACAGTGCCTCGAAGTCTGCCTTGAGTTTCGCAACCCCGTCGGCATCGTCACCAAGTCGGCGCTCGTCAGGCGCGACGCCGACGTGCTCGCGGCCCTCGCGCGCGAGGCGTCGGCGGCGGTCTTCTTCACCATCGGCTTCGCCGACAACAAGACGGCGCGCGCCCTCGAGCCGCACGCCCCGTCACCCGACTCGCGCTTCAAGGCGATGGAGGAACTCGCGCGCGCCGGCGTGCCCGTCGGCATCGGCGTCGCGCCCCTCGTCCCCGGCCTGAACGATCCGCACATCCCGCAGCTTTTGAAGCGCGCGCGGGAGTGCGGCGCGCGCTACGCCTTCATCAACCTGCTCAGGCTTCCCGGCTCGGTCGCGCCCTACTTCGAGCAGCGTCTGCGCGAGGAGCTGCCCCGTCGCGCGGATCGCATCCTCAACCGGCTGCGCGAGGTGCGCGGCGGGAAGTTGAACGTCTCGGAGTTCGGCAAGCGGATGACGGGCGAGGGCGAGTACTGGAAGATGATCGAGCAATCCTTCCGCGTCCACGCGCGCCGCCTCGGCTTCGACGAGCCGCAGTACGCCGCAGACTTCGAGCCGCGCAAGACTTTCCGCAGGCCGACCGCGCAAGGCTCGCTCTTCGACTGAACGCTGGTGTCACGATGTAGGCGCTGGGATTGTCTTATGTAGGGGCCGGGCTCGTCCCTGCCCGCGCGTCGATGGAGAAGACGGGCAGGGACAAGCCCTGCCCCTACTATCATTCCTGCATTAGAGGTTTAAAGTGAGGGAACTGCGACCGACGCCGCGCGTTTGATGGGCGTGCCAAAGCCCGCGCGCGCGGAGTATAAACCGCGCGCCCATTCCGTCTCCTCCAAGGAGCAAGCCTCGTGAAATCACGCCTCGCCATCGCGATCACGCTCTTCTGCGTCGCCGCACCCACGCCCGCTCTCAGTGCGCGCACAGGGACGGATTCAATAGCGCCACAAGCGCAAGAGTCGAAGCCGCCGGCCCGACCGAGTCCGGCTGCGAGCCCCGGCGCCGCCGCCGCGCCCGCGCAGAAGTCGACGCCCGCGAGGCCGACGCCCGCGCCCGCCTTCACCGATCCGCAGAAGCTCGACGCCGTCAACCTGCTCGTCAAAGAGATCGGGCGCGCGAAGTTCTACCGCCGACCGAGCCACGCCGCGCGCGTCCTCGTCGAGGCGTCGGACGTGCTGTGGGACTACCGCGACTGGATAGCCGAGAAGGGCCTGCGCGACGCCTGGGCGCTGACCGACCGCGAGCTGGACGACGAGGGCAAGATCAAGGGCGCGGAGCGTGAGGCCTTCTCGACCCACCAGCTCCGCGCGGAGCTGCGCTCCGACATCCTCGCCGTCGCCGAGCGGCACAAGCCCGAACTCGTCAAAGTTTTCCTGGAGACCATCGAGGAGAAGGGCGAGGAGGCGACCGCCGCGCACAACGACCCGCTCGTCTTCGGCACGGGGAGCGTGCGCCAGCAGCAGCTCGCGCAGTTCGCATTGCAACTCGCCGCCTCGAACCCCGCGCGCGCCGTCGAGTACGCCTCGGCGAGTCTCGATTACGGGATGCCGCAGGAGTTGCAGGGCATCTTCAAAGTGCTGACGGCTTCGAGCCCCGCCCTCGCGCACGATCTCTTCGCGCGCACGGCGCGCGCCTTCGCCGCCGATCAGTCGCCGAACCTCTACGACGCGCTCTTCGTCGCCTCGTACCTGCGCAACCTGCCGCGCCCGGAGGCCGACGTGGCGCTCGTCCGCTCTTTCCTCGACGCCGCGCTCGAACGCCTCGCGCGGCAGCGCGGTCAGCAGCTCGCCGCGGGCGACGCCGAGCAGGGCGTGCGCAGCGCGATGCTCACGGTGATCAACTACCTCCAGCCGTTCTTTCAGACCTACTACCCGGAGCGCGTGAACGAGCTGGTCATGCTCAGCCAGCAGCTCCGCCCCGAAATCCCCTCCGCCGAATACGAGGCGGACGCGCTCAACCTGACCTCCGCCGACAACCCGAACGCGCCCGAAAACATCATCTCCCGCGCCGCCTCCGAGAAGAACCCCGACACGCGCGACGCGCTCTACATGCAGGCGGCGCTGCGCTACGCCAACCTGAAAAACTTCGACCGCGCTTTCGAGACGCTACTCAGGGCGCGCGTGACCACGAAGCGCGACGACATCATGACCTCGCTGCGCTTCCAGCACGCGAAGCACCTGGCGGAGACGAATGATCTGAACGACGCCGCGAAGGCGCTCGAAAAGATACCCGACCCGGAGATGCGCGCCGAGGCGACCGTCGTCGTCTCGACCGCCGCGCGCAGGAAGAAGGACTTGATCCTCGCGCGCTACGTCCTCGATCAGACCGTCAAGCTGCTCGGCGACCGCCCCGGCTCCGCGCCGCACGCGCGCGCGTACCTGTGGATCGCGTCCGCCTATGCCGCGGTCGATCCGCCGACCGCCTTCGAGATGATGTGGGCGGCGGTCAAGGCGGCGAACTCGGCGCCGACGCTCGTCGAGCTCTACCCGGCGCGCAAATTCCTGATGCTGGGCGGCACGGTGCGCGAGGGCTTGAGCGTGGGCGGCACGGGCGGCGACTTCCGGCCCGGCTTCCGCGCCCTCGCACGCGCCGACTACACGCGCGCCGCGCAGATCGCCGAAGGCTTCAAGAACGAACTGTTCCGCGGCCTCGCCGTCGCCTCCGTCGCCACCGCCGTCCTCAAAGAGAGGCCGAAGGCGCAGGCCGCCGAAGGCTCGGATGAACAGCCGGAGGCGAAGAACTGAAATTCCGTCGATTAATAAAGCTCTCCGAGTTAACCGCAAAACTTCACTTCGCGCCTCCAGCGCCTCCAGCGTGAGGTTAAATTCTCACGCTGGAGGCGCTGGAGGCGCGAAGATAGCCGAACCGTGATGAGAAGTATTGCCGACGCCTTATCAGGTCTTGATATTCCCGCCGTAAAGAATTACAAATCTCACAGACTCGGATCGGTTTTCACCACACAGAGGCGGAGGTGGGCGATGGTCACAATCGGGGACGTGATTCGCGACCGCGAGCCGTACTTCGTGCGCGACACGGCGACGGCTCTGGACGCGGCGCAGTACATGGCCGAGCGCAACATCGGGGCGGTCTGCGTGCTGGACGAGGGGGGGCGGCTGCGCGGCATCTTCTCGGAGCGCGACCTGCTGCGCCGCGTCGTGCTTAAACGGGGCGACCCGGCGCGGGTCCCCATGAGGGACGTGATGAGCGCCATCGACGTGGTCATCGACTGTGGGGACACGCCGCACCAGGCGCTGGAGCGGATGGAGCAGTTCGGCACGCGCCACCTGCCGGTCGTGAGGGGCACGCGCTGGGTCGGGATGCTCTCGATCCGCGACATCATGCGCGTCGAGCTGGGCGAGCAGGGCGACGAGCTGCGCCTGCTCCACGAGTACATCCAACACTGACGGCTCGCGCGCCGCGAGTGGCGACGGGGACGGCCACCACTCGCCCCGCGGAAGGCGACGGCCGCGCCCCGCCGCCCCGCTCGTGAAATAAGCTCCCCGCCGGACGCAACCTCCCCCGTGGCCGCGCGCTCTAAGCTCGTGGCAAGAAAGACGGCGACCGCCGAACTCTCAACCTGACGGGGGAACACCCGATGCACGACAGACCGCGTCCCGCGATATCGCTGGCAGCCCTCTTGCTCTTCCTACTGGTCGCCAGCGGCGTCGCGCGCGCCTGCTCGTGCGCCGTCTCGCCGAACCCGCGCCCGTGCTCCACCTACTGGGGCTCGCCGGTCATCTTCACGGGTCTCGTGACGGACTTCTCCACCATCACGCCGCCCGCGCCGCGTGAGGGCGAGCGCCGCGAACAGTTCCCGCAACGCGTCGCGCGCTTCAACGTGGAGGAATCCTTCCGCGGACTGAAAGGCGCGACCGCGGAAGTCACCACGGGCATGGGCGGCGGCGACTGCGGCTACGATTTCAAAGTCGGCGCGCGCTACATCGTCTACGCCTACGCCGGCGAAGGGGGCAAGCTCTCGACGGGCATCTGCTCCGCGACCAAGCCCCTGGAGACGGCCGGGGCCGAGCTGGAGTTTGCGCGCGGGCTGTCGCACGCCCCGCCCGTCGCGACGATCTACGGCGGCGTCGCCTTCAGCGCGCGGGACCTCGCGGGCGGCAGATATACGAGCACGCCGCTCGCGGGGACGAAGGTGACGGTCGAGTCGGCGGGCGGCGGCGAGCGGCGCGAGGTCAGGACGGACGCCGAGGGGAAATATGAGGTGACGGGTCTGCCCCCCGGCAGCTACTCCGTCCGAATCGACGCGCCCGAACACACCGGCGGCAGCACCGAGACCAAGCCCTTCAGGCTCGAAGAGAAGCAGTGCCGCGAATCAGACTTCTGGCTGATGTGGTCGGGAGAGATCGCGGGTCGCGTGACGGACGAAAAGGACGCGCCTTCTCCCAACGTCTCCCTGCGCCTCGCGCCCGCCTCGCTCGACCTGAAGGAACTCGCCGCGTCCGACAAGACCCTCTTCGCTTCGACGGACGAGGAGGGTCGCTACAAGTTCAAGAATGTTCCGCCGGGGCAGTATGTGATCGTCGTCAACCCGGACAGGGTGCCCGGCGTTTTCGAGCCGCCGTACCCGCGCACGTTCTATCCCGGCGTCGAGGATCGCGCGCAGGCCGGCGTCGTGACGTTGGGCGAAGGCGAGAAGCTGGCGGGCCACGATCTGCGGCTCACGCGCCGCCTCGTCGAGCGCGAGATCACGGGCGTCGTCGTCTGGCCCGACGGCCGCCCGGCGAAGAACGCGAGCGCGCTCCTCGTCAGCGCGGATCAGAACCGGCGGCAGGTCGGCTTCCCGTCGAACGCGGACGAGCAGGGGCGTTTCACACTCAAGGGCTTCGAGGGCGAGACGTTCCTCGTCACCGCCACCGTGAATCTTGAGGGCGGTCGTCAGATGTGCGGGGGGCCGGCGGAAGTCGCCGTCAGGAGCGGCGCGGTGGTCGAGCCCGTCAAGCTCGTCGTCAAGACCCCTTACGGCAACTGTCTCGCGAACTACAAGCGTCCCGCGCCTAAAAATTGATTCGACACCGAACGGCACACGGCGATAAAAAGAGCGCGCGCCCGCGGGATCGAGATCACGGCCTTGCGATCTCGATCCCGCGGGCGCACTTCGCCACGAGGCGCAGGGTTAACGCCTACGGCTGCGTGCGCTTTTCAACTTTGAGTCGCTTGACGTATCCGTTGATGTCCGACTGCCCGACGATGTTGACGACGGTAAACTCTTTGAGCTGCGTCGAGATGACGGTCATCCCGCCGTAGACGTTCTTCCCGTCGGCGTCGCCGTAGACGTAAACCTCCACGCTCTCGTTCTCTTCGGGGGCGTCGTCGCGCTCCTGAACCTTAAGGATGCGCGACCAGCCCGCGCCCGCGACCTGGGCGCGAATCTCCGCGAGATCGGCCTCCGTGTACGCGCCCGCGCTGTCGAACTCGAAGTGGCGGACGTAGACCTTTCCGCCGCCGCTCTTCGGCGTCTCTTCCTTGATGACGACTTCCACGGCGCTCGCCGCGAACTTGTCGAGGCTGCCGAGCTTGATGCGGGCGGTCTGCTGCGCGCGCGCCGCGGGCGCGGCGAAGAGCAGCAGCAGGGGCAGGAGGGCGAGCATTGTTTTAACGGTTGGTGTGTGGACTTTCATAACTACTCCCTTGCCGGTCGGCGTTTCGCCGGGCCGAAATTCCTCCAAAATCGTAGGGTAAGACGCCGGCGGCGCGGGAAGCGTTAACGCGCGAGGGAAAAGTTTTGCGGCGCGGCTCAGAGCGTGCGCGTGACCTTGGAGAGCGAGCGCGGGGCGTCCGGGTCGAGCCCCTTGCAGTGCGCCAGGAGCGCGGCGAAGAGCTGCGCGGGGACGATGTAGGGGATGGGCGCGAGCAGCTCTTCGAGGCCGGCGGGCATGACGAGAGAGCGCGTGCAGGAGGAAGCGATCCCTTCGTCGTCCGTGATGGCGAGCGTGTCGGCGCGCAGCTCGCGCAGCCGCGCGACGAGCGCGCGCGTCGCCTCGCGCGTCACGCCGGGCTGCGCGAAGAGGACGACGGGGAAGTGTCGCTCGACCATCGCGAGTGGCCCGTGCAAAAAGTCCGCGGAGGAGAACCGCTCGGCGACGACGTAGCAGGTCTCCATCAGCTTGAGCGCCAGCTCGTAGGCGTTCGCGTAGAGCAGACCGCGCCCGACGACGACGCAGTTCTCCATGAAGACGTAGCGCTCGACCATCTCCGCGACCGCGGCCCGCAGTTCGAGCGCGCGCTCGACCCAGTCGGGGATGGGCGCGTAGTCGATCCTCTGCGCCTCGGTCTCGGCGAGCGCGGAGGCGAGCATGTAGAAGTGGAGCATCTGACCCGTGAAGGTCTTCGTCGCCGCGACCGAGCGCTCCCGGCCGCCGTGGGTCAGGAGCGTCTCTTCGACGACGCCGGTCATCGCCGAGTCGACCTCGTTCGTGATGCCGACCGTGTAGGCCCCGCCCGCGCGCGCGTTCTCCAGCACGAGGTTGATGTCCTCGCCCTCGCCCGATTGCGAGACGCCGACGACGAGCGCGCGCGAGAGATCGAGCCGCGCGCGGTAGAGCGTGTGGACGGAGGGCGCGGAGAGCGAGACGGGGATGCCGGTCTTGATCTCCAGCAGGTAGCGGCCGAAGAGCGCGGCGTTGTCGCTTGAGCCGCGCGCGACGAGCACGATCAGATCGATGCCGCGCGCGCGCAGGAACCTGCCGAGCCGCGCGACCTTCGCGCCCTCTTCCGCGATGGTCTGGCGCAGGGCCGCGGGCTGCTCCGCGATCTCCTGCAACATCAGCGACAACTCTCGCCACCCCCCGCGCCCGGCGCGCTGTTGATCTTCACGACCGATTCCGGTAAAAGCTCAGACTGCCCTGCGAAATCCGTCGACCCTTGCGCGAAGCCCCGCGCGGCGCCCGTCGCGGCGTCGAAGCTGACGCGCAAAGTCGCATCCCCGATCATGCCTTTAACTTTATCACGAAGGCTCGTGCGGCGTCCGCCCGCGCCCTCCGCCGTCATTCTCATCATCTGTGCCGCGCTCGCGCAGGCCGCGTCGGCGCAGACCGCGCCCGCGCCGGCGGCCCCCGCCGCGGACGCCGTCCACGTCATCCCCGCGCCGAAGCAGTTGACCCTGACCGGCGCGCGCTTCCTCCTCACGCGCGAGGCGCGCGTCGCCCTCGCCGACCCGCGCTCGGAGGACGACCGCTTCGCCGCGCAAGATTTCATCGACGACGCGAAAGACGCGGCGAACGTCGGCCTGCGGATTGCGGGCCGGCGCGACCACGCGACGATCCTGATCGGCCCGCTCGACCATCCCGTGATGCAGGCGGCTCTCAAACGTTCCGGCGTCGAGTCGCCCACGGACTTGGACGAAGAGGGCTACGTGCTGAGCGTTGCGCCGCGCGAGATCGTCGTCGCCGGGCAGACGGCGGCGGGGACGTTCTACGGCGTGCAGACCTTGAAGCAGCTCATAGCGGGCGAGGGCGCGTCGGCGTTCGTCCCCGGCGTGCGGATCGTCGACTACCCGACCATGCGCTGGCGCGCGATGTTCGACGACATCAACCGCGGCCCCGTGCCCACCGTCGAGTACGTCAAGCGTCAATTGCGCACCGAGGCGGCCTTCAAGCTCAACATGCACTCCTTCAACATGGAGAACATCGTGCGCTTCGAGTCGCACCCGCTGCTGGGGCCGGAAGGCGGCGCGCTCACGCCCGCCGAGATTCGCGACCTCGTCGCGTACGCCCGCCGCTACCACGTCGAACTCGTGCCGCAGCAGCAGACCTTCGGGCACCTGCACAAGGTTCTCACTTTAGAGAAGTACGCCCCCCTCGCCGAGATGCCTTACGGCGACGTGCTCTCGCCGCAGCAGGAGGGCACCTACAAGCTCGTCGCCGACTGGTACAGGGAGTTGAACGAGCTGTTCCCCGGCCGCTTCTTCCACGTCGGCGCGGACGAGACGTTCGAGCTGGGCGGGGGGCAGAGCAGCGAGCAGGTGCGCGCGAAGGGCGTCGGCGCGGTCTACTTCGAGCACCTGCGGCGCGTGCGCGAGATTCTCAGGCCCTACAACCGCCGCCTCATGTTCTGGGGCGACATCGCGCTCAACCACCCCGACCTGATCGGCAACGTGCCGAAAGAGATGATCGTGATGAACTGGGCTTACGGCGGCAGGGAGGAGTTCGAGTCGCGCATCAAGCCTTTCGAGGACGCCGGGCTCGATCAGTTCGTCTGCCCCGGCGTGCAGACGTGGAACCAGATCTTCCCCAACAACGACACGGCGATCAAGAACATCGTCAACTTCGTCCGCGACGGCCAGGAGGCAGACGCCCTGGGGATGATGAACACGCAGTGGGACGACGACGGCGAGTCGCTGTTCGAGACGGCGTGGTACGGCGTCGTCCTCGGCGCGGCGGCGTCCTGGCAGGAGGGCGAGTTGGACGTGCCGCGCTTCGAGCGCGACTTCGACTGGGCCTTCTTCCGGGCGGACGGCGACACCTTCGTGCGCTCGCTCCGCGCGCTGGGCGGCGTCAACACCTTGCTCGGCGTCGGCGCCACCGACCCGCTCTTCTGGCAGGAGCCTTTCTCCGCCGCTTTTCAAGCGCAGGCGCGCAAGCTGAGCGACAAGACGAAGCAGATGCGCCTCGTCGTCGAGGGCGTCGAGGAGACGCTGCGGCGCGACGGCGCGCGGGCGCGGCGCAACCGGACGATGATCCCCGTGATGATCTTCGCCGCGCGCCGCTTCGATCACCTGGGCCGCCGCATGGGGGTCGTCGAGCAGTTCAGCCGCGACTACTGGGCGGCCTATCTGAATCTCGGCGACCGCGTGCGGGTCAACCGACTGCGCCGCTACCACGGCGCGGTCTACAACTCCCTGCGCGAGATGGCGGAAGAGCTCTCGCTCCTGCGCGAAGACTATCGCCGGCAGTGGCTCGCCGAGAACCGCCCCTACTGGCTCGCGAGCGTGCTGGCGCGCTACGACCGCGCCGTCTCCGTCTGGCTCGCGAAGAGCGCGGCGGTCGAGGAGGCGCTGCGCGGCTACAACGCGAACTCGACGCTGCCGAGCCCCGAAGAGTTCGGGCTCGGCCCTCGCCCGCAGCCCTGACACCCTCAGGCTTTGCGCCTCCAGCGCCTTTGCGTGAGAAATAATCATCACGCAAAGGCGCAAAGAGGTCGGGCGCAGATTTGATAGTCACCTCGCGCGGTTCTAACCTCATTGATTGGAGGCACACATGACGCTGAGTGAAATGCTCCTGCCCGAGTTCGATCAGGAGATGGCCTCGACGCGCCGCACCATCGAGCGCGTGCCCGACGACAAGCTCGACTGGCGGCCGCACGCGAAATCCACGCCGATGCGCGGGCTCATCACCCACCTCTCGAACATGCCGACGTGGGTGGGGCACGCCCTCGGGAAAGACTCTTTCGACCTCGCGCCGCAGGGCGTGCCCCTGCGCGCCGCGCCCGTCGGCTCGGCGCGGGAAGCCGTCGAGGTGTTCGACCGCAACGTGGCCGCGGCGCGCGAGGCCATCGCGAGTGCCGACGACGCTGCTTTCGGCGGATTGTGGTCGCTGCTGCAAAACGGTCAGACGCTCCTGACGATGCCGAAGCTCTCGGTGCTGCGCTCGTTCGTCTTGAATCACATCATCCACCACCGCGCGCAGCTCGGCGTCTACCTGCGTCTGAACGACATCCCCGTGCCGTCCGTCTACGGGCCGTCCGCCGACGAAGGGAGTTTGTGATGGCGTTCGCGGTCGAGGGGCGGCCGGAGACCGCGCGCGGCGCGGGGCTCGCGACGCCCGACGAGCCGCGCGCGAAAGGGGCGGCCCGCCTCGTCTCGCTCGACGTGTTCCGCGGCATGACCGTCGCCGGGATGATCCTCGTCAACAACCCCGGCACGTGGGGCCACATCTACTGGCCGCTGGAGCACGCCGCGTGGCACGGCTGGACGCCGACCGATCTCGTCTTCCCGTTCTTCCTCTTCGTCGTCGGCGTCTCAATCGCGCTCGCGCTCGGCGGGCGGGTCGAAGCGGGCGGCGCGAAGCGCGATCTCTACCTGAAGATCGTGAGGCGCAGCCTGCTCATTTACGCCTTCGGCCTCTTCCTCGCGGGCTTCCCCTACTTCAACCTCTCGACCATCCGCCTGACGGGCGTGCTCGCGCGCATCAGCGTCTGCTACCTCGCGGCCGCCGTCGTCTTCGTCAACACGAGGTGGCGCGCGCAGGCGCTCCTCGTCGCCGCGCTGCTCGTCGCCTACTGCGTCGTGCTGACGCAAGTCCCGACGCCGGGCTACGCCGCCGGCGATCTGTCGAAGGAGGGGAGCATCGCGTCGTTCGTCGACCGGAGACTCCTCGGCAACCACATCTGGAAGGGCGGCGATAAGGTTTACGATCCGGAGGGCGTCTTGAGCACCTTCCCCGCAATCGCGACGACGCTCGTCGGCGTGCTCGCCGGCCACTGGCTACGTCGCCGGCGCGCGGGCGATTACGAGAAGGTCGCGGGGCTCTTCGTCGCCGGCGCGGCGTGCGTCGTCGCCGGCTGGTGCTGGAACCCTTTCTTCCCCATCAACAAGGCGCTGTGGACAAGCTCCTACGTGCTCTTCACCGGCGGGCTCGCGCTGCAACTGCTCGCCGCCTGCTACTGGCTCATCGACATCAAGGGCTATCGCGCCTGGGCGCTGCCCTTCCGCGTCTTCGGCGTCAACGCCCTCGCCGTCTTCGTGCTGACGGGCCTGATGGCCCGCGTGATGACGATCAGGGAGTGGTGGAACTTCACGCGCGCGGACGGCACGCCGGGCGCGAACCTGCAAACGTTCGTCTACCAGCGCGCCTTCGCCTCGTGGCTCTCGCCCGTCAACGCCTCGCTCGCCTTCGCCGTCTGCTTCGTGCTGTTGTGGCTGGGCCTGATGGGGATACTTTACAAGAAGAAGATTTACATCAAGGTTTAGCCCGCAATTGAACCCTGAACACTCAAGCCCGCCGTCCGTGCGACACGTAGGCTGTGCCCTCTGCGCCCTCTGTGCCCTCGCGGCCTATCTCGTCGTCGTCGCCCCGCACTCAGGCAGCCTCGCCGCCGCCCGTGGCGGAGAGCGCACGCTGCGCGTGATGAGCTACAACATCCACACCGGCGTCGGCATGGATAAAAAACTCGATCTCCCGCGCATCGCCGAACTGATCAAGCGCGAACGACCCGATCTCGTCGGTCTCCAGGAGGTCGACCGCGGGGTCGAGCGCACCGGGCGCGTCGATCAGATAGAGGAGTTGGCGCGGCTGACGGGGATGCAGTACGCCTTCGCGCCCAACCTCGCGTACCAGGGGGGCTGGTACGGCGTCGCCGTCCTCTCGCGCTTCCCCATCCTCTCCAGCGAGCACGCGCGCTTCCAGCACCTGCGCGAAGCCGAGCGGCGCGGCTACTTGCGCGTCGAAGTCTCGCTCGGCGGGCGCGCGGTCAGTTTCGTCACCACCCACCTCGACTACCAGTACGACGACAACCGACTCTACGAGACCCGCCAACTGCTCGAAGCAGTCTCCCGCGCGGACGCGCCCCTCATCGTGGCAGGTGATTTCAACGAAGAGCCCGATGGCGCGAGCTACAAGCTGATGCTCTCGCGCTTCGCGGACGCCTGGCCGGCGGGCGGGGCCGAGGGCGGCGGGCTGACCTACCCCGCGGACAAGCCGCGAAAGCGCATCGATTACATTTTCCACACGCCCCGCGACCGAACGCGCGCGCGCCGCGCGCGTGTGATCGAGTCTCTGGCATCCGACCACCGCGCGCTGGTGGCGGAGATCGAGTTGAAGATAGACTGAAGGTGATGAGACGAGACGACACGGGCGGGCGGGCGGTGACGCTCGCAGACGTTGCGGGCGCGACCGGCGCGGAGCTGAGCGGCGACGGCGCGGCGGAAGTCGCGGACGTGACGCACGACTCGCGGCAGGCGCGCGCGGGGAGCCTGTTCGTCGCGATCCGCGGCGAGCGGTTCGACGCACACGAGTTCGTCCCCCGCGTGATGGGGCAGGGCGCGGTCGGCGTCCTCTCCGAGCGCGATCGACCCGCGGGCTTTCAAGGCGCGTGGCTCAGAGTCGCGGACGCCCGCCGCGCGTTGGCGTTCGCCGCCGCCGAGGTTCACGGGCACCCGTCGCGCGGGCTGAAGCTCGTCGCCATCACGGGCACGAACGGCAAGACGACGACCGCGCACATCGTCGCCTCAATCGTCGAGGCGGCGGGCGACAAAGTCGCCGTGCTCGGCACGGTCGGCTACCGCATCGGCACGGAGCACTTCGACGCGCCGCACACCACGCCCGAAGCGTCGGACGTGCAGCGCTTCCTGCGCCGCGCGGTTGGCGCCGGAACGTCGGCCGCCGTGATGGAAAGCTCCTCGCAGGCGCTCGACCTGCACCGCTGCGACGCGCTCAAGGTCGCCGCCGCCGTCTTCACCAACCTCACGCAGGATCACCTCGACTACCACGGCACGATGGAGAACTACTTCGACGCCAAGCTGCGCCTCTTCGACGGGCGCACGGGTGAGCGACCCGCCGCGTCGGTCGTCAACCTCGACGACGAGTACGGCGCGCGGCTCGCGCGCGAACTCGAAGGCGCGGGCTCGCGCGTCGTCACTTACGCGATACGCGCGGGGGCAGACGTTTCGGCGCGCGGCGTAGAGTTTTCGCTGGGCGGCAACCGTTTCGAGATGAGGACGCCGGGCGGCGCGCTCGCCGTCCGCTCGCCGCTCGTCGGCCAGCCGCACGTCTACAACGTGCTCGCCGCCACCGCCGCCGCCCTCGCGCTCGGCTACGGGTCGGACGTGATCGCGCGCGCCGTCGAACATTGCGCGGGCGCGCCCGGACGCTTCGAGCGCGTCGCGCACGCGGGCGACTTCGCCGTCATCGTCGACTACGCGCACACCGACGACGCGCTCCGCAACGTCCTGCGCACGGCCCGCGACGTGGCGGCCGAGGGCGCGCGGGTCATCACCGTCTTCGGCTGCGGCGGCGACCGCGACCGCACGAAGCGCGCGCCGATGGGCGAGGCCGCCGCCGGCTTGAGCGACGTGGTCGTCCTCACCTCCGACAACCCGCGCACCGAGGACCCCGAAGCGATCCTGCGCGACGCCGAAGTGGGTTTGAAGAGAGTGGGAAAGCCTTACCTGAAGTTAACTGATCGGCGGGAGGCCATTCGACGCGCCATCGGCGAAGCGCACAGCGGCGACGTGGTCGTCATCGCGGGCAAGGGGCATGAGACCTACCAGATCGTCGGTGACGAAACTCTCCACTTCGACGACCGCGAGGTCGCGCGCGAGTCTCTGGCCTCGCGCGGGCTCGCCTAGCGCCTGTCTGCTTTCCTCACCCGCCGGACGCCGGACGCAAAATCAGGTCTCGTCAATCGCCGGCGAGTCGATCTCGTGGCGCTCGTTGTGCCGTGCCCAGTACCAGTAGACCGGCAGACCGAGGGCGATCAGTCCGAGCCCCGTGAACGCCTGCTTGGGCGCGGTCTGGAGCGTGTTGACGAGGAGCCACGCGGTGACGATCAGAAAGATGACGGGGATGACGGGGTAGCCGGGCGTGCGGTAGGGGCGCTCGGCGTCGGGCATCTTGCGCCGGAAGATGAAGACGGAGGCGGTCGTCAGCCCGTAGAAGATCCAGAGGGCGAAGATGGCGTAGTCGGTGAGCGTGTCGTAGGAGCCCGACAGGGCCAGCACGCCCGACCACAGCCCCTGCGCGATGAGCGCGCGCACGGGGACGTGCGTCTTCGGCGACAGGCGCGCGAGGCTCTGGAAGAAGAGTCGGTCGCGCGACATCGCGTAGGGGTAGCGCGCCGAGGCGAGCACCGAGGTGTGGAGCGCGCCGAACGAGGAGGTCATCAGCGCGGCGGCGATCAAGGTGATGGCGGTCGCGCCCATGAAGCGGCTCGCCACCTCGGTCGCGACCGAAGAGGCGGCGGAGACGCCGGCGATCTCCGTGGGCGTCAGCACGTAGTAGTAGGCGAGGTTGACGAAGATGTAGAGCGCGCCGACGACGAGCATCCCGAGGACGAAGGCGCGCGGCAGGTTCCTCTGCGGGTCGCGCACCTCGCCCGCGAGCGGCGCGACGTTGTTCCAGCCGTCGTAAGCCCACAGCGCGCCGAGCATCGCCGCGCCGAACCCCGCCACCCCGCCGCGCGCCGCCGCACTCACGCCCTCGCACGCGCCCCCCGCGTCCGACTGCGCGAAGTGGCCCCAGTCGCCCGTCGCGAACAGGAACGCGCCGACGCCGACCGAGAGCACGAGCGCGATCTTGACGAAGGTCAGGGCGGAAGAGACTTTGCCGCTCAGCGAGACCGCGCCGCAGTTGATGAGGGTGGTGACGGCGATGGTGGCGAGCGCGACGAGTTGCAGGTGCCCGAAGGGGATGGCGAAGCCGAAGGGGCGCAGGGTGAAGTAGGCGCCGGAGAGCGCGCCGCCCGTGAGGATGTTGAGGAAGATGGCGAAGCCGACGGCGAGGGCCGCCTGCGAGCCGGTGCGCGCGATGAAGAACTGCGTCCAGCCGAAAAGAAAACCCCAGCGGCGGCCGTAAGCCTCGCGCATGAAGACGTACTCGCCGCCCGCGCGCGGCATCATCGTCGTCAGCTCCGCGTAGGTCAGCGCGCCGGCGAGCGCGAGCAGGCCCGCCACGATCCAGACGGTGATGACCATGCCGGGCGTGCCGACGTTGCACGTCATCACGCGCGTCTTCAGGAAGACGCCCGTGCCGATCATGTTCGCGATGTTGACGGAGGTCGCCGCGGTCAGGCCGAGGCCGCGGACGAGCGTCACGTTTTCGGGGGCGAGCTTGGTCATGGTGTGTCCTGATGGGCTTCGTCGCCGCGAGACTGCTGCAAAGTTTATCTCCCAGTCCGGCCGGAGGCGCGCCGCGCGCTAAGCCCTGCGGCGCACCGCCCGCGCGCCGGCCAGCGCCTCCGCCGCCGACTCGCCCGTCACGACCGCGCCCTCCATGAAGCCCTGCCAGTCGGCGAGGTGTTCCCCGGCGAAGAGCACCTTGCCGTGGGGCCGGCCGAGCAGCGGGCGCAGCGTGAACCACTGACCCGGCCGGTAGACGGCGTAAGCCCCCCCGGTCTGTCGGTCGCGCTGCCACGGGTAGGAGCGGATCGAGCGCGCGAGGCGCGGCGCGCGCCCGTCGAACGGGACGAGATCGCGCGTGATGATCTCCATGCGGCGCGCGTCCGACTGCGAGGCGAGCACGTCGGCCTTCTCGCCGACGGCGTAGCTGCACAGTATCCCTTCGCGGCCGGGCTGGTTCTGCGTGCCGTGGAAGTAGTAGTGCGAGGTCACGTCGGAGACGAGGGAAAAATTCTCCGCGCCCCAGAACCGCTCGCCGAAGAGCACCTGATTCTTGACGATGCGCGCGTACTGAAGTTTCTCCGCCGCGTCGCGCTGCGCCGGGGGGAGCGGCGGGTCGAAGCGGACGCGGTCGAGCACGCGCGACGGGACGGTGCAGACGCAGGCGTCGGCGACGAACGTACGGTTGCCCGCGCGCACGCTCACGCGCCCGCCGCGTTGCTTGATCTCCTCGACCGGCGCGTTCAAGTGGACGCGTTCGTCGCCGAGCCGCGCGACCATCGCCCGGACGAGGGCGGAGTTGCCGCCGACCATCTTGAAGTCCATCTCGTTGGCCGGGCTCGACTCGAAATACTCCGAGGCGGCGGCGTAGGCCGAGACGTGGCGGATCGACTCGCCGAAGTCCGTGCTGTCCTGCAAGTCGCGCAGGAGCAGATCGTCCGGCGTGAAGCCGATCTCTTCGAGCCACGTCCACCAGTCGAAGCCGTCGAGCCGGGCGCGACCGCGCTGACCGAGCGCGTGGTAGCTCTCGCGAAACTTCTCCCACGCCGCGTTCGCCTGCGGGGAAAAATCCCACTGTCCGGGGCGCGAGACCTTGCCGTCGCGCATGAGGGTCGCGTCGAAGCGGTGATCCTTCAGCGCGACGCCGAACTCGCGGCACAACGACTGGAGGCGCTCGTGGCTCGCGCCCACCCACTCGCCGCCCAACTCGCAGACGAGTCCGGGTTGCTCGGGGAAGCTGTATGAGAAGACCCGCCCGCCGACGCGATCGCGCGCCTCCAGCACGCTCACGTCCCAGCCGGCGCGGCGCAGCGCGTGAGCCGCGGCCAGACCTGAGAGCCCCGCCCCCACGACGACGCACGAGTGTCTGCGCCGGGCCTGAACATAACCATTGAAGAGGAGCGGGGCGCCTGCCGCGGCGAGCCCTGCGCGCGTGAGAAATTCGCGCCGCGTCGGTGTCAGCGGGGGTGACGGCATGATCTTTCGGTTCCTCCGATGTCGGCGGGATTACCAGACGTCGCCGGTCAACAAGTCTTCGTAGGTGTCGCGCCGCCGCGCGAGTGTGGCGCGGCCGCCTTCGCGGATCATCACCGCCGCGGGCAGCGGGCGGCCGTTGTAGGGGAACGACTGTGCGAGCGAGTACG
>DATLMC010000145.1:0-4042 GCA_035537435.1 Pyrinomonadaceae bacterium | reverse complement strand
CGAGAAGCCGCCGGCCAGCCGGTTGAGCGCCGAGTTGCCGTCGGCACACAGTTCAACCCGCCAGCCCTCGGCTTCGAGCAGGTCGCGGACGGCGTCCGAGACGAGCCTATTATCTTCGGCGTAGAGGATCGTGAGGGGCATCGGCGTGAGACCTTCCGCGCGGTGAGGGGAGCGAAGGGGCGAAGCGCCCGCCTCCTCACCCACGCGGGAGAGCCACGACGCGCCCCCGCCTCATCGCCGCCCGCGGCGCACCAGGGCGACGACGATCCCGACAGTACTCGTAGGGGCAGGGCTCGTCCCTGCCCGTCTTTGTAGGGGCAGGGCTCGTCCCTGCCCGCGGCGTGCGCCACTAACTGTTCGCGCTCGCGCGCTCTTGCGGGCAGGGGCGAGCCCTGCCCCTACAATCATGCGGCGGATTCTGTTATCTTCTCGCCGCGCTCTTTCCAGACCCGCGACGGCAAATGCGAAGCTCGAACCTCAACTCACGCGCTGAGTGATGGGCGTCGCCGTTGAGCATGAGAGGTTCATACTCACGGCGACCGAGTTACGCAGTCACATCCTAACTGTAAATCCAGTTAGAGGCAAGCTGTATGCGTCCGTTCACCCGTCAGGAGGCGACTCCTGATGGGCGCAAGGGCACGTCATAAGCCGAAGCGGCTAGCCGAAAAGCTCACACAGATTCGGACATCGCTCGGACTCTCGCAAAACGAGTTGATCAGGCGCTTAGGGGCGGAAGAGACTTTGACGCAGAATAAAATCTCAAGTTACGAATTAGGGACGGGTGAGCCCTCACTGATAACGCTGCTGCTCTACGCCCGCGCGGCGAATGTAGCGATGGAAGCTATCATTGATGACGATCTGGACTTGCCCGCCAGGCTGCCGAGCGCGAAGAAGAGTGAGGGCGTGAGGCGTCGCGCCTAGTTAGCGAGCAGGTCTTTCAACTCCCACACGCTTGTCGTGACGCCCGCTACGGAGTGCGATGCGGCCGCAGACTCCATGAGCCCGACTCGCCGCCGGGGATTAGATCGACTCGTCGCGTCACGCCCTTAAACGTCTCTGGCGGCGGCTCACGAGCCCGGCGTCGCCGCTCGGGCGCGCCGCCCCTGCGTGAACGCCTGCTCGTACATCGCGACGATCCGGGGGCGCAGGACGGAGTTGTCGAACTGCTCGGCGACGACGCGCGCGTTCGTCTCGGCTGCCGCGTCCACGAGGGCGTCGTCCGAGACGGCGCGGCGGACGGCGGCGGCGACGGCCTCGGGGTCTTCGGGCGGGACGATCAGGCAGGTCTCCCCGTCCAGCGTCCACTCGTCGGCGCAGCTCGTGCCCGACTGCACCGGGAACGCGCCCATCGCCATGGCTTCGAGCAGCGAGAGCGGGAGGCCGTCGCTGATGCCCAGTCCTATCGAGACGCGCGCGCTGCCGAACAGTTCGAGCAGCTCCTCGTAGGGAACCTTTGAGACGATGGTGGCCGGTATCCCCGTCGCCTGCGAAAGCAGCTCGACCGCCGCCTCGACATCCGGGCTGGCGTAGAAGACGGCGAGGCGGTAGTCGCGCAGGGCGTCGGCGCACAATTCGAGGGCGCGCACGCCGACCAGGGCGCGCCCGGCGATGTGCTGCTGCCCTTTCATCATGATGAGCCGCCTGCGCGACGTGGGCGTGACCCTTGCCAGCTTGTTCAACCACCCCACGTCGAACCCGCCGGCGCCGGAAACTACTCCGAGAACCTCGCCGCGGAAGCCGTACCTGCGCGCGGACTCAACGTCGCGCTGGCAATCGCAGATGAAGTAGTCGCAGCTTGAGAGCGCGGCGCGGCTCTTCTCGGCATACTGGGAGAGGCGCGGGAAGAGGTAGATGTCCGACCCCCAACTGCTCACCATCCAGACGGGGAACTCCCCGGTTAAATGTTCCCGCGCCTGCATGATGAGATCGCTCGCGGGGTAGATGGTCATGGAGTGGACGATGTCGGGTCGGAGTTTGCGGATCGCGTACGCCAGCCGCCACGCGCGGTCGGCGCGGCGCGGGAAGAAGTTCCGCTCGATCCGGCGCGCCGTCATCGCCCCCCGCGCGAACGGATAGCCGTCCCTGACGAGGGGCCAGAAGTCGTCGACCGCGCGGACGCTCGCGGCGGCCCCGCGCGGCCGCCCGTGGATGGCGTCGTGGACGGTGAGGTCGGCGAGATCAGGGTGGACGCCCTCGTCCGCGTTGAGCGGGAAGAGGTGGATGTCCCATCCTTGTCCGTTGAGTTGGTTGATCCAGCGCGACAGGTGATGGCTCCACGCCGTGCCGACGAATAGAATCCGCAAAGTTACTGTACCACCTCGCTGACGCGCCACGGCGTTCTCAAAAATTGCGCGCCGGGCCTCAACGGGACGCCCCGTCCGCGACGGCGCACCGCCACATCTCTCTCACGGACTGCTCGAAGGTGATGGCCGGCGACCAGGAGAGCGCGCGCGCGGCCAACCCCGCGTCCGCGACCTGCACCGGCACGAAGGCTCCGCCGCCTCCGCCGTGGGTCGTCTCGCACTCTACTTCAAGCCCGGCTTCAGCCGCCAGCGCCCCCACCACCTCGCGCCCGCTCACGGCCCTCCCCGAGCCGACGTGGTACAGCGCGCCGCCCCGGCCGAGTCGCGCGGCCAGCAGGAGGGCGCGGCAGATGTCGCGCACGTCCGTGTAGTCGCGCCGCGTGTCCAGGTTCCCGAAGCTCAACCTGACCGCGCGCCGGGCGTCGCGGTTCGCCTTGAGGAGTTGGACGCAGCGACCCGGCAGAAGCGTCTCCGGCAGGTGCGGGCCGAGAAGGTTGAACAGGCGCACACGGATCACCGCCTGGCCGTGTGAGAGGTGCGCCGCCTGAGCCGCGTAAGACTGGCAGAGCTTCGACACGCCGTAGTCGTCGACAGGCCGGCAGGGCGCGTCTTCCGCGAGCGGCAGGTCTTCCTCCCGGCAATAACCGATCTCGGCGGAGGAGCCGACGACGATCACGCGCGCGCCGCCCCCGGCCTCGCGCGCGCAGCGCAGCAGGTCGTCCGTCGCGACCACGTTGGACTGGAGCAACTGCGCCAGAGTACCTGCGCGCGCCGACGCCAGGTGGAAGATCACGTCGGGCCGCGCCGACTCGATCAAGCCCCGCGCAGCGCCGTGCGATGAGAGGTCTGCCGGGACGTAAGCGTCGAGCAGATTCTCTAACTCCGGCGCGCGCGCGCGGCGCGAGGTGCCGAAGAGCCCGCCGCCGCCGACGTGCTCTCGGAGGATCGGTATCAGGCTGCGACCGAGGAATCCGGCGCAGCCCGTCACAAGCGCCCTCTGCCACATCTCAGATCGTCCCGTCACGAACCCGCCGACGCCGGGGGGCGCTTTAGGCCCCCGCCCCGAACTCGGTGAGAAACTCCGCGCGGCGGCTTTCAAACTCCCTCACCGCTTCCTGGTAGTCTTCATGCCGCCCGATGTCGAGCCACACGTCCTGGCTCGGGTAGCCGACCACGCGCTCGCCGGCGGCGATCAACTTCAGGACGAGATCGGGGAAGTCCAGGTAGGCCCCCTTCTCGATGTAATCGAGAACGCGCGGCTCATAAACGTAAACGCCCATGCTGACCAGATAGTCGAGTTCCGGCTTCTCCCTGTAGTCGACGATGCGGCCCCCCTCGTCGGCGACGATCACGCCGAGGTCGATCTTCACGTGCTTCTTGCGGACGGCGATGGTGAGGGCCGCACCCTGCTCCCGGTGGTGGCGGATGAGGCTCTGGTAATTGAGTGTGGTCAGCACGTCACCGTTCATCACGAGGAAGGTCTCGGTGGGCCGCGGCGCGAGCGAGATCGATCCGGCCGTCCCGGTCGGCGTCTCCTCGGTGACGTAGGAGAGCTGGAGTTTCGCGGTGAGCGACGGGCGCTGCTGGAAGTAGGCGCGGATGAGTTCCGCCAGGTAGCCGACCGTCAACGTCAGATCGGTGATGCCCTGCGCCATCAGTTGCCGCACGATGATCTCGATGATCGGGAACTCGCCGATCGGCATCAGCGGCTTCGTCCGCGTCGCCGAAGTGCCGGAGAC
>DATLMC010000144.1:0-80340 GCA_035537435.1 Pyrinomonadaceae bacterium | reverse complement strand
ATCGCCTGTGCGATGCGCGGCACGGGCTCGACGAAGGCCGAGATCGCCGCGGAGCTCCGTGCGGTTAACTCCGCGCGCTGCGTCCCGCCGCTCGACGAGTCGGAGGTGGAGCGCGTCGCGGCCAGCGCGACGCGCTACCGGCCGGGCGCCGCCCGCACCCATCCTCAGGCCGAGGGGGCTACGCGGTGATCGCGCCGTCCCTGTGCGCCTACCTGCGCGGTCGCGGCGTGCGGCTCTCGCTCGCGGGCGACTGCCGCCTGCGCGTGCTCGCGCCGGCGGGCGCGCTCGACGCCCACCTGCACGCCTTCGTCCGGGCGCACGAGGCGGAGCTCGCACAGTTCGTCTACGAGTTGGAAGAGCGGGCCGCCGTGCTCGAGTTCGAGTGCGGCCTGACGAGGCGGGAGGCGGAAGCGGCGGCGCGCTCCCAGGTGTGGGGCGGCAACGCGCGCCCGGACGGCCAGCTGTGGCTGAGGGCCTACGCCGAGTCGCACCCGGTCGTCCGCCGGGTGCTCGAGTGCTTCGGCGCCGAGATCGTCTCGGTGAGTACCCGCTGAGTGACGACTCAAGTCGGAGGGGAAGGGAGAGTAGTGACGTGGTGAGTGGCGGCGCGCGGGCGCGCTACCTCGGGGGCGCGGGGCGCACGGCACTGGTGCGCTGCCCCTGCTCGCGGCGCAACTACTTCGACCGCCGGCGCTGGGAGTGGTTCGGCGTGGCCGTCTGCTCCGGGTGCTGGAAGGGGATCCTCTTCCGCGACCTGTCGCTGGTCGGTTACAGGGAGGCCGAGGAGTTGGCTAAAGAGAGCACCGTATACGCGGGCGAGCTGAAGGCCCTGCGCGGAGTCGAGGGCGTCATGCGCCGCTTCCTCGTCAGGTACGACGAGCAGCCCTACTGGCTGTGGGCGCCGCAGACCCGCCGCATGGTCGCGGAGCTGCGCCGGGCCCTACGGCCGGTCGAGGCGGCGCGGTCGAGGAGGGCGGCCGGCGACGACGACGTCCGCGAACTGAGCCACGAAGAGGCGCTGGCGCTCGACTACTTTGCGGCCGCCACGCACGACCGGAGGCGCGTCGTGCTGGCCATGTTGGAAGACATGAGCCGCTGGGACAGGGACGATGACGACGCGGGGGCGTCCCGCCCCGAAGACGCCGAGATGAGAGTCGCCCTAGAGCGGCTCGAGGCCGAGGGCGGAGCTCAGACGCCGCCCCCGCGGCCCGACCCGTCGCTGCCGCAGTCGGGTCCTTCCCCGGAGTTCTAAGTTGAGGGTGACGCGCGACCTCAGTTGGTCTCCAGCGACAGATTTAATGTCACTTCATCAACAAGTGGTCGGGCGACGTGGATGGTGTGAAGTGCTGCGGGCTCATGGCTTAGCGTGACGAAGTCGGGTACCCGCGGCAGGGAGGCGGCGAGCCGTGGCGGACGAAAACCGGGAAACCATCAACAGGTTTGACCCTGCGGCGCACGTCCCGAGCGAGATCCGCCGCTGCCGAGTCTGCGGCGTCAGGAAACTGATCGAGGTGGGCTTCTACCGGGCGAAGGACTGCCGTGGCGGCAGGCGCCATGAGTGCAAGAAGTGCCACAACCGGTGGCGGGCGGCATGGGCGCGCAGCCGCTACGTGCCCAAGACCGGCCGGCGCTACGTGACAAAGTCAGACTTGAATAAGCGCGAGACGAAGCCGAGTACCGGGCCCGCAGCGCAGCCGCAATCATAAGGAGCGACTCATCAATGAAAGCTCAGTTACGGGCAGTGCCTGCCGCTGGCTCGGGCGCGGCGGCGAAACCTGCGACAGTCGCTCCGCACTTTCTGACGGTCCCGGAGGTCGCCGCCTTATTGCGCTGCAGGCCGCGCACTATCTACACCATGGTTAGCCAGAGGCGCATCCCGTTCCGGAAAGCGGGCCGCCTGCTCCGGTTTGAAGCCGGTGAAATCGACGCATGGACGAAGGACTGCGCCGAAAGGTAGGCCCTTCCCCGCCCCGCCGCGCCGCGATATAGTGCCGCGCAACTCCCGAAAGCGTGGCTGCATGCTCGCAAGTAAAGGAGACAACATGCCAGTCGAAAACAGAGGCACGGCGAGGCGACCGCGCTGGCGCTACGCCTTCACCATTCACGGTGTCCGGTACCGCGCCTCAGTACCCGAGGCGCGCACGAAGTACGAGGCCGAGCAGGCCGAGGTCGAGGCGAAGAAGGCGGTCTTCGAGGGCGTTACGGGAGGCCGTCGGGCAATAACGATTTCGCTGGGTTCATCGGCGACCCAAACACTGCGGGCGACGAGTTCGCGGAAGGCACCTACCTGGCGTGGGCGAAGGCCCATAAGAGATCGTGGCGGCACGATCTGTTCCGGGCACGGGTGCTCGTGGACTTCTTCAGGGGCAAAACATTCGCTCAGATTTCGCCCCTGATGGTGGAGAAGTATAAGAAGCAGCGGCGCGAGTCTATTACGAAGCGGGGCGGGACTCGCGCCCCGGCGACGGTCAACCGGGAGCTTGCCCTGCTCTCCCGGATATTCACCCTAGCGATGAGACACAAGCTCGCCGCCACCAATCCTTGCTCTGAAGTAGAGCTCTTGCACACTGATAATAGGCGCGTCCGTTATCTGCTCGACGAAGAGGAGGAACGGCTGCTCCCGCTCCTGGTGGGGCCGCGGGCGCACGTGCGCCCGGCGGTGCTCGTCGCGATAGGGACGGGGATGCGCCGCGGCGATCAACTCAACATGAAGTGGGATCGGGTGGACTTTCAGCGCGACGTGATCTGGGTGCCGAACGCGAAGACGGGGCAGAGCTACCAAGTCCCGATGAGCGCGCAGGTGCGCGAGATCATGCTCGAGCTGAGGCGGGCTGCCGAGGGATCGGAATACGTCTTCGCCAACCCGCAGACGGGCAGGGCTTACACCGAACTGAGAAGGCCGTTTGACTCCGCGTGCCGCGAGGCAGGCGTCAAAGGTTTGCGCTGGCACGACCTGCGCCACACGTTCGGCACCAGGCTGGCCGAGGCCGGCCACAGCGAGGCGACTATCGCGGAGCTGATGGGGCACTCCGACCCGAAGACGACGCGTCGCTACACGCACGGCACGGAGAGGGCGAAGCGGGCGGCCGTCGAGGCCACCAGCCGGCGAGAGCCGGCCGGCGGCGAGCAGCGGGCAGAGCTCTCACTGGTGGCGAAATGAGGAGCCGGAAGAGTCTGCCCCAAATATGCCCCGGGCCGTATATCGACCCGCGCGACGATCACTCGGCGGCCTCGGCTAAGCCCTTGATGGCCGGGCCGTTGACGACGTGGCCGTCGCGCGCGTGGTAGCGCGAGCCGTGGCAGGGGCAGTCCCAAGACTTCTCGAAGGAGTTCCAGGCGACGACGCAACCCAGGTGCGCGCAGATGGCCGAGCGCTCGTGGAGCCGACCCTCTTCGTCGCGGTAGGCGGCGACCTTCGTCAGGCCGCGGCGCAGGATCGCGCCCTCGCCCGGCTTGATCTCTTCGACCGACTCCGCGTCGCCCGGCGACGCGAGGTCCGTGTACTGCGCGGCGACGTTCAGGTTCTCCTTCGCGTACTCGCCGAGCGCGGAGGTCGGCTTGCGCGAAGGGTCGTAGAACTCAGCCCACGGGTTGTCGCGCCCCGCGATCAGATCGGTCAGGAGCATCCCGGCGATCGTGCCGTGCGTCATGCCGTTGCCGCTGTCGCCGGTGGCGATGTAGACGCTCTCCTTGTCCGACGGGTTGCGGCCGATGTAGGCGAGCCCGTCCACCGGCTCCATCACCTGGCCCGACCAGCGGAACTCGATGCCCTCGATCATGGGGAAGCGTTCGCGCGTCCACTTTTCGAGGACGCCGAAGCGGCGCTCGGCGTCGTCGGCCTGCCCCGTCTTGTGATCCTCGCCGCCGACGACGAGCACGTCGTAGCCGCTCTTGCCGCCCGCGCCCTCCTGGATGCGGATGTAGTGGTACGGATCGGGCGTGTCCCACAGCAGCACCCGCGGCACGCTCCCGCTCGCCACGCGCGCGCCGATGACGTAGGTGCGGTAGGGGGCCTGCTTCGTGTGGATGGCGAAGAGATCGTTGACCGGCGTGTTCGTCGCGACGACGACGGCGCGGGCGCTGACGACACGGCCCTCGTTCGTCTCGACGCGCGCGCTGCCGTCGTCCACGCCCTCGATCTTCGCGGCGTGGGTCTCGGTGAAGAGGCGGCCGCCGTCGCGCCTGACGGCGCGCGCGAGGCCGTCGATGTACTTGAGGATGTGGAACTGCGCCTGGCGGGGGAAGCGCAGGGCGCGCCCCGTGTCGAACGAGAGGCCGGGCGCGCGCTCGACCGGCTCGACCCCGGTGAGGCCGCAGCGGTGCGCGGCCGCCAGCTCGTCGTCGAGGACTTTCGTCGAGTCGCCTTCGGGGACGAAGAGGTAGCCGTCGAGGCGCGAGAAGTCGCAGTCGATCTGCTCGGCCTGGACGATCTCCGCGACCTTCTCGATGGCCGCCGTGTGGCTCTCGGCGGCGAGCCGCGCCCCGTCTTCGCCGAACATCTTCTCCAGCTCGTAGTAGCGGTCGTCGAGCGCGTTGACGATGTGCGCGGTGGTGCGACAGGTCTCGCCGCCGGCGACGGGTCCGTCGTCGATGACGGCGACGCGCCTGCCCTCGCGGCCGAGCAGGTACGCGGTCGTCATCCCCGCTATTCCAGCGCCGACGACGCACACGTCGACGTCCAGATCGATGTCGAGCCGCCCCTCGCGCGGCGTGTCGGCCGTCGCCATCCAGATCGAAGTGCTCGCCCCGTTGTCAGTCTTCATAATTTCCTCCCCTGAAATTTATAACTCTTCGCCGCCGACCTTTTCGCGCTTGACGCCGTGCGGGTTCGTCGGGCGCGCGCCGCGCTGTCGCGCGGACTTCTTACGCCTGCGCACCTCGCCGCCTTGATCGACCGAGCGGATCGGCTGCAAGTCTTCGGCGTCGCCCTCCGGGTCGTCGAGCCGCGTCTCCACGTCCAGTGGCGGCGCGTCGACCGCGCCGACGCCCCGCGCGAGCCGTCCGCTCTTATTTCCTTGAGTGCGCGCCGCCGCGCCTTCGTCGTTCTCGACGCCGGGGGAGTCCGCGCCGTTCGACTCTTCGACGCCGGCGAGCGCGCGCTGCCGCTTGAAGTGTTCCGCGATCTCCTCGGCCACCTGACGGCCGACGAACGGAGTCAACTCCGCGGGGGACGCCTGCGCGATGCGCGTGATCGAGCCGAAGTTGCGGAGCAGCCGGTGCCTGCGCTTGTCGCCGACGCCGGGAATCTCGGTCAGCTCCGAGGTGAAGTCGCGTATCTCGCGCCGCTTGCGGTGGTAGGTGACGGCGGCGCGGTGCGTCTCGTCGCGGATCATCTGGATGAGGCGCAGGACGGCCGAGTGCGAGTCGAGGTAGACGGGATCGTGCTCGCGGCCTTTGACGAGCAGGTGCGAGACCTCGTTGTGACGGCGCGGCGGCTTCACCACCCCGATCATCGGGATCGCCTCCAGGTCGAGCTCGCGCATCGCGTCGGCGGCCGCGCCGAGCTGCGCCTTGCCGCCGTCGATCATGACGAGGTCGGGGAGCGGCTGGTTCTCGTCGAGCTGGCGGCGGTAGCGTCTGGAGACCGCCTCGCGCATCGACGCCGGATCGTTCGAGCCCTCGACCGTGCGGATGCGGAAGGTGCGCTTGGCGGCGCGGTTCATCTTGCCGTTCTCGCAGACCACCATCCCGGCGACGTTCTCCGCGCCGGAGATGTTCGACACGTCGAACGACTCGATGCGCGAGGGGAAGCGCGGCAGCTCCAGCGTCTCCTGCAACTCTTCGAGCACGCGCTCCATGTCGGGCTTGAGGACGCGGAACCGCTGCTCGAAGGCGATCTGCGCGTTCTTCTCGACGAGCGACACGAGGTCGCGCTTCTCGCCGCGCTGCGGGTCGAGAATCTTCACGCGGCGGCCTTTGCGCCCCGTCAGGACTTTCTCCAGCAGCTCGCGATCCTCGAAATCGACGGGCACGTGAACCTCGCGCGGCACGTAGTCGGTCGAGTAGTACTGCGTCAGCACTTCGCCGAGGAACTTCGCCGGGTCGAACTCGTCGGACGCTTCCAGGTCCTCCCAGAAGAACTCGCGGCGGCCGACGATCTTGCCCTCGCGCATGGTGAAGAGCTGGAGGGCGAGGCGCGCCCCCTCGCGGTAGTAGCCGAAGATGTCCACGTCGCGGTCTGCCGAGGTCGCCATCTTCTGCTGCTCCGAGACGGCGAGGACGGTCTTCCTCAGGTCGCGGTACTTCGCCGCCATCTCGAACTTCATCTCGTCCGAGGCGCGCGTCATCCGCCCCTCGTACTCGTCGGCGAGCTCCCTGTTCCTGCCTTCCAGAAACATCTTCACGTCGCGCACGCTCTCGGCGTACTCCTCCGGCGTGCACAGCCCCTTCACGCATGGTCCCAAACAACGCTTGATGTGGTATTCGAGGCAGGGGCGGGGGAGCCTGCCGTCGATCTCTATGTCGCAGGTGCGGAGCTGGAACGTGCGGTTGATGAGATCGATGGAGCGGCGCGCGAGAGACGCCGGGAGGAACGGGCCGTAGTAGAGCGCGCCGTCGCGCTGGATGCGGCGCGTGATCATGACGCGGGGGAAAGGCTCGTTGACGGTGAGCTTGAGGTGCGGGTACTGCTTGTCGTCCTTGAGCTGGATGTTGTAGCGCGGCTTGTGCTTCTTGATGAGGTTCGACTCTAAGACCAGCGCCTCGACCTCGTTGTCGGTGACGATGAATTCGAGATCGGCGATCCTGCGGACGAGCTGGCGGGTCTTCGAGTCGTGCCCGCGCCCCGACTGGAAGTAGGAGCGGACGCGGTTGCGCAAATTTTTAGCCTTGCCGACGTAGATGATCTTCCCCGCGTCGTCCTTGTGCAGGTAGACGCCGGGCGAAGTCGGCAAGGAGGCGAGCTTTTCCTGTAGAGTCATGCCCTGCTCGTCGTGCGCGAAATTAACCGGGGACTGACTCTACTATAACCCAGAAGTTTTGCGGCGGCGACAGGCGCGCGCCGCGGGCCTCTATTTCAGTTATGGCGTTTTACTGCTAACCTGCGCGGGAGCATGAAAGAGGCGAACGAGTCCGCGCGCGACCGCGCCGCGACGAAACGGTTTCTCAGCTTCGACCGGGTCGGGTGGCTGACGGCGCTCGTCTACCTGGGCGCCTGCCTGTTCTACGTCCGAGGCCCGCAGGTCTACACGCGCACGGCGCGCGAGGTCTTCATCTGGCTCTGCGTCCTGCCCCTGCTCTTCCTCTTCTGGAAAGGCTACCGGCTCCTCGGCGCGGGCGGCGAGGAGACAGAAGGCGCGAGCCGCGCGGCGCGCAGGGTCGTCCTCTTCGGCGCGCTCTTCTGCCTCTTCGCCTTCCTCACCGTCCCCTTCCACTCGACGGACGTGTTCGGCTACCTCAACCGCGGCTGGCAGCAGGCGCACTACGGCCTGAACCCTTACGTCTACCGGCTCGCCGACACGCCGAACTGGCAGCAGGACCCGATGCTGCGCGAGCACTGGGTTTATAACCCCAACCCCTACGGCTTCCTCTTCTCGCTGCTCGCGCGCCTGCTCTGCCAGGCGGGCGGCGGCAACTGGTGGCTGACGCTCTCACTGTTCAAGGGCGTGAACGTGCTGGCTTACGCCTTCGCCGCGTGGCTCGTCTGGGCCGCGACGGCGCGGCTCGGACGCGCGGGCCGGGTGCGCAGCCTCTACCTGCTCCTGTGGAACCCGCTCGTCCTGATGCACCACGTCGCGAACGGGCACAACGACATCCTGATCGGCTGCCTCGTCGCGCTCGCCGTCTTCCTCGCCGTGACGAGCGCGCCCGCGTGGATCATCCCGGTGCTCGTCGCCGCGGCGCTGCTGAAGTACGCGCCGGTGCTGCTGATTCCCCCGGCGCTCGTCTTCGTCGTGCGTCGCCAGGGCTGGAAGGCGGCGGCGCTCGGCTGCCTCCTCGGCGCGATCCTCGTCGTCCTCGCCAGCGCGCCCTACCTCAAGGACTGGCGGCTGCTCCGGCTCGCCGACATCAAGGACAACGCGACGCTCATCGACAACTCGCTCCACTCTTTCCTCATACACGTCTTCGAGAACGCCGCGCGCCTCGCGCCCCGACTCGCGCCGCTGCACGAGGCGGTCGATTGGCTGATCAAGGCGACTCTCAGGATCGGCCTGTTGCTCTTCGTCCTCGTCCAGTGGATCAGAGTGCCGAAGGATTTCACGGCGGAGGCGTTGGCGCGCAAGTTCGTCCTCATCCTCTACGCGCTCGTCTGCGTGGCAAGCTCCAAGTTCAACGCGTGGTATCTGGCGATGCTGCTCCCGGCGGCGCTCATGCTCGACGAGAGAGACTGGCTGCGCCGTCTCGTCGTCCTCACCGCCGGCGCCGAGTTGCTGTCGCTCACCTTCTTCAAGCAGGCTTACATGATCAACTACTTCGTCATGCTCCTCCTCCCGGCGTGGATCGTGTTCCGGCAAGTCAGGGCGGAAAGACGGCGCGGCTCAGCCGGGGCGGGCGCGGCGTCCGGACACCGTGCCGCGGTCGGCTGAGTCTCACGCGACGCGCCTAAAGCGCGTACCGGCGTCCGACGATCACGTTGGGATCGTCGGACGCCGGTACGGTGAACGGGCTTGCGCGCCGGGCGTCGGATTCGGGCGTCTGTTAGATGGGCGGGGCGGCCGTGAGTTTGACCTTCTGCTCCCTGCGCGCGGCGCGGAATTTACCCGTGCCTTCCCTGATGAGGCTGTAGAGCGTGCGGCGGTTCTCGAAGATCAGCTTCATCCAGGCGCGCTTGCCCATCTGCGGGAAGTAGATGCCGTGGAAGAAGAGGCGCGCGATCAAGTGGCCGGCCCGGTACTGGAACGATCTGCCGGCGAGCGACTCGACCACCTGCGCGTTCCGCGCCGGGCTGTAGGACAACTCCCACGCGAGCTTGGTCTCCTGCCGCGCCTCCTCGATCGTCATCTTCAGCGGCGCGTGCGCCATCACGAAGGGCGCGAAGTCCAGCCAGTGCTTCGGGCGCGCGAGGCGTCCGGCTTTTTCCAGGCGGTCGTAGAGCGGCGTCGCGGGGAAGGGCGTGAGCTGCCCGAAGACAGGCAGTCCGGGCGGCCACGAGCGAATCTCCTTGAGCGTCCGCTCGGCGACGCCCGGCGTGTCGTTGTCCATCCCGAAGATGAAGGAGGTGATGGCGTAGATGTCGCGCCGCGCCAGTCTGTCCAGCACGACGCCGTACTCGCCCGGCTTGCTGAAGTTCTTGTTCACGTCGGCCATGTTGGCCGGGTCGATAGACTCCATCCCGATGAAGACCCACTTGCCGCCCGACTCGGCGATCAGGTCGACCAGCTCCTCGTCGCGCAGCAGGTTCGCGCTGATCTGCGCGACCCACGGCAGCTGCGCGCCCGCGGCGATGATGTCTCTGAGGAGCGACTTCGTGCGCTTGACGTTGATGGCGAGGTTGTCGTCGATGAAGAAGACCGCGATCTGCCCGCGCTCCCTCCTGGCGCGCTCTTTCAGTCGCAGCAGTTCTTCGACGACCGACTCGTTCGTGCGGAAGCGGATCGAGTCGCCGAAAAATCCCGTCACGGTGCAGAACTCGCAGCCGTAGGGGCAGCCGCGGCCCGTCTCAATCGGCACGACGTGGAACGAGCCCCACCCGCCGCCGAGCTTGCTCAACAGGGGCTTCAGGAAACCGGGCACGAGGCTGAACTGTTCGATGGGGAGCGTCTCCCAGGGGATGTGCGGGTAAGGTTGCAGGCTCGGCTTCTTGTCGAGCCCCTTAGCGTCGCGCTGCGGCTCGTAAACTTCCTTCAACTCGCCGCGCGCGGCGTCCTCGACGATGAGGCGCCACGTCTCGTCGGCCTCGCCGAGCGCGACGGCGTCGGCGTGGCGCGGCCCACCGTCGCGACCCAGTGCCTCGTCGGGACACTCCGTGACGTGCGGCCCGCCCATCACGACTTTGACGCCGGCGGCGCGCAGGGCGTCGGCGACGCGGTAGGCGCGCGCCACCATCCTCGTCATCGCCCCGATGCCGACGAGCCCGATCCCCTCCTCGCGCGTGAACCTGACCAGCTCCTCCTCGTTCATCGCGCGCGCGTTGCCGTCGATCAGCACGACCTCGTGCTCGGGCGGCGTGAGCGCTTGCAGCAGGAACATCCAGAGGTGCGGCATGAAGTTGCGCGTGACGCCGTTGTCCGGGTTGTAGAGCAAGATTTTCATAAGAGGACTTCTACCCTGTCGACCGACTGAAATTATTAAGGGGGAGGCGTTAAGGCTTTAGTCTTGCGCCGGGGATGGCGGTTGCCCGCGCGCGGCAATCGTTGCCGCGCGCAGCAGTGTACAGTATCAGACGCCAAACGGACAGCCCCGACACGAGCCCCACCGGGCACGCCCCGCGCGCAAGGCGATCTGACATTACGATTGAAGGAGGTGCGGGAAATGAGCCGCCGCCGCGGGTTCTCGCCGGGGCCGCCGGCGGCGGCTCAATGAAGCGCCTGAATCTCGCCGACTAGCGGTTGACCGTGTGCATCGAGGCTTCCGGGTAGCGCGCGCCCGCGGCGACGCCGGGTCGCGCGATCTCGCCGATGCGCCGCAACTCTTCCGCACCCAACTCGATCCCGGCGGCGCGCGCGTTCTCTTCCAGGTACTTCCTGCGCTTCGTGCCGGGGATCGGAACCACGTCCTCGCCCTGAGCCAGCACCCACGCGAGCGCGACCTGCGCGGGCGTCGCCCCACGGGCGGAGGCGATCTCGGTGACGCGCTCGACGAGCTTGATGTTCTGATCGAAGTTCTCGCCCTGGAAGCGCGGCGCGTTGCGTCGGTAGTCGCCTTCGGGGATGTCTTCCGGGCGCTTGAACTGCCCCGTCAAAAAGCCTCGACCAAGCGGGCTGTAGGCGACGAACCCGATGCCGAGTTCACGGCAGACGGGCAGAATCTCTTCCTCCACGTCGCGCGTCCAGAGGGAGTATTCCGTCTGCAAGGCGGCGACGGGGTGCGTGGCGTGCGCGCGGCGGATCGTCTCCGGCGCGGCTTCGGAGAGGCCGAGGTGACGCACCTTCCCTTCTTCGACGAGCCGCGACATCGCGCCCACCGTGTCTTCGATGGGCACGCTGGGATCGACGCGGTGCTGGTAGTAGAGATCAATCGTCTCCACGCCGAGCCGCCTGAGCGACGCCTCGCAGGAGGCGCGGACGTATGCGGGCTTGCCGCTGACGCCGAGGAACTCGCCGCCCTCGCCGCGCACGTTGCCGAACTTCGTCGCGAGCACCACCTCGCCGCGCCGCCCCCGGATGGCCCTGCCGACCAGCTCCTCGTTCTTGAAGGGGCCGTACATGTCCGCCGTGTCGAGGAAGTTGACGCCGAGGTCGAGCGCGCGGTGGATGGTGGCGACGGACTCCTCGTCGTCGCGCTCGCCGTAGAACTCCGACATCCCCATGCAGCCCAGGCCCAGGGCCGAGACCGTCAGCCCGCTCTTGCCGAGTTGCCGTGTTTTCATTCCCTCACCCCTTTTATTGATCCGTCGACTGAGACTTACAGAACCGCGATGACAGTAGGGGCAGGGACAAGTCCTCTGCCCGCCTGTCGATAACAATTCGCGTCGTGTTTGATGATTCAACGCGGGCAGAGGACTTGTCCCTGCCCCTACACGATTACGCGCGCCGGCGAGTCTTGTCGGGCGTCTAAAACAGTTGCATTGACGCCGCCGCGGGCTCAGCCGATTCGCACGCAGAGCATCGAGATCGAGCCGCCGTCGAATCCCTCGACGGGGAACGCGACCTCGTCGCCCTCCCGCTGCTGCGCGATGACGTAGAGCAGCGGCAAATAGTGATCGGGCGTCGGCGCGGATAGCGTCGCGTCGCGCCCCAGCGACTCGTAATCGACGAGCGGCGCGTGATCGCCCGCCGTGAGCAGCCCGCGCGCGAGCGCGTCGAAGCGCGCGGCCCAGTCCAGCGGCTCGGCCACGTGGCGGCCCCAGGCGTAGGCGTGCAGGTTGTGGACGAGGTTGCCGCTGCCGGCGATCAAGACCCCCTCGTCGCGCAGGGGCGCGAGCCGCCCGGCGAGTTCGTAGTGGAACGACGCGGGCTGCGTCTCGTCGATGCTGAGCTGCACGACCGGCACGTCCGCCTCGGGGAAGACGTGGCGGAGCACAGACCACGCGCCGTGATCGAGGCCCCAGCGCTCGTCCAGCCCGACCGAGACGGGCGCGAGCAGTTCCCGCACGCGGCGCGCAAGTTCGGGCGAGCCGGGCGCGGGGTACTGAACCGCGAACAGCTCGCGCGGGAAGCCCCCGAAGTCGTGGATGGTGCGCGGGCTCGTTTGCGCCGTGACGAGCGTGGCCGGGAGATACCAGTGGGCCGAGACGCAGAGCACGGCTTTCGGGCGCGGCAGAGACGCGCCGACCGAAGCCCAGCCTTGCGTCCAGGCGTTGCGCGCGAGCGCGTTCATCGGGTTGCCGTGCCCGAAGAAGACGGCGGGCATCCGTGTCATCATCTCGCACCTCTCTCGGCGGCGGCTCGTTCACGCCCGCGAAGAAACCTGGAAGGGGGAAGGCGCTTACTATACCCGGAAGTTTCGCCGCGGCGAAATGCGAGAGAAAGAGCGCGCGCGTCAGCCCGCCCGCGAGATGAGCATCAAGCCCGCGACGGCGGCTGCCGCGACCGCGACGATTGCGATCAGGCTCGACCACCCCGTGCCACTCAGTCTCCCGTCGGCGTGAAAGCCGCGCGCCGATTTGCGCCGGGAGCAGAGGTGCGCGAGCGCGAGGAAGAGGCACGCGAGGGCGAGGCAGTAGGCCCTGTGCAGCAGCAGCGGCGCGAGGGCGTCGCCCGACAGATCGGCGTAAGTCCAGAGGCCGTACAGCAGCGGGTTGTAGAGCCAGTGGCGATGGCCCTGGCCGTAGAGGTAGAAGAGCCCGACGCAGCCCCCGATGCTCGCCGCGTAAGCGAGATACTTATCCCGCAGCAGGACGTTCAGCATCACGGAAGCCGCCGAGAGGAAGACCGCGCTCGGAATCAGAATGATCGAATAGACTTTGAGGTAAGCCCAGACTTCGACCGGCCCGTGCCCCCTCAGCAGTTGCAGCCCCGTCGACGCCGACGCGACTAAGGCGAGCAGGGAGAGGGCGAGCAGGAGCGTCGCGCAGAACTTCGAGAGGATGAGGACGGAGTTGGGCGCGGGCGCGGCCCAGAGGACGGGCTCGACCCTCAGCTCGCGGTCGCGGTGGACGGCCTCGCCCGTGTAGAAGACGACTAGGCCGAGCAGGAAGAGCAGCACGCCCGCCGCCGTCCCGCCCGCGTAGGCGGCGGCGTAGGACGCTGCCGCGGTGACCGCGTGATGACTCAACTCCACGAGGGAGAAGAAGACCGCCAGCGGCAGGAAGACGATGAGGCTGCGCTCTGCGCGCAGCAGGCGGAACTCGACGCCCAGAGCCGCCACCAATTTCGCGAGGCTCGCGCTGAAGCCTCCGCCCGCGACGTTGACCTGCGGGATCAGTACCTTTTTATTCTGGTCGCCAAACGTGCTGCGCTGATCGCCGCGCAGCGACAACAAGTCCTCCGTGTCGTTGTAAAGGTGATCGCTTTGCGTCGAGAGATCGATCAGCGAGAGATGGCTCCGGCTCTCGTCGCCCGCGAAGCGCTCGGCTCGCGCGAAGCGGGCGTAGACGATCGCGAGGCACGCGGCGGCGATGAGCAACATCGCCGCGCGGTTCAGAATGATGACGGGGTTGTAAACGACCACGAGTTGATTCAACCACTCCGCACTCTGCCCGTGGACATCCTTCTGCCAGTTCATCACCAGCGGATCGAGCAGGACGCGCCAGCGCTGCGGCATGCCCTTCAACACGACCACCTGGTAGGTGATGTAGATCGGGTAAAAAGCGACGGCCAGGCCGTAAACGATCTTGGCGTTGCGCGTGAGCGTCCCGACGGCGAAGTAAACGGCCGCGAGGACGAGGTGCGAGACGACGACGAGGATCAGGAAGTGTTTGAAGTAAGGGACGACGCGCACCGGCTGGACGATCATGCCGGCCTTGCGAACCCACTGGAGCACGAAGAGCGTCAGGGGGAAGGCGGCCTGGCAGCAGACGAGGACGAGGAAGTTGCCGAAGAATTTTCCGAGCAGGTACTCGGCGCGGCTGACTGGCTTGGAGAAAATGAGCGGCGTCACGCCCGCGCGGAAGTCTCTGATGACGGGGTCGCCCATGATGACGGCGGTGAAGAGCGGCAGCGTCATGAAGGAGAAGACCGGGAGCACGCCCGCGATGAACCCCTCGCTGTTCGTCGCCAGGGCGCGGCCCGTGGCCGGCCCCCAGCCCCACCACAGCAGGGCGTTCCCGCCGAACAGGAGCGCCATCGCGTAGGGGACGACGCGCTTCGAGTTGAGCAGCACCTCCGTCCGGATGATCGCGCCGACGGCCGTGCTCGCGGGGTTCCTCATCTCGGCGCGCCCCCCGCCGCCTCTGTGACCGTGTTGAAGTAGTAGTCTTCGAGCGTCGGCGTCGCGGGCGTGAACTCCGCGCCGGGCCGCGAGCCCTTCGAGATCACACGCACGCGCGCGAGCCCGTCGAACCTCTGGGAAGAGATGATTTTTAATCGCGACTTCAGAGCCGGAACGGCTTCGGGCGGCAGGGCGGCCTCCCACACGGAGCCCGCGAGACCTGCGACCGCCTCGCGCGGCGTGCCGGCGCTGAGGATTTCGCCGCGCCGCATGATCGCCATCCGGCTACAGAGGTTCGAGATGTCGGAGACGATGTGGGTCGAGAGGATGACGAGCGCGCTCTCGCCCGCGGCGTCGGAGAGCAGGTTGTGGAAGCGGGCGCGCTCTTCGGGGTCGAGCCCGGCGGTCGGCTCGTCGACGATGATCAGTTGCGGCCGGCCGATGAGCGCCTGCGCGATCCCCAGGCGCTGCCGCATCCCGCCCGAAAAACCGCCGACCCGCTGCCGCCCCTCCGAAGAGAGGTTGACCCGCTCTAGCAGCGCCTCGACGAGCGACCCGCGCTCTTTCGCGTCGGTCACGCCCTTGAGCCTGGCGAAGTAGTCGAGCGTCTGCTCCGCCGTGAGCGTCGGGTAGAGGCCGAACTCCTGCGGCAGGTATCCCAGCACGCGGCGCACGCTGTCCTTGCGCGCGAGCAGATCGACGCCGTTCAGCTCGACCCTGCCCGCGTCCGCTTCGAGCAAGGTGGCGAGGATCTTCATCAGCGTCGTCTTGCCCGCGCCGTTCGGACCCAGCAGCCCGAACATCCCCGGCGAGATGTCGAGGCTCACGCCCGCCAGCGCGCGCACGCCGCTCCGGTAGGTCTTCTCCAGCCCTTCGATTTTAAGCATCAACCTCCCCGCCGCGCGCGGCGCGCGCCGCAGGCCGACGATCTTCCCCGGCGCGCGCGGAGAACCGCACGCAGGCGTTACCCGATTTTTGAAGCGATGAAGATTGCCGGGACGAACGATCAGGGGCAATCGACGGGAAGACAGACACCGGAGGGGCGGCGCAAGTTCCCGCCGCTAACGGCTTGGAGGCGGCGGGCTGCCGACGGCGCGTCGGGGGCGGGCCGCCCCGTCGCCCGGCGCCGGATCAGTCGCGCGCGCGGGCCTGTTCGCGACACCGCGCCTGAAGTAGTAGCCCTGCTTGGTGACGACGATCACTTTGCCGTTGCGCTTGACGGCTTCGGGCGTGAGTTGCAGCTTGAGATGGCGCAGCTGCCCGTCCTCCCGCGTGTTCGAGGGCTTGAAGCCGAGGCTGTAGCGCGAGCGCAGGCGCGCGAACATCTCGCCGAGCTTTTCGTCCACCTCCTTCTTGTCGGCCCCCAACACCTCGCCGCCCGTCTGCTCGCTGAACTGCTCGATGGGGTTCACCTTGCCGAGCGTCAGCACGTTGAAGACCTTGCCGAACGCGGCGCGCACGACGAGCCCGTAGACGACCGTGCCCGACTCCAGCAGCTCGTTTCGGGTGCGGCGCACGACGTTGTCCTCGCCGAGGAACGCGACGTTGTCCGTCACCACGACGACGACCCGGCGGCTCGCCGGGTTCGCCGAGTTCTGCATCTCGCGCGCGGCTTCGTAGAGGGCTTCGGTGAGAAGCGTCCCTCTGCCTACCGAGTACTCCCGACTCGCCCACTTGATCTTGTCTGCGATGAGCCCCCTGTCCCTGGTGAAGCCCTGGATGAGCTTCGACTCCGTCCCGAACGCCATGACGGCGACCTCGTCTCCGAGGCTGAGGCGACTCATGGCGTCCTGCGCCCCTTCGCCGACCCGCTCGATGATGGGGCGCACGCTGCCGCTCACGTCGAGCAGGAGCATGACGGAGAGCGGCAGCTCGTCGCGGCTGAAGTAGCTGATCTCCTGCCGCGCGCCGTCCTCGTAAAGCTCGAAGTCCTCGCGCCGGAGTTCGCCGACGATCCGCTTGTTCTTCTTGCTAATGACCTGCGCGTCGAGGACGACCAGATCGGTGTTGATCTTGATCACCTCGTCCGGCTGAACCTCCTGCGCCGCGGCGGCGTGCGGCGCGGCGAGCAGGAACGGGATGGCGAGGCTCAGGGCGAGCAGCAGGGCGGGTCTCATCTTCCCTACCTCCGGGTTGAAGTGGTCGCGCCTCCTTAGAGGGCGGGAATCGGCCGGGCGTTGTTCCGCTTCGCGCGCCGGGGGCGTCACTTCGCCGCCGCGGCGTCGGCGTAGGCGCTCGCCACGGCGGGGCCGACGACGTAAGCCGTGAAGAGCGCGTCCCGGACGCGGCTCTCGCCCGCGAAGAGCTTGCGGAACTCTTCGAGGCTGACGCTCCCACGCGCCTGCTCCAGAGTCTCGCCGCGCGCGACGGCCGCCGCAGTCTGCTGCCTGACGGAGTTCATCAGGCGCGCGACGAGCCGCGCGTACGAGTCGTCGCGCATGACGGGGCCGTGGCCGGGGACGATGACGGCGGGCCGGCGGGCGAGTAACTTTTCGAGCGTCGCGCCCCAGTCGCCGACGTGCGACTGATCCGCGCCGACGAAGGGCACGGGGTAAACGACGAGATCGCCCGCCGCGACGACGCGCTCCCGCGGCAGCCACACGACCAGATCGCCGCTCGTGTGCGCGCGCCCGAGGAACCTGATCTCGACGGTGCGCCCGCCGCGGTGGAGCGTCAGGTGATCGCCCAGGGTCGTCGTCGGCAGCGCCGGCGCGAAGCCTTCGGGCACGGTCATGTAGCCGGCGGCGAGCGCGAGATCGCTCTCCAGGCTCGCGCGCTCCTCCTCGGTCAGCGCCTGGCCCCGCGCGTTTCTGCCGCCCTTCAAGAGCGCGCGGAACCGCTCCACCACGGCGGGGATGCCGGCGTGGAACTTCCTGCGGTTGATCATGCCCTGCGCGGGCAGGTATTCGCGCGTGGCGTCGTGCGCGATAAACTCGACGCCGGGGAAAGCTTCGCGGTAGACCTCGTTGCCGACGACGTGATCGTCGTGCCAGTGCGTGTTGACGACGTAGCGGACGGGCTTCGTCGTGATCTTACGCAGCGCGGCGAGCGTCTCGCGCGTGGCGGCCGTGTTCGACTGCGCGTCCACCACGATCACGCCGTCGTCGCACACGATAAAGAGGCTGTTCGACTCGACGGCGAAGCCCGGCGCGTCTCTGCGTACGACGGCGTAGACGCCTTCTGCGATCCGCACCACGTCGAACTTCTGCGACTGACCGAGGGCGGCGGGCACGCACGAAAGGACGAGGGCGAGCAGGCAAGCGCGGGCGGGAAACATCCTTCTCCTCCAGACTGTTCTAATCGAAGGGCACAAGCCCCTACGAATTCAGCCCGGAAAAGGTTTACGCGGCCCCCCTCGGCCGCCGCTTCGGCGCGCGCGCATCTTCCCGCTAAGGGGCGACGCGCTCGGCGACGTGATCCGCGCCGGAGTAACGCATGTTGACGTGCGCCGCCTTGCCCGCGGCGTCGAGCGTGAAGACGGCCCTGCCGTCGGCGAGCGGGAAGTAGAACTCGGTGGGCGAGAGGGGGATGAGGCCGGCGGTGTATTGATCTTTGATCTGGGCGGTCAGGTAGTCGGGCTCGTTGCGGATGGTCAGCAGCGTCCCGTCGGCCGTCTTGTAGTCGCCGACGAGCGCGGCCGTCTGCTCGGCGGTGAGCTTCGTCAGCCGGCCGCGCACGGGCAGGTCGTAAGGCTTGCCGAAGACGATGGCCGTCACGTCGCGCACGATGGCGCCCATGCGCGCGCGGTCGAGGTTCGAGAAGATGATGATGGTCACCTTCTCCTCCGGGAACTTGATGAGCTGCGAGGTGTAGCCGGGGAGCGAGCCCGTGTGGCGCAGCCGCTTGCGCTCGAAACTGGTGTCGCTGATCCAGCCGTAGCCGTAGCCGTCGAGCCCCGGCGCGAAGACTTCGGCCGCCTCCGCCGCGGGGACGAACTTGCCCCCGTCCATGATGCGGCTCCAGCGCAGCAGATCGTCGAGCGTGCCGTAGAGGGAGCCGTCGCCCGCGGCGGGCGTGAGCGCGGCCCTCTCCTCCTCCGACAGCTCCCTGCCGTAGACGCGTGCGCGCGCCTTCAGGTGACCCGACGTGAGCGGGTAGCCCGCGAGCGTCTTCTCCCAGCCGATGTCGCCGAAGGTGTAGCCGTTGGCGATGTCCTTCGGCGTCGCGCCCCGGCCGAGGACGCCCGTGCGTGTCAGACCGGCGGGCCGCAAGACCGTCTCGGTCAAGACTTCGGCGAACGGGCGGCGGGCGGCGGCGGCGATGACGTAGCCGAGGACGATGTAGCCCGTGTTGCTGTATTTAAACTTCTCGCCGGGCCTGAAATCGAGCGGCTGCCGCTTGGCGTCCTCGTAGATGGTGGCGACGACCTTGCGGCGCGCCATGAACTGCATGTACTTGTCCGAGCCGAGTTCCAGCTTCTCCTCGTAGTCGGGGATGCCGGAGTTGTGGCGCATGAGGTGGTGCACGGTGACGGGCTCCCAGATGGCCGGACAGTCTTTCAAATATTTGCAGATCGAGTCTTCCAGGCGGAGATGCCCGCGGTCGCGCAGCTTCAGCGCCGCCATCGAGGTGAACATCTTCGTGATGGAGGCGATCTGGTGGCGCGTCTCCGGCGTGTAGGGGACGCGCCGCTCGACGTCGGCGAAGCCGTAGCCCTGGCGGAAGATGACGCGGTCGCCGCGCGCGACGAGCACCGCGCCGCTGAAGCGCCCCGCCTCCGTCCTCGCGGAGAGGTACTCGTCGAGTGAGCGAGCTACGTCGTCGGTCTGACCCGACGCTTGTGTGGTTAAGAGGACGAGCGCGAGAGATAGTAGGGCGACTGCGCGGGGAGTAGAGACGCGGGGGGTGTGGGTTCGCACGGGGTTTCAGACTCCTTTAACGTAGGGAGATGTGAGTTCGCCCCGCAAGGTTTCAAAAAACCGCTTGACCCTGAGGGTTTAAAAAACCGCTTGACCCTGACGCTGCGTCAGGCTTTAGGATGCGGCGCGTGGGAGGGAGGAGACCTTTGAACGTGACGGACGAGAGGCTGTACCGGGCGAGCGAGTTCGCGCGCGAGGCGGGCGTGACGGTGCGCGCCCTGCACCACTACGACCGGCTGGGCTTGCTCAAGCCGACGAGGCGCACGGCGGCGGGCTACCGGCTCTACGGCGAGCAAGACTTCGCGCGGTTGCAGCAGATCGTGACGCTCAAGTTCATCGGCTTCCCCCTCAGGCAGATCAAGGACGTGCTCGACAGGGATCGGCGCGATCTCGCGACGACGCTCCGCTTCCAGCGCATCATCCTCGCGGAGAAGAGTCGCCGCCTGACGCAGGCGGTGCGCGCCATCGAGGAGGCGGAGCGCGCGCTCGCAGGCGGGGCGGAGCCCGGTCGGGAGACGTTCGCAAAAATAATCGAGGTGATCGAAATGCAAAACGACACGGACTGGACGAAGAAGTACTACTCGGAGGAGGCGCAAGCCAGGATCGCCGAGCGGCAGAAGACGATCCCGCGCGAGGTCATCGAGCAGGGGCAGCGCGACTGGATGGCGCTCATCACCGAAGTCGAGGCGGCGGTGCAGGAGGGCGTCTCGCCGGAGAGCGAGCGGGCACAAGGGTTGGCCGCGCGCTGGTCGGAGTTGATCCGGGGCTTCACGGGCGGCGACCCGGAGATACAGAAGGGTCTGAACAAGATGTACTCCGACCCGCAGTGGGGCGCGCCGTTCCCGAAGCCCTACAGCGACGAGGCGGGAGAGTTCATCGCGCGGGCGATCAAATCGCGCCGGCAGGACTGACGCGACAAACTTCTCGACTTTACCGAAAGCCCCGCGCCTTCGTCGCCAACACGACGGACGAGCGCGGGGCTTCGCTCCTCTGTCGGCACGACGGTTTCTGAAGTCGCTCTCTACTAAGAGCGTCTCACAAAACTCGACGCCCGCGGGTAATTTGTAGGGGCAGGGCTCGTCCCTGCCCGCCGCGCGCCATCGTCGGCGGCGCGCGTGATGAATCGACGCGGGCAGGGGCGAGCCCTGCCCCTACATTCATTCCGGTTCTGTTAGCAGCTCCCGCCATGCCGACACTCTGGCGCGCGCGCGGGGGCGCGGGCTACAATGCCACGGTTGTCCAACCTCGTCCCGCGCGGAGACTGATTCGTCCGAACCCGCTCCCAGACCATGCCACTCCCTGAAGGAACGCGCCTCGGTCGTTACGAGATTCGCTCGCAGCTCGGCGCGGGCGGCATGGGCGAGGTCTATCTGGCCCAGGACACGGAGCTGGGGCGCGCCGTCGCGATCAAAATCCTCCCGGCGGACGTGGCGGCCGATCAGCAGCGGATGAACCGCTTCGTCCAGGAGGCGAGGGCCGCCTCCGCGCTCTCGCACCCCAACATTTTAGCCATCCACGAGATCGGCTGGGAGGGCGCGACGCGCTTCATCGCGATGGAGTACGTCGAGGGCGAGACGCTGCGCCAGCGCATGGCGCGCGCGCCGATGAAGCTGGGCGACCTGCTCGACGCGGTGATCCAGACCGCCTCCGCGCTCTCCGCGGCGCACGCGGCGGGCGTCGTCCACCGCGACGTGAAGCCCGACAACATCATGCTGCGCGCCGACGGCTACGTGAAAGTCCTCGACTTCGGCCTCGCCAAGCTCGCGCGCGATCAGGAGGGCGCGCACGACGCCGAAGCCCCGACGCGCGCGCTCGTCAACACCAACCCCGGAACCGTGATGGGCACGATCGTCTACATGTCGCCCGAACAGGCGCGCGGGCACGAGACGGACGCGCGCGCCGACGTGTGGTCTCTGGGCGTCGTACTCTACGAGATGATCACGGGGCGGCAGCCGTTCGCCGGCGAGACTTCGAGCCACGTCATCGTCTCGATCCTGGAGCGCGAGCCGCCGCCGCTGGCGCGCTACGTGGACGGCGTGCCGGAAGCCCTTGAGTGGATCGTCGCGAAGGCGCTCACCAAGGATCGCGATGAGCGTTACCAGACGGCGCGCGAGATGCTGAACGACCTGCGCCGCCTCAAGCAGCGTCTGGAGTTCGCCGCCGAGATGGAGCGCTCCATCGCGCCGGGCGCTGGAGCCGGCGGGATGGGGCTCGCGGCGGGCGACAGCCGCGCCGGATTGAGCAACGCGAGCGGCTTCGTCACGGCGGCGCGCACCAGCCTGATCGAGCCGCCGCGCCGCACGGCTCAAGAGGACGCCGCCGCGCCGCGCGCGCCCTCGAAGTCGCGCGCGCCCCGCCTGCTCGCCGCGCTCGCCGCACTCTTGATCGCCGCGCTCGCCGCCGTCCCCGCGTACAGGTACGCGAGCCGACGCTGGTTCGCCAACGCTCCCCGCGCCGCGTTCCAGTCGATGAAGCTGACGCGCCTGACCAACACGGGCCGGGCTTCGATCGCGTCGATCTCGCCCGACGGCAAGTACGTCGTCCACGCCTCGGAGGAGGGCGAGCGGCAGAGCCTCTGGATCAGGCAGGTGGCGACGGCGAGCAACGTGCAGATCATCCCGCCGGCGGAAGTCCACTACCAGGGGCTGACCTTCTCGCCCGACGGCAACTACGTCTACTACGTGGCGCACGAGCGGAACAATTCCCTGAGCGTCGTCTACCGCGTCCCCGTGCTCGGCGGGACGCCGAAGCAGATCGCCGAAGACGCGGACAGCCCCGCCGCCGTCTCGCCCGACGGCAAGCGCCTCGCCTTCATACGCAACTACCCCGGCCGCGCCGAGACCGCGCTCGTCGTCGTACCGGCAGACGGCGGCGGCTCGGCCGAGCAGACGCTCGCCGCGCGCAGAGGCTCACAACGCTTCGACTGGGGCGACTCGCTCGGCCCCTCCTGGTCGCCCGACGGCAAACTGATCGCCTGCCCGGCCGCGGGCGTCGAGGCGGGCGTCGAGCACCACACGGTCGTCGCGGTGAGCGTCGCGGACGGCGCGGAGGCGCGCGTCACGGCGCGCGAGTGGTCGTCGGTCGGGCAGGTGGCGTGGCTCTCCGGCGGCGAGGGGCTGGTCTTCGTCGCCGCGGAGCAGGCGGGCGCGCCCTCGCAGGTCTGGCGCGTCTCCTACCCCGCGGGCGAGGCGCAGCGCGTCACGAACGATCTGAACAACTACACGGGCGTCAGCACGACCGCCGAATCGGGCGCGCTCGTCACCGTGCAGGCCGAGGTCGAGTCGCGCGTGTGGGTCGCGCCCGGCGGCGACGCCCGCGGCGCGCGCCAGATCACGAACGGCAAGGACGACGGCTCGGCCGGTCTCGCGTGGACGCCGGACGGCGCGGTCGTCTACACGTCCGACGACGGCGGCGACTCGAACCTGTGGAGCGTGGACGCCGCGGGCGCGCGCAAGCAGCTCACGTCGGACGGGCGACTGAGCGGTCACCCCGCCGCCTCGCCCGACGGGCGCTACATCTTCTTCGTCTCCAACCGCAGCGGCGCCCCGCACGTCTGGCGGATCAACGCCGACGGCAGCAACCCGAAGCAGCTGACGGGCGGTGCGGGCGGCACACAGCCTTCCGTCTCGCCGGACGGGAACTGGATCGTCTACTTCAACTTCGAGTGCAACTGCCTGTGGAAGGTGTCGGCTGAGGGCGGCGGCGCGACGCCGCTGACCGGCAAGCTCTCGGGGAGGGCGGCGATCTCGCCGGACGGCAAGCTGGTCGCCTGCACCTACCGCGGCGACGCGAACGCGAACTACTACAGCCTCGCCCTGCTCTCGTTCGACGACGGGCGGCTCGTGAGGGCGTTCGACATCCCGCCCACGTCCGCCGTCGAGAACCTGCGCTGGACGCCGGACGGCCGCGGCGTGGCCTACGCGGATACGCGCGCGGGCGTCTCCAACGTCCGGGTTCAGCCGACCGACGGCGGCGCGCCCCGGCAGTTGACCGACTTCAAAACCGATCACATCTTCTCGTTCGACTGGTCGCGCGACGGCAGACAGCTCGCCGTCGCCCGCGGCACGCGCGCGAGCGACGTAGTCCTCATCAACGACCTCAAATGATCACGCTTCCCCACTCCGCCGCATTGACTCTGCGTCGCGCGTCATAATGTAGGGGCAGGGCTCGTCCCTGCCCGCGCCGGTTCATTAAACACGACGCGGATTGTTATCGACCGACGGGCGGGGACGAGCCCCGCCCCTACAAATATCCCGGTCTTGTTGGTGACTCGGAACATAAATTAATTCGGAGACGAAGAGACTTTTGCGATTCCCTTTCGACATTCCTGACCGGAGGGAGTTCGACGCGGTCGGCTTCGGGCTGAACGCCGTCGACCACCTAGTCGTCGTCCCCGCCTACCCCGCCTTCGACACGAAGACGCGGCTCAGCGAGCGCGCGCAGTCGGCGGGCGGCCAGACCGCCTCGGCGATGGTCGGGCTCGCGCGGCTCGGCGCGCGCACCGCTTACGCCGGGCGCTTCGGCTCGGACGCGGAGGGCGGCTTCGGGCTCCAGACGCTGCGCGACGAGGGCGTCAACGTCGAGCGCGCCGAAGTCGTCGAGGGGGCGCGCACGCAGGTCGCCTACATCATCATCGACGCGCGCACCGGCGAGCGCACGATCATCTGGGACAGGGACGAGCGACTCGCCTACCGCGCCGACGAAGTTCCCGCGGGCTTCGCCGCGCGAGGTCGCGTGCTGCACCTCGACGCGCACGACCCCCCGGCCTGCGCCGCGCTCGCGCGCGAGGCCCGCGCCGCGGGCGCCGTCGTCTCCGCCGACATCGACAACGTCTACGAAGGTCTGCCCGAACTCCTGCCGCACCTCGATCTGCTCATCTCCTCTTCGGAATTCCCACGCAGGCTCACGGGCCTCGCGGACGAGCGCGCCGCACTCGTCGAAGTAAAATCGCGCCTGCGCGCCGACTCCGTCGTCGGCATGACGCTCGGCGCGCGCGGCGCGGTAATCTTTCAAGAAGGACGCTTCGTCGAGTCGCCCGCCTTCGCCGTCCCCGGCGGCTGCCGCGACACGACCGGCGCGGGCGACGCCTTCCACGCCGGCTTCCTCCACGCCATGCTCCGCGGCGATGACGTGGAAACTGCCTTGCGCACGGGCAGCGCCGTCGCCGCCCTCAAGTGCCGCCGCCTCGGCGCGCGAGCCGGGTTGCCGACGCCGCGCGAGCTGGCGGAGCTGGTCGCTCCGGCGCAGGGGCGTGAAGCAAAGAGATAAAGGGCGGCAGGACTTTCTCAGCCCTCCGCCCTTTACTTCGTGCCGCTGCCCGCGTCAGCATTCGGTACGCCGCGCGGCTTTTGCCGCTTTACATTACAGAGTTAGACCGCAGCATGCGGCTTTTCATGCCCCTATGTGGAGTTAGACCGCGCCGCGCGGCTTCAGCAAGATCAAGGCATCGGGTCACAGCTCGTCAGGCGGGGTCTGAAAGAGTGCGAAAGTCAGGGGCATGATATTGTTTTTGTTCTCGGACACCCGAATTACTACGCGCGCTTCGGTTTCTCTGCGGCTAAAGCGAAAGGGATGGGTTGCGAATATCCTGTTCCGGACGAAGTTTTCATGGTGGTGGAGCTCAAGCCGGGAGCGTTGGGCGGACGCACGGGATTAGTGAGATACAGCTCGGAGTTCGCGGAGGTCTGAAATGAGGCGCCGCGGTCGCGCTTACGGGCACACCGCCGTCGAACAACTCATTCAACTCGACCGCCCGATAGCATCCCTTTCAAGATGCTTCCTTGCAATAAAGTTGAATGCTATTCGCGGGCGGCGGGTTAATTCAGGAGTTAGGCGCTGAGTCGAACAAGACGCTTTGCTCGCGGGTGCTCGCAAGTAACGTGCGATTGCCGGGTAGCTTGTATGGTGGATAAAAGATTTGAAAATGAGCTGACCGCGAAGATCGTCAACTTCCTGATCGAGGTGGGTCTGGAGGTTGAAGCGGCAGCACTCGACCATGAAACCTTTCTGCCCGGGATTTCGGTCAATCGCGGGGTGCTTCTGGTGGATGAGAGTCGGCTCAAGTACCCCGGAGATTTATTGCACGAGGCGGGACACCTCGCGGTCGTCCCTGCCACGAGAAGGAAACAGATTCAAACAGACGTGGGGAAGAAAGCCGCGGAAGAGTTGATGGCTATCGCCTGGTCATACGCGGCCCTGGTGCATCTGCGGCTGGAGCCGTCGGTGGTATTTCACCCGGAGGGTTATCGCGGCGGCTCCGCATCCCTGATAGAGAACTTCACGCAGGGCCGTCACTTCGGGGTGCCGACCCTACAATGGATCGGCCTGACCGCAGATAGTGAAAGGGCAAAAGAGATGGGGATCGATCCTTACCCGAGCATGATCAGGTGGCTACATGATTAAATCAGGGCGTGAGGCCGGCGATGACGGGCGCGGGAACGTTCATAGATTTTCTCATGCCACCGCTTACCTGGTAACTAGAACCGACCGGGGGCTGAACATTCTGTGGAGGCAAGGGCTGTTAATAGACTCTGAAAAGTCTGAAAGTTCTAAGGGGCTGGTTGAAAAGGAGATTGAAAGAAGAATGAAGAGGAGGTCGCAGGCCCCGAAGGGATAGAAGCGATGGAGACTATCTCGCGACGCCTGACAACGGCGCGCGCCCGACACGCGACAGCCCGGCTCTCATCATCAATGGCGGCGGCGGGCGGGTGATGCGGGCGTTAGACGCGAAGGTGGCTCACGGGTTCTATCAACCCGTGAGCCCCTTTCGTCTTCGAGCGGCTTTGCTTAAATCGTGGTTAGCGTTGGTTGACGATCACCTTCAAGCCGTCGCGCGGGCGCAGGCTCATGCCGGGCACGGGCTCGACGCGCGAGTTGGGGGCGGGCGTGAAGCGGAAGCGGCGGGCGATTGACGCGAGGCTGAGCACGGCCTCCATCATCGCGAACTGGTTGCCGATGCAGACGCGGGGGCCGCCGCCGAAGGGGAAGTAGGCGAACTTGGGCAGGTCTTTCGTCTCGCCGTTCGACCAGCGTTCGGGGCGGAACGCTTCGGGCTCGCGCCAGAAGCGCGGGTCGCGTTGGACGGCGTAGGACATCATGAAGACCTGCGCGCGCTTCGGGATCGTGTAGCCGCCGATCTCCACGTCGCGCACGGCCTCGCGGCCGACGCCCCACGCGGGCGGGTAGAGTCGCATCGACTCCTTGACGACGCTCTCGGCGTAGCGCAGCCGCGCGAGGTCTTCCATCTTCGGCGCGCGCCCGCCCTCCAACACTGCGTCGATCTCTTCGTAGAGTCTGGTTTCCGCTGCGGGGTGTTGCATCAGCAGGTGCCAGCCCCAGGTGAGCGCGAGGGCGGTCGTCTCCTGCCCGGCGAGGAAGAGCGTCATCAGTTCGTCGCGCAGTTGCTTGTCGGTCATCCCAGCGCCATCCGCCTCTTCGTCTCTCGCCTGGAGGAGCATCGAGAGCAGGTCGCCCGCGTCCTCGCCGCTCTCGCGCCGGGCGCGGATGATCTTGAAGATGATGCCGTCCAACTTTTCCGCCGTGCGCATGAAGCGGCGGTGCGCGGGCGTGGGCAGACGGTTGTCTAAAATCCACTTGAAGGTCGCCTGGTGCGCGAAGGGCTCGGCGATCTCCTTGAGCGCGCGCTTGACCTCTTCGGCGTCCGCGCCCGACACGTCCGCCGAAAAGAGCGTGCGCGCGACGATCTCCATCGTCAGTTGCATCATCTCGGCGTGGAGGTCGCGCGCCTCTCCGTCGCGCCATTCGCCCGTCAGCCGGTCGGCGTAGGCGACCATCGTCTCGCCGTAAGCCGCGATGCGGTCGCGGTGGAAGGCGGGCTGCGCCAGACGCCGCTGACGACGCCAGAAGTCGCCCTCGCTCGTCAGCAGCCCCGTGCCGATGAGGCGGCGGAAGAAGGGCGTGCGGAAGCTGATCGGCTTGATGAAGTCTCTGTTCTTCGTCTGGAGGACCTGCTCGATCAGGTCGGGGTGGCTGACGAAGTAGCAGGGCGCGTAGAGGAAGCGCGTGCGCACCAGGTCTCCGAACTCGCGCGGCATCCGCGTGACGAAGGCGAGCTGGTCGCGCTGGAACTCCGTCATCGAACCGGCGAGCCAGTGCTCCGGCGGGCGCGGGGGCGTGCGCGTCCGCCGGGGCGGGGCGGCGGGGGCGTTCAGCGTCGTGCTCATGACCTTCGGGGGTTCAAATCTACTTTTATCCCGCCTGCGCCTCCGCCCCGTCCTCGTAGCCCGCCGGGTGCGACTGCATCCAGCGCCACGCGGACTCGACGATCAGGCGCAGGTCTTGAAACCGCGGCGACCACCCGAGCTCGCCCTTGATCCGCGCGGAGCTGGCGACGAGCACCGCCGGATCGCCCGCGCGGCGCGAGGAGACGCGCGCCTCGATCTCCCGCCCCGTCACCTCGCGCGCCACGTCGATGACCTCTTTGACGGTGTAGCCGTCGCCGCCGCAACCCAAGTTGTAGACGGCGCTGCGCGCGTCGAGTATGTCGAGCGCGAGGATGTGGGCGCGCGCGAGATCGACGACGTGGACGTAGTCGCGCACGCAGGTCCCGTCGCGCGTCGGGTAGTCGTCGCCGTAGATTTCGACATGCGCGCGCCGCCCGGCCGCCGCTTGCAGCACGATGGGGATGAGGTGCGTTTCCGGGTCGTGCACCTCCCCGCACTCGCGCGTCGCGCCCGCCGCGTTGAAGTAGCGCAACGACGCGTAGCGCGTGCCGTGGGCGTTCTCGTACCAGCCGAGCGCCCGCTCGAAGGCGAGCTTCGTCTCGCCGTAGGGGTTCGTGGGCGCGAGCGCGTCCCGCTCTTCGACGGGCTGCTTCTCCGGCTCGCCGTAGACCGCCGCCGTCGAGGAGAAGACGATCTTTTTGACGCCCTCCTCGATCATCGCGTCGAGCAGCGCGAGCCCGGCGGTGACGTTGTTGCGGTAATACTTCGCGGGGTCTGTGACCGACTCGCCGACGAGCGAGTGCGCCGCCATGTGGATCACGGCCTCCGTGCCCTGCCCGCGTAGCGCGCGCCGCAGGTTCTCCGTGTCCGTCAGCTCGCCGCGGACGAAGTCCGCGCCCGCGGGCGTAGCAGTGCGGTGCCCCTTCGAGAGGTTGTCGTAGACGACGACGCCGTGGCCGTCCCCGACCAACTCTTCGGCGACGACGCTGCCGATGTAGCCCGCCCCGCCCGTCACGAGAATGCGCATGATGCCCCCCGGTTGCGCGACCGGCGCGGCTGATCGGAGCACCGATCGAGCGCGCGCGGCGGTCGCCGCAAGCCCTTCTGTCCTGATTGGTCGAACTTCCGCGATGATAGCACGCGGGCGGCGCACGATTTAACCGCGCGCGCGCCGAAGCGGACGGCGGCGCGAGGGTGTGCGCCGCCCGCGACGAAAATCGTGATCGCCATTATCATCCGGCCCGAACAGTGATATAACAATCGCCGCCGGCCCGGCCCCGACGCGCCGCCCGCGCCGCCGACTTATCGCCATGATCACCTTACGCAGAACGCTCGCCCTCTCGCTCGCCGCCGCACTCGTCTCTCTCGCCTTCGCCTCGCCGCGCGCGGGCGCGCAGCAGGCGCAGCCCGGCCCGCAGCGCGTCGATCTCGTCCTGTACAACGGAAAAATCTTCGCCGCGGACGGGCGCGGCACGTTGGCGCAGGCCGTCGCCGTCAGGGGCTCGCGCATCGCCCTCGTCGGCTCCGATGGCGAGATCAGAACGTCCTTCCGCGGCGACAGGGAGATCGATCTGCACGGTCAACTCGTGACGCCCGGCTTCAACGACTCTCACCTGCACTTTCTGAACGGCGGGCTCTCGCTCGCGCGCGTCAACTTCGCGGGCGCGAAGACGCTCGAAGAGACGAAGCGGCGCATCGCCGCGCGCGCCAGAGAAGTCCCCGCGGGCGCGTGGGTCCTGGGGCGCGGCTGGGATCACACGCTCTGGGGCGGCGAGTGGCCCACGCGGAAAGATTTGGACGAGGTCGCGCCGCGCAACCCCGTCTTCGTGCAGCGTGTGGACGGCCACGTCTCGTGGGCGAACTCGCTCGCGTTAGAAAAAGCCGGCGTGACGCGCGCGACGCGCGCCCCCGAAGGCGGCGAGATTCTGCGCGACGCGGCGGGCGAGCCGACGGGGAGTCTGAAGGAGACCGCCGCCGGGCTCGTCGGCCGCGTCGTGCCCGCGCCGTCGCGCGAGGAGAAGATGGAGGCGCTTCGTCGCTCGCTCGCCGAGGCGCGCCGGCACGGCATCACGTCGGTGCAGGACTCGGTCTCCGGCTACGAGACGCTCGCGCTCTACCGCGAGCTGCTGGCGAAGAATCAACTGACCGTGAGAGTCGCCGAGTGGCTGAGCATGGACACCCCCGTGGAGGAGTTGAAGCGGCAGCGCGCGGAGTTCGACGCGCTTCATATCGATCCGCTCCGCATACGCATCTCGGCGGTGAAGGGCTACGTGGACGGGACGCTCGGATCGCGCACCGCCGCCATGCTCGCGCCCTTTTCAGACGACCCGCACAACAGCGGCATCCCGCGCATGACGCAGGAGGAGCTGACGCGCAGGGTCGTCGCGCTTGACGCGGCCGGATTTCAGGTCACGCTCCACGCCATCGGCGACAGGGCTAACCGGATGGCGCTCGACGCGTTCGAGGCCGGACTGAAGGCGAACGGGAAGAAGATCGAGGAGTCGAATCTTCACACGGGGCAGACGTACATGGCAGAACGGCGGCACCGCGTCGAGCACGCGCAGGTGGTCGCGCCTTCGGACTTCGCGCGCTACCGCGACCTCGGCGTCGTCGCCTCCATGCAGCCGTCGCACGCCATCTCGGACAAGCGCTGGGCGCCGGATCGGTTGGGCGAGTACCGCTCGCTCGGCGCGTACTCGTGGCACACCTTCGAGGCTTACGGCGTCCACGTCCCCTTCGGCACGGACTGGCCCATCGAGCCCATCAGCCCCTACCTCGGACTCTTCGCCGCCGTCACACGCGAGAGCACCGAGTTCGAGCCCCGCGGCGGCTGGCTCCCGCAGGAACGACTCGACATCAGTGAAGCCATCCGCTGCTACACGGCGGAGTCGGCTTACGCCTCCTTCGAGGAGAAGGAGAAGGGGCGGATCGCGCCCGGCATGCTCGCCGACCTCGTCGTCCACACGCGCGATCTGCTGACCGTAAAGCCCGAAGAGATTTTGCAGACCGAGGCGGCGCTGACGATCTTCGACGGCCGCATCGTCTACGAGCGCGGCCAGTGAGTGAGCGACGATGAAAGTCCGGACACCTGAATGCATCAGGCGCTGGCGGTAGTCTTTGCGGAATACCATATCGCCGCCTACGCGGACGGCGAGCCGAAGGTGCTGATCCCTTACTACGAGTTGAAAGAACTCGCCGCTCCGCGCGGCGCTTTAGCCACGCTTCTGCCGCCCGGCTGACGCGCCGCGCGGGTTTACTGTCTGACGGCTGAAAGGAGTCTTGGAAATGGCGACGTGGTTGAAAGTGGTGCTGATCATCGGCGCCGTCATCGCCCTGCTCATCGTGGGCGTGGCGGGGCTCGGCGTCTACGTCTGGAAGAAGCACGGACCCGAACTCGTCGCGAGCGGGAAGCAGGGGATCGAGGAGGGTCGGGCGTTCGGCGAGGGGACGGACAATCAGGGCTGCGTGGACGAGGGCGTCGCGCGCAACCGCAAGGCGGTGGGGTTGGGCGAGCTGATGAAGTCGGGCATCTTCCTGCGCTCGTGCCTCGACGCGAGCCGCCCCGCGCCGAACTTCTGCGACGGCGTGCCCGGCGCGCTCCAGTTCGTGAAGACCGTCGAGTGGCGCAAGGCGCAGTGCGAAAAGTACGGGCTCGGGCAGGATCAGCAGTGCTCGCAGCTCTTCCAGCAGGTGCAGCAGTTCTGCGAGCACCAGCGCGCGCGCAAGACGGGCAACGAGCAGTGACTGGGCGCGGCGGGAATCCCTCGGAGTTGACATGACAGAGACGGCGGACGTGGTCATCATCGGCGGCGGCATCGTCGGGTCGAGCGTGGCGTACCACCTCGCCGAGCGCGGGTGCACGAACGTCTTAGTCCTAGAGCGCGAGGCGCACCAGGGCAAGGGCTCGACCGGCAAGAGCATGGGCGGCGTGCGCGCGCAGTTCGCCACGCCCGTCAACATCCTGATGTCGCTCCACTCCATCGACTTCTTCTCGAAGTTCGACGAAGTGGTCGGGCACCCCGCCGACTACCGGCCGCACGGCTACCTCTTCGCCGCGACCTCGGAGCGACACCTCGAATACCTGAAGGCGAACCGCGAGCGGCAGACGAGCCTGGGCGTGAAGAACGTCTCGCTCGTCACGCGCGAGGAGATCGCGGAGATCGTGCCGCAGCTCCGCACGGACGACATCCTCGGCGGGACGTTCTGCCCGACCGACGGCTTCGTCGATCCGCACAGCGTGATGACGGGCTTCATGCTGAGGGCGCGTGAGCGGGGCGCGCGCCTGTGGCTCGGCGCAGATGTCACGGGCGTCGAGGTCGAAGGCGGTCGCGTGACGGCGGTCGTGACCTCGCGCGGGCGCGTCGCGACGCGCGCGGTCGTCAACGCCGCGGGGGCGTGGGCCGCGGGGGTCGCGGCGCTGGCGGGGGCGGAGCTGCCCGTCGAGCCGCTGCGGAGGCAACTGGTCCCGACCGAGCCGTTCGCGGGGCTCCCGCAGCGATTCCCCATGGTCATCGACATGTCGACGGGCTTCCACTTCCGGCGCGAGGGGCTGGGGATTCTGCTCGCGTGGAACGACCCGGAAGAGACGCCGGGCTTCAAGACGGAGTTCGACGCGTCGTTCGTCGAGAAGATTCTGACGCGCGCCGCCTCGCGCGTGCCCGTCCTCGCCGAGGCGCAGGTCAACGCGCGGCGCGCGTGGGCGGGGCTCTACGAGATGACGCCCGATCACCACGCCGTCATCGGCGAGTCTCCGGCCGTCGGCGGGCTCTACTTCGCCAACGGCTTCAGCGGCCACGGCGTGATGCACTCGCCCGCCACGGGCCGCCTCGCGTCGGAGCTGATCCTCGACGGTCGCGCCTCGCTGCTCGACGCCTCGGTGCTCGGCGTCGAGCGGTTCGCTACGGGTCGCCTGCTCGAAGAGACCGCGGTGCTGTAAGCGCCGCGGACGCGCAAAGGGCGAAAGCCGCGCGTGTCTGACGCGGCGAAGGCCCGCACGGTCGCCTGGCGACCGTGCGGGCCTTCTGATTTTAACTTCAACGCCCGCAAGCGCGGCGTCCGGTCTTAACCGGGCGGCGGCGCGCCGAAGATGTCGCGGATGCGGTCGATGTTGCGTCGCTTGGCGCGCCGCCCTCTCCCGCGCCCGCGCGAGTCGTTCGGCAGTTGGTAGTCGCTCGCCTCCACGCGCCGCGTGTCGCGCTCGTCGCGGGCGGCGTCCGGGTACGAAGGGATCACGTCGACGCGGCGCGCGCGCGGCTCGGCCACGCGGGCGGCCCGCGGCTCGTCGTCCCTGTGGCGCTCCTCTCGCGCCCTCGTCTCCTCGCGCGGCTTAATCTCTTCGTCGCGCTTCTTCTCGACGACGCGCACAGTCTTCCCTTCCTCGGCGGCGGCGCTCTCTTCGCGCTTCGTCGGCGCGGTCGCAACGTCAGCCCGCGGGGCGGACTCTTCCGCGGCCGGGACGGCGGCAGTTAGGGCGGGCGTCTGCGAAGGTTGCGGCGCGGCGGGCTGTTGCGTCGTCTGCTGCGTCGTCTGCGCCTCGGCGGGGGGGCGCTGATAGAGCCTGTAGGCGATGACGCTGACGAGACCGCCGAGGAGCGCGGAGACGAGCACGAGCGCGACGGGCAGGCGGCTGCGCGTCCGGCGAAGCGGCGCGTCAGAGAGCGGGACGACCGGCTGCGCGATCTGCGATTCGGCCTCGTCAAAGCGCGGTTGTACGAGCGTCGCTTCCGGGTCGGTCGTGCCTGCGGGGAAATTTTGTTGTGTCTCTGCCATCTCTCTTCTTTCGTGTGATTTTATCGCCAGCCCGAATATCCGATTGCAAATGCCAGACCAGAGTCGCGCCGCGCGCGTCCGCCGGCGCGCGTCTTCCGACCCGTCTGACTAAATCATTAGATGCCCGCGTTTACGGCGCGGCTGTCATCAATCGGTTGCGAATCGGTTGCGCCGCGCCGCCCCGGGAAGGTGTGTCGGGGCCGGCTTTGAACTGAAATCGTGCGCGCGCGGATACGAAAAGCGCGCCGCGCGGTCGGATTCCAAACCCGACTCGACGCGTGCGCGCCACTCCAATCGCGGGATTAAATTTCAGCTACGCGCCAGCGGTCGGTTGCCCGCGCGCCGATCTTCGAGCACCTCGATCTCTCTCTTGACGCGCGTGTAGATGCCGTCGGCGTCGAGCCCGTACTTGGCGAGCAGGAGCTTGGCGTCGCCGTGCGTGACCCAGCGGTCGGGGACGCCCATGCGCACGACGCGCACCCTGTCCTGCAAGCCGTTCTCTTCGAGGAGCTCCATCACCGCCGAGCCGAAGCCGCCCGCCAGGTACGCCTCCTCGACCGTCACGATCAGGCGCTTCGTGCGCGCGAGGGCTAAGAGCAAGCCGGCGTCCAGCGGCTTGACGAAGCGCGCGTTGACGACCGTCGTCTCGACGCCCTCTCGCGACAGGCGTTCGGCGGCTTGCAGTGAGGGGTGAACCATCGAGCCGTAGGCGACTACCGCCAGCTCGCCGCCCGCGTCGCGCAGTATCTCCGCCTTGCCGATCTCCAACAGCTCGGGCTCGCGCGCCACGTCCGCGCCCACACCGCCTCCGCGCGGGTAGCGCATCGCGGCGGGACCCTCGTGCGCGAGCATCGTCAGCATCATGTCGCGCATCTCGCCCTCGTCCCTGGGGGCCATCGCGACGAGGTTCGGCACGCCGCGCAGGTACGCGATGTCTAAGAGCCCGTGGTGGGTGGGGCCGTCGCCGCCCGCGATGCCGCCGCGGTCGAGGCAGAACTTGACGTTCAGGTTTTGCAGACACACGTCGTGGACGATCTGATCGAAGGCGCGCTGCAAGAACGTCGAGTAGATGGCGCAGACCGGCTTCAGCCCCTCGGTCGAGAGCCCGGCGGCGAAGGTGACGCAGTGCTGCTCGGCGATGCCTACGTCGAACGATCTCTCGGGGAATTTTTTCAGCGCCTGATCGACGCCCGTGCCGTCCGGCATCGCGGCCGTCAGCGCGACGACCGACTCGTCGCGCCCCATCAGCTCGCACAAGGTCTTCCCGAAGACCGCCGTGTAGGTCGGGGCCTGCGGCTGCGCGGGCTTCGGCATCGCGCCCGTCTTCGGATCGAAGGGGCCGGTGGCGTGCCACGCGTAGTAGTTCTTCTCGCGCGCGGGGAAGCCCTTGCCCTTGGTCGTCAGCACGTGGACGATGACGGGCGAGTCCCTGATCTGCTTCGCCTCCTGGAACGCGCGCACGAGGGAGAGCGGATCGTGGCCGTCGACGTAGCCGATGTACTTGAAGCCCAGCTCGTTGACCAGCGCGCCGGGCAGCACCGCCGCCGCGATGGCGTCCTTGAAAGTCTTCGCCGCGTGATGAAGCCGCTCGCCGACCGTCGGCACGGAGCGCAGCGCCTCGCCGACCTCGTCCTTGAAGCGGTGGTAGCCGTGGGCCTCGCGGATGCGGTTCAGGTAGCCCGTGAGCGCGCCGACCGCCGGGGCGATCGACATCTCGTTGTCGTTCAGGACGACGACGAGGCGCGTCTTCAGGTGGCCCGCCTGGTTGATCGCCTCCATCGCCATCCCGCCGGCGAGCGAAGAGTCGCCGATGACGGCGGCGACGTGGTGGTGCTTCCCGGCGCGATCGCGGGCGATCGCCATGCCGAGCGCGGCCGAGAGCGAAGTCGAAGCGTGGCCCGCGCCGAAGGTGTCGTACTCCGACTCGTCGCGCTTCAAAAACCCGCTCAGCCCGTCGTACTGCTTGATGGTCGGGAAGTCGTCGCGCCGCCCCGTCAAAATTTTGTGCGCGTAAGCCTGATGGCCCACGTCCCAGACGAGGCGGTCGGTCGGCGTGTCGAAGGCGTAGTGGAGCGCGACGGCGATCTCGACCGCGCCCAGGGACGCGCCCGTGTGCCCGCCGATGCGCGCGCAGGTGTCGATGATGTACTGGCGGATTTCGTCCGCGACCTGGCGCAGTTGTTCCGGGTTGAGCCGGCGCAAATCCGCCGGGCGGTCGATCTGTGTTAGGAGACTCATCGCGCGTGATTGTAGCGCGATTCACGCCGCGCGCGCACGCCTCGGAGAAACACCGCGGGGCGGCGGGAGGCGCGCAAGTTTTTCAGACTTTCGCGCCGCGCTGCGCGTCTAAGCTCGCGTGGGGTTTTCGACCCGTCGGCTTCCGGCGCGGGACGACCTCCCCGCCCGCGTGAGTCCCACGCGGAAGGTAATCTTCAAGGAGAGCAAGTAAAGAATGAAACGCAATCTAACCAGAGCGTCGCTGCTCCTCGCCCTCACGGCGCTCTTCGCCGTCGCGGGCTTCGCGCAGCAGCCGACGACCGCGCAGCAGTCCGAAGAGAAGGCGAACGTCGAGCGCCGCGTGCGTCGCGAAGGTCGCATGGATCGTATGGGCCGCATGGGCCGTCGCGGCGGCGGCAGGCGCTTCGGCAAGGGCCGGGGCGACCGCGCTCGCGTCGAGAGGCGCGGGCTCAGACGCCTCAGCCTGACGGACGCGCAGCGGCAGCAGATGCGCGAGATCGAGTCGCGCTACGCCGCCTCCTTCCGCGCGCAGCGCGAGGAGATGCGCAAGCTTCGCGAACTCCGCCGGGGCGGCGCGGCGCTCACGCCGGAGCAGCAGGAGGGAGCGCGCCGGATGCGCCAGGAGATGCGCGCCAACGCCGACAAGATGCGCGGCGAAGTCCAGAACCTGCTCACGCCCGAACAGCGCGAGCAGATGCGCAAGCAGCGCGAGGAGATAAGGCAGCGCCGCGAGGAGTTGAGGACGCGACGCACGCAGCGCACGGGCGACGCCGCCAGGCCGCCCGTTCAGTAAAGACCATCCTACCTTGTCGCCGCGCGAGCGCGGCGCGCGAGTAAAAGGCGCGGGCGCGCACGATCAGATTGATCGTGCGCGCCCGCGCCTTTCCCCTTCCCCGGCTCTCGGCCGCGCCGTCAGTAGGCGTCGTCGCCGCGCAGCATCACGGGCAGCGTGCGCAGGATGATCTTCAGGTCGAGGAGCGGCGACCAGTTCTCGATGTAGAAGAGATCGAGGCGCACCATCTCGTCGAACGAGAGGCGGTTGCGACCCGACACCTGCCACAGGCCCGTCAGGCCCGGCTTCATGTCGAGCCGCTTGCGGTGCCACAACTCGTAAGCCTCCACCTCGTTAGGGATGGGCGGGCGCGGGCCGACGATGCTCATGTCGCCGCGCAGCACGTTCAGGAGCTGCGGCAGCTCGTCGAGACTCAGACGCCGCAGCACGCGGCCGACGCGCGTGACGCGCGGATCGTCGCGCAGCTTGCCGTAGACGGGCCGCCGCTCGTCGCCGACGTTCGCCTCGGCCAGCCCCGCGATGTTCTTGCGGTACAGCTCGCGGTGCGCGGACTCGTCGGCGTCGGCGCGCATCGTGCGGAACTTGTAGCAGAGGAAGACGCGCCCGTCCATGCCGACGCGCTCCTGCTTGTAGAGGACGGAGCCGCGCGAGTCGAGCTTGACGAGCAGGGCGACGGCGAGCCAGGCGGGCGCGAGGGCGAGGAGCGCGACGGCCGAGGCGGCGAGGTCGAAGGCGCGCTTGACGACGCGCGCCGTGGCCGAGAGCGGCTCGCGGAAGAGGCGGATCATCGGCAGCGCGCCGATCTGATCGATCTCGGTCTTGCGCGGCAGGTAGTTGAAGAGGCTCGGCGCGATGCGGAACTCCACGCGCCCGCGCCGACCCGTGCTCATCATCACGTCGAAGAGCAGCTCGCCGGGGACGTTCGAGTCGGTGATGATGACCTCGCTCGTACGGGTCTCGCGGATCGCCTCGCTCAGTTCGTCGATGCCGCCGAGGACGGGCACGCCCTCGAAGCTCTCCGGCGCGCCCTCCGCGGTCGCGCCGCTGTCGATCACGCCGATGACGCGGTAGCCGATCTCCGGGCGCTCGCGCATCTCCCTGATGCACATCGCCGCCTCCGCGCCGCGCCCGACGACCAGCGTCGGGATCAGGTTCACGTCGCGCCGGCGCGCGAACGTTTGCGCGGCGCGCACCGAGAGGCGCAGCGCGGCGAACGCGGCGAGCGCGAAGAGGAAGTCGAGCACGAAGACGAGGCGCGCGTAGGAGAAGGCGCGGAACTCGAAGCCGCCGCGGTAGAGGAACGCCGCCGCGACGACCAGCAGCGATCCGACCGCCGTCGCCTTGAAGACGCGCACGATCTCGTCGGCGTAGGAGAACTCGCCGCGCAGCCGGTAGAGGTCGTAGTAGAGGAGCGTGAGCAGGCGGATGGGCAGGACGAGCCACAGTATCGCGCCGTAGGGCGCGAACGTCTCGCCCCACGAGACGCCGCCCGACGCGGCGCGCGCGAAGACGGGCTCGCCCTCGCGCACGTAGAAGGCCGCGAGGAAGCAGGCGGCGGTGACGGACACGTCGGCCGCGACGAGCCCCGCCTTGACCGCCGGGATGACCCACTCCGGCGCGCGCGCGGGCGCGCGCGCGGCGCGTGCCTTGACCAGCAGTTTGTCGAAACTCTCGGCACGCATAGGGTGTTCGGTGCGACGGTCAAGGTTAAAGGTTAAAGGGCGCGAAAACAAATTGGCCGCTCGGCACGGGAGGGTTTACGACTCGCCGCCCGCGCCTGCGCACGGCGCGCGGCGGCGGGGGGCGCGCGCCGTCTACCGCCCGCCCAGGATCAACTCGGTCACCTCCGCGCGGACGCCCGCCGCGCGGCGCGCGTAGACTTCGCCCTTCTTCCCGACGCGCAGCGCGCCGAAATCTTCGCGCGAAGAGATGCGCAGCAGCCTCCCGGCGCGCACCAGCTCCTCGTCGACGGCGGCCCAGCGCCCGGCGAAGGTGGTGGCGGCGGGGACGCCCAGCGCCGCCGCCTCGCGGTTCATCGTGCCGCCCGCGCTGACGACCAGATCGGCCGAGGCGATCAGGTTCGCGCCGTCGAGCGCCGAGCGCGGGTGGATGATGTTCGGCGCGCGGTGGCGCGCGGCGACCTTCTCGCGCTGCGACTCGGTGCGCGCGAGCACGACGATCTTCACGCGCGGGAGCGCGCGCAGGTAATCGAGCAGTTCGTCGAAGAGGCTGCTCTCGAAGCGGTGGTAGAGCGCGAAGTCGGCGGGCGTGCGCGCGGCGACGAGCACGTCTTCGCCGCCGATGCCGAGCGCGCCGAGCGTCGCGCCGAAGGCGGGGTCGGGCTCGAAGTCCGCGAGATAAACGTCCTCCTTGATGCCGTCGTAGCGCCTCACTTTGCTCAGACTCGCGCCGAAGCGCCGCAGGGCCGCTGCGGGGAAGGCGCGCGGGACGATGACGCGCGACGCCAGGCGGAAGGAGAGGTGGTTCGCCGGGTGGTGCTCGTAATCCATGAGCGTGACGCTCCTGAGGCCGAGCGCGCGCGCGGCCATGAGGTGCTCGTGGGAATTATGGCTGACGGTGAGGTCGAACCCGCGCGGGCGCGCCCAACGCACGAGCCCGACGGCGCGCGCCATCGCCCTCCAACCCTTGCGCGCCAGGACCCGCCCGCCGTGCTCGCCGATGACGGCGGGGCTGAAACCGGCGGCGCGCGCCAGCTCGACCGTCTGCGCGAAGTCGCGCGCGGTCAGCTCAACCTCGTGCCCGCGCCGCCGGAACTCCCCGACGAGCGGGCGGAAGAAGGGGACGTGCGGCGAGTTTCCCAGATCGATCCAGATACGCATCAAGTGGACGTTTGCCGACGAACGCGATGGGCGGAGACGGCGGAGCCGCGGCGCGCAGGAGGGAGCGGGAAGGTGCGCTCTCGGTGCGCCGGTCAACGCCCGGCGGAGCCCCGGTCAGCGCCCGGCGGCTCCGGCCCCGCGCCCGTCGCCTCTAACAGCCGCGCCAGCGCGTACAGCATCCACGCCTGCCCCCAGCGCATGTGCGGCGTCCGCACCGTGTAGAAGCGGCGGCGCTGGTAGTAGAAGAACCCGCGCCGGTCGCGCAGGTTGAGCGCCGTCCAGCGCGCGATCTTGTGAGCCTGCGCGAGCGCGCCGGAGTCCACCTCGCGCAGTTCGGCGAGCGCGACGATGGCCGCCGCCGCCGAGTGGATGTCCGCCGGGTAAAGATCGTCATCGTAATACTTCGGGCAACCGTCAGCAAGAAAGAACCGCGCGCGCCAGAACTCGTAGCCGCGGCCGAGAGCGCGCGCCAAGTCTCTCCCGTCCGCGTCAGGCAGCGCGTCGCTCGCCCGGCAGTCGGCGACGATGCGGCTGAGCGAGAGCAGCACGAACGCCGTGTGGAAATTATCGACCCACGATTGATTCGGCTCCGCGCCGTAAGTCCACGCGCCGTCGTCGCGCTGTCGCCGTGCGACGAAACGCGCGGCGCGCACGGCCCACTCGCAAAGCCCGCGCTCCCCGGTCATCCGCCCGACCGCGGAGAGCGTCTCGGCGGCGAGCAGGCTCGCGTTGTAGATGCGCGTGCGCTGCTGCGGTATGTAGCCGAAGCAGACTTCCGCGCCGCCGCCCTCGGCGACTCCCGCCCCCCCCCGCGCGCCTTCTTCTTCTGCCCCGTCGCCTGCGCCGCTGACTCGCGGGAGATCGCCCAGGATGAAGTCGCACGCGCTGCGCGCCACTTCGAGGTAACGCGCCTCGCCGAAAGCTTGCGCGGCTTCGACGAATGCCCGCGCGGCGAAGGCCGTCGGGACGACGGTGGGCGTGCCGCGCGGGGCGAAAAAGGTGCGGCTCTGCCAGTCGAAGTTGTAGCCCCACGCCGCGCCGCCCCAGCCGCCGAGCCGCGCCGCGAGCAGATCGTCGAGCAGGGCGCGAGCTTCCGCTTCCGCCTCCGCCGTGCCGTGCGCGCGGAAGCGCGAGAGCGCGGCGAGGGCGAAGAGCGCCGTCCCCTTCGCGTTGCGACCCGCAGGCACAAGCGCGAGCCGGCGCAGGTTGACGGGCGAGCGCTTGAAGAGCTGCGTCCACGCGAGGCGCGCGAGGCGCGAACGGGCGAGCGGCGTCGCCTGAAACGCGCGGCTGTTCAAGGCGTCGAACGGGTCGTGCCCCGCGTAGCCGCGCGCGCGGCACCACGCGGCGAGTTCGTCGTAGGCAGTTTCGAGAACGGCCGTCAGTTGTCCGTGGTCAGTTGTCAGTTGCTCTTGGTTCACGGGTGAAATGATCGGAGGTGAAATTAAGAACTGACGACTGACGACTTTCAACGGTGACGACTGACGACTTTCAACGGACAACGGACAACTGACGGCGGACAGATTTTTTTTACTGGCTGCTGAGCGCCGAATGTTCGATCCTGCGCGGCGTCTCGACGAAGCTCTCGTGCCAGAGCTCGAAGGCGAGGAGCGTCCAGAGGAGCTTGCGGTGGTTGGCCTGCCCGCGTTCGTGCTCGTCCTGGAGGCGCGCGACGTAAGCCGGATCGAAGAGGCCGTGGCGGGCGAGGCGGGCGGGCGAGAGCAGGTCGCGCGCGAGCGGGCGCAGGCGTCCTTTGAGCCACTCGGCGACGGGCACGCCGAAGCCCTTCTTCGGGCGGCCCGTGACGAAGGCGGGCACGAGCGGCGCGATCGCCCGCTTCAAGATGTACTTCGTCGTGCGCCCGCGCAGCTTGAAGTCGGCCGGGAGCGAGGCGGCGTACTCGACGACGCGGCGGTCGAGGAAAGGCGCGCGCACTTCGAGCGAGACGGACATGCTCGCGCGGTCGACTTTGGCGAGGATGTCTTCGGCGAGGTAGAGCTTCGTGTCGAGGTACTGCATCCGCTCGAAGAGCTCCCGCGCGTCGCACGAGTCGAAGAGCGTGCGCGCGCCGGCGTACACGTCCCGCAGGCTCGCGCGCTTCGCCTCGGCCGTGAGCAGCCGCTCCTGTTCGCGCGGCGCGAAGGAGCCGAACCAGATGTGGTGGCGCGCGACGAGGTCGTCCGTGCGCATCCCTTCGACGAAGCGGCGCGCCTTGAAGTCGAACGAGAGATTTTTCGTCTTGACGGGGAGCCGCCGGATCGCGGGCTCGACGAAGAGGCGGCGCAACGCGCGCGGCACGCGCGAGTAGGCGCGCGCGACGCGGTGACCGAAGTACATCGGGTAGCCCGCGAAGATTTCGTCGCCGCCGTCGCCGCCCAGGGCGACCGTCACGTGCTGGCGCGTGAAGCGGCAGAGCAGGTAGGTGGGGATGAGCGAGGGGTCGCTCAGAGGCTCGTCCATCCACGAGCCGATCTCGCCGACGAGGTCTGCGGCGAGGTTCGCGCTCAGCCGCTCCTCGTGGTGATCGGTTCCGAGAAAATCGGCGACGCCGCGCGCGTAAGCCGACTCGTCGAACGATTTTTCGGCGAAGGAGATCGAGAACGTCTTGACCGTCCCGGCGGAGGCCCCGACGGCCAGCGCCGCGACCGCCGATGAATCCACGCCGCCGGAGAGCAGCACGCCGAGCGGCACGTCTGCGACGAGGCGCATCCGGACGGAGTCTGCCAGCAGCTCACGCAGGCGCTGCGCGGCCTCCTCCTCGGTCGGCGCGGTCGCGGGCTTGCGGTAGCTCACGTCCCAGTAGCTCCACGTCTCGACTTTGCCGCCTTCGAGCGTGAGCGCGTGCGCGGCGGGGAGTTTATTGATGCCTTCGTAGATCGAGAGCGGCGCGGGCACGTAGTCGAAGGCGAGGTACTGGCGCAGCGCGTCGGGGTTGACGCCGGTCGTGACCGCCGGGTGCGCGAGCAAGACTTTCGGCTCCGAGGCGAAGAGGAGCTTGCCGCCGAAGACGCCCCAGTAGAGCGGCTTCTCGCCGAGCGGATCGCGCGCGAGGAACAGTCGCCGCCGCCGCGCGTCCCACAGCGCGAAGGCGAACATCCCGTTCAGGCGATCCAGCATCGCCGTCCCGAACTCTTCGTAGAGGTGCGGCAGCACCTCCGTGTCGGAGGCCGAGCGGAAGCTGTGCCCGCGCGCTTCGAGCTCTTTTCTCAGCTCGCGGTAGTTGTAGATCTCGCCGTTGAGGATGACCGAGACGCGCCCGTCCTCGCTCACGGCGGGCTGCTCGCCGGTCTGCAAGTCGATGATGGCGAGACGGCGCATCCCCAGCGCGACGCCCGGCGAGGTCATCAGCCCCTCGGAGTCTGGGCCGCGGTGCACCATGCGAGCGCACATCGAGCGCAGCATCTCCGCCGCGCCGTCCTCGGTCGCCGCCTGCGAGTCGATGTAAGCCCATCCGGTAATGCCACACATAACTTTTGCGTGATAGGTCAACCGTGACAGGTGACAGGTAAGAACTGGTCTTTACTGTCACCCGTCACCCGTCAGCCGTCACGATCTTCGAACCCTATGCGTTCGCGCACGGCGTAGATCGATTTCGCCTGCGACTCGTGGTAGGTGCGGACAGACATCTCGGCGAGGAGTCCCATCAGGAAGAACTGCACGCCGACGGCGAACATGACGATGGAGAGCACCGGCAAGGGCGTCTGCACGAAGTCTGCCTTGTGGAAGAGCTTGAGGAAGACGGCGTAGAGCCCCGCCAGGAGCGAGACCAGGAACGCGATCACGCCGAACGTGCCGAAGACGTAGATCGGCTTCGTCTGGTACGACGCCATGAACTTGATCGTGACGAGATCGAAGACGACTTTGAGCGTGCGCGAGAGGCCGTACTTCGACACGCCCATCGTGCGCGCGTGGTGCTCGACCGGAATCTCCGTGACGCGCGCGCCGACCCAACTCGCGTAGATCGGGATGAAGCGGTGCATCTCGCCGTAGAGCCGCACGTCCTTGATCACGTCGCGGCGGTAGGCTTTCAGCGAGCAGCCGTAGTCGTGCAGCGGCACGCCGCCGATCCAGGAGATGATCCGGTTCGCGATCATCGACGGGAACTTGCGCGTGAGCGCCTTGTCCTGCCGGTTCTTGCGCCAGCCCGAGACCACGTCGTAGCCCTCGTCGAGCTTGGCGAGCAGGCGCTTGATGTCGGCCGGGTCGTTCTGCAAGTCGGCGTCCATCGGGATCAGCACGCGCCCGCGCGCGGCGTCGATCCCGGCGCTCATCGCGGCGGTCTGGCCGTAGTTGCGGCGCAGCGAGATGACGCGCACGCGCGCGTCTTCGTCCGCGATCTCGCGCAGGACTTCGAGGCTCCGGTCGGTCGAGCCGTCGTCGACGTAGATCACTTCCGCCGAGAGGCCGAGATCGGCGAGGGCCGCGCGCATCTTCTCGTGGAGCGGGCGCAGGTTCGGCTCTTCGTTCAGGACGGGCAGGAAGACGGAGATGTCCGGCGTCCGCGGCCCGCCGCCGCCGTCCTCGCGCGCGGCGACCGCGGGGCGGCCCGCGGCGTCTCGCTCTTCGTAAACTCTCATCAGCTCACCCTGCGCGCGACGACGATCGCCGAGACGCCGAAAGGAAGGTTGAAGCGGCGCAGCCAGTGCGCTTCAGCGCCGAAGGCGCGACCGAGGACGCCGTTGAGCGCCGGGACGTTGACGTTATTCTCCGACGCGGGGCGCAAGGAGAGCGCGCGCATCAGGAGCCGCCCCGCGAGTATGGGCGCGAAGAAAGTCGCGTTCGCGTAGGTCGCGCGCTCGACCGCGAGCCCGACAGCCTCGACGCGCGCGCGCAAGCCGGGGAGCGTGTAGCGCCTGCGGTGGTGGCTCACGTCGTCCTGCACGCCCCAGAGCCACATGAAGGCGGGGACGAAGAGCAGCGCGCGACCGTCCCGCTTGAGCACGCGGCGCATCTCCCGGAGTCCGGCCAGATCGTCGTCGAGGTGCTCGACCACGTCGAGCGCGGTGACGACATCGAACTCGCCGTCCGCGTAAGGCAGAGACTCCGCCGCGCCCCGCCGGACGTTCGAGAGGCCGCGCGCGCGGCAGAAGGCGAGCGCGTCTTCGGAAACGTCCACGCCTTCGGCCGCGCCGAAGCGCGCGAGCATTTCGAGGTTCGCGCCCGTGCCGCAGCCCACGTCGAGGAAGCGCGGCCGCTCCCCGGCCGGCAAGTGCAACTCTTCGACGACGCGCGCGACGAAACTTTCGAGGATGCGGCGGCGGCCGGCGAACCACCAGTGCGTGCCTTCGACCTCGCGCATGATCGCGTAGGTGTGCCGCTGCATCTCGCGCGGCAGCAACTTCGCGGGCTGTTCGATCTCACTCGCCATCGCGCGCGCCGTTCTCCGACTCCCGACTTGAGACTCCAGACCCCGGGCCGATTTTCCCGAAGCCGCGCCAGCTATTCCGGTTGTGCCAGCCGATCTCGACTTCGGCCGCGCCCACCCCGCGCCACCACTCCTCGAACTCGCCGCGCGCGATGTAGTGCGAAGTGGGCGCGACGAGGTGATCGAAGACGATGGTGTGCTGCTCGCGCCAGCCGAACCGCGCGAGGTGGTTCAGGTAGTCATTGTAGAACAAACGGCGCGCGAACGCCTGCGTGCCCGCGTTCGCGTTGAGCGGGGCGTAGACCAGCTTCGTCGCGGCGAAGACGATCGCGGCCGGGACTTTCGAGAGGTGCAGCAGGGCGTTGCGGCTCATGCGCGAGGTCAGGCGCTCTCTGACGGGCGAGACGAAGCGCGTCAGCCACGCGTTGTTCTCCGCGCCGTAGACCCACGCCGAGAGGTGCCCGCCCGCGCGCACGTAACGGGAGAGGGCGACGAAACCGGCGCGCGGATCGGGCAAATGGTGGAGGACTCCGACCGAGAATGCGTAGTCGAACGCGCGCCGCCTGAGCGGGAGGTGATAGATGTCCGCCTGAACTATGTGCGCGTTCGCGAGATCGCGCGTCGCCTCGTGCGCCACGTCCACGGCGTCGCTCAGGTCGACGCCGACGACCTCGCGCGCACCCCACTCGGCGGCGAGCCGCGTGTGCCGGCCCTTGCCGCAGCCGCCTTCGAGCACGAGCTTGTCCTGGAAAAATCCCGGCGTGACGGGCGCGATCCAGCCGAGGAACTGTTCGCCGTAATGCTCGTCCGTGTGCGTGAAGTGTTGCCACTGCCAGCCGAAGTTCTCGGCGGTCGAAGCCTTGTCCGCCTCGACCTCGCGCGCGTCGGCGAAGCGCGGCACGCCCCCGCGCACCGGGAACGCGCGCGCGCAGGCGTGACAGCTCAACTCGCCCTCGACGATCTCCGCCCGGCCGCGCGACTCGTCGCGCCGCGCCGCGGTGGAGACTCGCAACTCCCCCGCGCACGACGGGCAGGCGAGGAGTGTGAGAAGTTTTTCCTTCATAAAGAAGAGATCAGGGATCAGAGAACAGAGGTCAGTGACACTCACCCGCTACCGATCTCTGGCCTCTAACCTCCGACCTCTTTCTCGTTAAACCACCGGACGAAGCGGCGGATGCCTTCTTCGATCTGGGTCTGCGGGTCGTAGCCGAGGAGCCGGCGCGCCTTCGAGATGTCGGCGAAGGTCTGCGGCACGTCGCCGGGCTGCGCTGTCTGGCGGTCGATGATCGCCTCTCTACCGAGTTCCCTCTCCAGCAGCGCGATCAGCTCTCGCAGCTCGACCGTGCGCGACTCGCCGAGGTTGACGGCCTCGAAGGGCGTGGCGTCGTAGTCGATTGCCGCGCGCACCCCGGCGATGATGTCGTCGACGTAGGTGTAGTCGCGCCGCGTCGTGCCGTCGCCGAAGACGGGGATCGGCCTTCCCTGGGAGATCAGCTTCGCGAACTTGTGGATCGCGAGGTCGGGGCGCTGGCGCGCGCCGTAGACGGTGAAGAAGCGTAAGGCTACGCAGCGCACGCCGTAGAGGTGAGAGTAGGCGTGGCACAGGTGCTCGCCCGCCGCCTTCGTCGCCGCGTAAGGGCTGATCGGCTGGCGGACGGGGTCTTCCTCCGAGAACGGCGCCTTCGCGTTGACGCCGTAGACGGACGACGACGAGCCGAAGACGAACTGTCTGACTCGGTGCGCGCGCGCGAGTTCGAGCAGGTGGAGCGTGCCCGTGACGTTCGTCTCGACGTAGAGCAGCGGCTCGCTCAGGGAGGGGCGCACGCCCGCGCGCGCCGCGAGGTGGACGACGCAATCGAACTCCGCCCCGGCGAAGACCGGTGCGAGCGCACCGCGGTCGCGTATGTCGGCCTCGACGAGGCGGAACCGCCCGTCGTCCAAATGACGCCCGACGTTCGCGCGCTTCAGCGCTGGCTCGTAGAAGTCGTTGAAGTCGTCAACAACCGTCACGCGCCAGCCGCCCTCCGCGAGCAGCCGATCAACGAGGTGCGAGCCGATGAAGCCCGCGCCGCCCGTCACGAGGATGTTTCTCTCAGTCATAAAAGAAGCTGTTAGCTATTAGCGGTTAGCCGGTAGCCGAACAGAAGGATTGATAACCTCCGCGCCTGCTTTCAATCTGTCGCCGCCGATCTGGCTAACAGCTAATAGCTAACCGCTTTCCTCGCGTAAATCCAGAGGTGCCAGCCCCAGCGCGCGGCGAGTTTGGCTTCCGCGGCGCGCGGCAGGACGCCGCCCAAGACGGGCAGCCAGCGCTTATTCAGGAAGTGCGTCGCGAGCGAGACCTCGGCGAAGTCTCTGAAGAGCGCACGCGCCTCGGCGCGCGAGTAGACGCGCGCCAGAGGGTTGCCCGCGCCGTCCGTGTTGCTGCTGAGGAACTCTTCGGGCGAGAGGTAGCTGCGCTGATCTTCCTTGAGCCGCGCCGCGTGCTCGCGCAGAGACTCGACCGGCTCCCTCGTCAACAGGTGCGCGAGCCTGACGCCGGGCTCGCTGCGGAGCAGCCGCGCGCCCGCGCGCCGCAACACGGAGATGTTGACGCGGTAGTTGTAAGAGTCGCGGTGGTAGAGCATGACGACCGCGCGCCCGCCCGGTTTGAGCACGCGGTGTACCTCCCGGATCGCGCGCGCCGTGTCGGGCGTGTGGTGCAGTACGCCGTGCGAGTAGACGAGATCGAAAGTGTCGTCCGCGAAGTCCATGTTCTCCGCGTCGGCGGTGCGGAACTCGCCTTTCAGACCCCGCAGCTCGAAGTTGCGCCGCGCCAGCGAGACCGCCGCGTCCGTCAGGTCGACGCCCGTGTAGAGCGCGCCCCCGCGCGCGAATTGCGCCCCGTCCGTCCCCAGCCCACAGCCGATCTCTAAAACACGAAGCCCGCGCGCCCCGTCGAAGCCCGCCGCCGCAGGGATGTGCCACTCCTTCTCGTAGCGGTGCGCCTCGACCCGCTCGAAGAAGGCGCGCGTGCCCGGCGGCGCGTCCGCAAACTTCGTCCCGCACGGGTTCGCCTGCCAGAACTCGCGCACGCGCTCTTTCAGGCTCACGCCAGTCTCTTTAGTCATCGAACTCATCTCGCGGGGAGACTCCGGGGTGTGCGGCGAAACCAGCACGGCATCGCATAGGCGCGCGCCGCGCTCATCAAACGGAGGGTGAAAACTAACACGCGCCGCGCCTGACCGACAAGCAGGCGCGGCGCGAATAAAAATCGATGCGCGACTTAAAAAAGATAAGGCGAGACGGATGAAAATACGGCGGTGCAAACTTTAGTTTCTCTTCTCGCGCGATGTTGGTAGATTAACGTCCGGCGACGTCGTAGCTTTCGGCGTTCGCGCGTTGCGCGCCTCCGCCCCGCGGTCTTCCCTAGTCACGTCCGAGTCGCCGAACTTATATGAGTACAACCGCGCTGCCTACCATCTTCATCAGTTACAGCCACAGAGACGAGACTTGGAAAGACCGCCTGTTGCCTCAACTCCGCGCGCTTGAGCAGGCGGGACGCATCGTCGTGTGGCACGACCGAAAGATTGACGGTGGCGATAAGTGGTATCCCGAAATTCAAGAGGCGATGGAGAGCGCGGCAGTGGCAGTCTGCTTGATCTCACCGGACTTCCTCGCTTCAGCTTTTTGTGTCAAGGAGGAAATCCCTTTCCTGCTTCAGCGTCGCGAGCGCGACGGGATGATTCTTCTTCCCGTGCTGCTGCGCCCCTGCGCTTGGAAGGCATTCTCCTGGCTGAGCGAGATTCAGATGTTGCCGCGCGACGGCAAGTCGATCTACTCAGATTTCAGGGATAGGGAGGACGATGCTTTCGCTGAAATTGCGAATCTAATTTTTGAGATAGTTGATAACCCGAACTACCAACCGCCCAAGCCGCCGCCGCCACGCTGGGCTGCGCCGGAGAAGATTGAGATCAGCCGCCTGCCCGTGACGGGCGCGGAACTGTTCGGACGACAGAAAGAGTTGGAGATGCTTGACGCGGCGTGGGCGTCCGACGATACGACTGTCGTCAGCCTCGTGGCATGGGGCGGGGTGGGCAAATCGACGCTAGTTGACAAGTGGCTTGAGCGAATGCAGGGCGACCACTGCCGCGGCGCGCGGCGCGTCTACGCCTGGTCGTTTTACAGTCAGGGCACGAGCGAGCGCGTTTCCTCCGCCGACCTGTTCATCAATGACGCGCTCAACTGGTTTGGCGACGAAGACCCGTCCGCGGGCTCGCCGTGGGATAAGGGCGAACGGCTGGCACGCCTCGTGCAGAGCCAAAAGACGTTGCTGCTTCTCGACGGGCTAGAGCCACTGCAATCGCCCTACGCGCACGAGCGCGGTACAATTAAAGACCCCGCGCTCGCCACGCTTTTGACGGAACTCGCGCGCCGCAATGATGGGCTCTGCCTCATCACCACGCGCGAAACCGTAACTGACATCGCGGAGTTCCCGGCCGTACGCCACGAAAACCTTGAACAAATCTCCGACGAAGCAGGGCGCGCCCTGCTTCGCGTCGGCGGCGTTCGCGGCACGGACACAGAACTCGAACAGGCAACCCGTGACTTCGGCAACCACGCCCTCGCCGTCAACCTTCTTGCCGTCTACCTACACGACATCCCCGGTCATCATGTCTCACACGCCGCCGAGATTCCAGACCTCGACATCACCGAAGAAGAAGGCAAACACCCCCGCCGCGTGATGGACGCCCTCGCCCGCCGCTTCGGCGACAGTCCCGAAGTCGAGCTATTGAGAATACTCGGTCTCTTCGACCGCCCCGCAGACAGCGATTCGCTCACCGCCCTGCGCGCCGCCCCTTCTATCCCCGGACTGACCGATCACATCCACAGCCTTTCAGAAGCTGACTGGCTACTTCTCATCGAGAAATTACGCCGGATGAAACTTATCGCTCACGCTAGTCATCACGGGCTGACCGACTTGGACGCACACCCGCTCGTGCGCGAACACTTCGGTCAAGAACTCAAGCAACAACACCCCGCCGCTTGGCGCGAAGGCAACAGTCGTCTCTACGAACACCTTCGTGACACGACTAAGGAGTTCCCCGACACCCTCGAAGAGATGGCTCCGCTGTATGCGGCAATTGCTCATGGCTGCGAGGCTGGTAGGTATCAGGAGGCACTTGAAGTGTACCGGCTACGGGTTCAAAGGGGTGATAAGGAATTTAGTAGCAGAAACCTGGGTGCATATGGCGCTGAGTTGTCTGCCTTGAGCGGTTTTTTTGATTCCTCTTGGCACCAGCCCGTGTCAGAACTCATAGAAGCAGATAAGGCATTCGTACTTTCCGAAGTTGGTTTTGATCTCCAAGCATTAGGTCAATTAAATGAGTCAACTCAGCTAACGCGGGCTTGTTTGGAGGCTAATATTTCGCTGAAGGATTGGAAAAGTGGAGCTAACGCGGCGGGCAATCTTAGTGAAACCTATCTTACTATTGGCGACCTATCACAAGCCTTCATTTATGCTCGGAAAGGCGTGGAACTCGCTGATCAATGCGGCGATAGGTTTCAATTAGTAATCAGAAGAACTACTCTGGCTAATACTCTCTTTCATATGAATCGATTGTCAGAGGCAGAACATATTTTCCGTGAAGCTGAGAAAATGCAAAAAGAGTGGCGACCGGAGTACCCGATTCTCTTCACATATCGAGGCTTTCAATACTGTGATTTGTTACTGCATCAGGGAAAATATCAAGAAGTACAAGCCCGCACAGAACAAACGCTCTCATGGGTAACAGCCCTAGGCTGGCTCCTTAATATTGCCCTCGACTATCTATCAATAGGAAGAGCCTACTTACTTCAGGCTCGACGAGAAGCCAGTAGCAATTTTACTGAAGCTACAAAATATCTAAACCGAGCGGTTAATGGGTTGCGTCAGGCAGGAAATCTGGATGACTTACCTCGTGGGCTGCTGGCGCGCGCGGAGTTACACCGTGTCAAAGGCGAGTTTGATAGGACGCAGGATGACTTGGACGAGGCAATAAGTATTGCTCAACGCGGCAGTATGGGACTGTATGAAGCTGACTGCCATTTGGAATACGCGCGGCTTTACCTGGCGCGGGGCGAGAGGGAGAAGGCGCGGGAGAGTTGGGAGAAGGCGAAGGGGATGATTGAGCGGATGGGTTATCATAGGCGGGATAGGGACGTGGTGGAGATTGAGGATCAGTTGAAGGCGGCGGGTGTTTGAAAATATTTTGCGGTCGGCTTTTAGTTTACCTTGCTTTTCGAGTCCCCTCCTGAGTACGCGTAAGTTCTTCTACAGCTTTCTCTTCCTATGTTTGAGTATGCTTACGACATACCTGGCGTAAGTGACCTATAGTGCATAAGTGCCGTCTACCACGAATAATCCGACTATGTTATAAGGCGGAATTGTGCTTGCTTCATCGTGGAACGTGCTAGTGCACGTCGCGGGCAGGGACGAGCCGTGCCCCTACAAATGTCGGCGAGGTTGTGATGTGTGATGAAGGTGAGAGCCGGTGTGGGGGGTGGGTCGCCGCCGTTCGAGCGCGCGGAGTTGGCGGCGTCGCTCGACGTGATCCTGGGCGGTGACGTGCGCGCGGCGGAAGCGTTGGCGCGGCTGCTCGATAGTTTTCGCGAGGCGCTGGACGGCGGCTGGCGCGGCGCGTGCGAGGCGCGGGCGGGGCTCGTCGCGGCGGTCGAGCTTGTCTACCTGCGGACGAACGCGCACGCCTCGGCGCTCAGGTTGTACCGGCTCTCGCTCGAAGGGCACGTCCTGGCGGGAGACGAGCCGTGCGCGCTCATCGACGCCGCCATCGGGCGTGCGGGGCGCAGCGTCCGCGCGGCGCGTGCTCATGGGAAGTCTGAGAAACTGTTTTTGTAGTCCGTAGGGACGGAATGTTTATGGCTCCGGCGTCCGCCCACGATTTTCTTGAAGCCCCGTCAGGGGCGACATGTGACACGGCCGCTCCTGACGGGGCTTGCGCGCGTATAGCACACACGGGCTATAAACATTTCTCTCCTACGGAGCGACGGTTTCAAAATGGAGCGACGCTTTCCAAGCGGAGCGACGGTTTCCAAGCAGCCACTTCGTCGTCAACTGTCGTGCGCGCTCAGCGCGGCGGCGTCGTGCCGACCGAGAGGATGCGTTGCATCACTTTCGGATCGCTCGTGATGAGACCGGATTTGACGAGGCGGGGCGTGAGCGTGCGCCAGTTGGGGTCGGCGGCGAAGACTTTGCGGAAGAGTGGGAGCGCGTCGTCCACGCGGTTCATGTTCACGAGCGCGACGGCGTGCCAGTAGATCATCTCGACGTTGTCGGGGACGAGACGTTCCGCCGCGCCGTACTCGCGCAACGCGCCCTCGTTGTCCTTCTTCTCCGTGGCGAGATCGCCCGCGTTCATGTGGTTGTAGGCGCGCTGGAGGTTGACGAGACGGCGCAACTCCAGCAAAGGTTCGGGGCTGTCGTCAACGCGGAGATCGAAGACGCGATCCGCCCAGGCGCGACCCGAAGGCTTCGCGGAGACGACGATGAGCGCCGCCGACTGTCTGCCGCGGATGTCGCCGCCGACCGATTGCGCGGCGTCGAGCGCGGCGAGCATCCGCTCCGCCAGATCGCCCCGCGCCGCCTCGAACGCCTGCGACATCGCGCCCCACACACGCTCGTTCGCCATCAGGTTCGCCTGCACGGAATAGTCTTTGCCGACGTGCTGGCCCGCCGCCTCGATGCACTTCGCGCCCGTGTGCGCGGCGACTCTGCCCTCCGCGTCGATCATCGCCACCTGCCGCACGTCCCTCGCCTCGTCGCCCGCGACGAGCGAGCGCAAAGCGTCGGGCGCGCTCTTACCTGCGCGCATCAGGTCTAATCCGAGCTTGCCGTAGGAGGGGTCGATGAAAGACTGCGTGGCGACCGCGCCGACGCCCGCCTCCGCCCACGGCACGCCCGTCCCGACGCCGAACCAGTGCGACTGCACGGCGACGCCCAGCTCGCCCGTGCGCGGATCGCGCGCCACGATGGAGAACGTGTGCACGGGCCTGAGCGGTCGCGGCGTCGCGCGCGACGTTGCGTCTTCGACTGACGGCGGCGCGGGCGTTCGCCTTCCGTCCTGCGCCTCGCCCACGCGCGACACGACGACCGCCACGCACGACAGCACGACGGCAGTTGTGATCAGCACTCTCTTCATCATGATTCTCGTCCTTTCAGAACAGTTGAATTTCTTTGCGCCCCGCCCGCGCTTCTCTAACGCCTTAGAAGCGGTTTGAGAAGTCCCGGAGGGACGGAATGTTTATAGCCCGGCGACCCAGACACCCTTACCGGAGTCCCGTCAGGGCGGGATGTGACATGCCGCTCCTACGGAGCTTGCATTGTTTCTTAAACACCGTGGCTATAAACATCCCCGCTCCTACGGAGCGATACTTACCAAACGGTTTCTGTAGTTTCCGCACGGCTTCTTAGTCTAAAAATTCCCGGTGCCACAGTTCGAGCGTGAGGAGTTGGAAGACCTGGAGGTTGAAGTCTTCGCGCCCGGACAGGTTCGCCTCGACGACGCGGCGCACCTCGGCGGGGCGGAACAGGCCGCGGCGGCGCACCGTCTCTTCCGAGAGCAGCTCGTCGACCAGGGGTTTGAGCGCGCCGCGCAGCCAGGAGCGCACCGGCGCGCTGAAGCCCGCCTTCCTGCGCCACACCACCTCGCGCGGCAGGAGGCGTTCGGCGGCGCGCTTCAGGATGTATTTGCGCTTGAGCCCGCGCAGCTTCAAGTCAGGCGGCATCCGCGCGGCGAGCTCGACCAGCTCGACGTTGAGGAACGGCACGCGCACTTCGAGCGTCGCCGCCATCGAGGTCTTATCCGTGTAGTCGAGGTTGAGGCACGGCAGAAAAGTTTTGAGATCGACGTAGAGGAGCCGGTTGAGCGGCGCGGCGTCCTGACAGCGCGCGAAGTAGCGCCGGTGTTCACGGTAGGCGTCGAGCCCGCGCGTCGCGTCGTTCAGGTCATCCGTGTAGAGTCGTCGCTTGTGCTCGTCGGTGAAGTAAGTGCCGAAGCCGAGGTAGCGCGCTTCGAAGTCGAGGGCGGCGCTTCTGGCGAACTTCTTCGCGTTGCGAAGCGGCGCGGTCAGCCGCCCTGGCAGGCCGCCCGGCATGGCGGCGGCGACGACGCCGAGCAGCGGGCGGCGCAGCGTGCCCGGCAGCGCCGCGTCGAGCCAGCCCGCGAGTTGCATCGCCATCTGTCGCGGGTAGCCGGCGAAGACTTCGTCGCTGCCCATCCCGGAGAGCATCACTGTTAAAGTCTCGCGCGCCTCGCGCGAGACGAGGTAGCTGCTGACCGCCATGTCGATGATCGGCATCTCCATGTGGCGGACGAGCTTCGGCAGCAGCACGGCCACGTCGGGCTTCAGGGTCTGCTCGTGGTAGTCGGTGTCGAAGAGTTGCCCCACGCGCCGCGACCAGCGCGTGTCGTCGGGGATGATGTCGTAGCGCAGGTCTTTCGCCTCGATGCCGACGGTGTAGGTCGAGACCCTGCGCCCGTCGGCGTGCCTGCTCATCAGCGCCACGATGGACGAAGAATCGACGCCGCCGGAGAGGAACGCGCCGAGCGGAACGTCCGCCACCATCTCCATCGTCACGACGCGGTCGAGCGTTTCGAGCACCCGGTCGCGCCACCAATTCTCACTGCGGCCCTCGTCGATCTCGTCGAACGAAACGTCCCACCACTCGCGCAGGCTGATTCGACCGTCTCTCACGGTGAGCACGTGCGCGGGCGGCAACTTTTTGATCCCGCGGAAGAGCGTCTGCGGGTCGGGCGTCCACAGGAAGGTGAGCTGCTGGTGGAGCCCGGCGGGGTCGAGCGCGCGTGCGACGAGCCCGGTCGCCAGGATCGCTTTCGCCTCCGAGCCGAAGACGAACGAGCCGCCCGCCTCGGCGTAGTGGAGCGGCTTGATGCCGAGCCGGTCGCGCGCGAGCGTGAGGGTTCTCTCGCGCTCGTCCCAGACGGCGAAGGCGAACATCCCGTTCAGACGCGGGAGCGAGTCCTCGCCCCACTCGGCGAAGGCTTCGAGCAAGACCTCCGTGTCCGTGTCCGTCAGGAAAGTCCGCCCGCGCGCTTCGAGCTGCCGGCGCAAGTCTCGATAGTTGTAAAGCTCGCCGTTGTAGGTGAGGACGTAGCGGCCGTCGCGCGAGATCATCGGCTGGTGGCCGGCCGTCGAGGTGTCGATGATTGAGAGGCGGCGGTGCGCGAGGCAGGCGCGGCGACCCTGTCCGTCGTGGCGCTCGGAAGTCCACACGCCCTCGTCGTCGCGCCCGCGGTGCTCAATCGCCCTGAGCATCGCGTCGACGTGCGCCTCCGGTCGACGGGTGATGAGTCCTGCGATGCCGCACATGTTGGGGGTTCGCCCGTCGCGACCGAACTCACCTTTCGTCGAGTCGCGCGGGTCGGCCCGTGCGCAGGGAGTCGAGGATGCGGAACGTGGCGCGCGTGGTCGCGTCGAGTTCCGCGAGGGGGATGGGCGCGGGCTCACGCCCGAGCACCACGGCGCAGACGGCGCGCACCTCCTCCGCCTGCCCCTTGTCCGCGCCGCGCAGTTTCAACTTCTCCTCGCGCCCGCCGCTGTAACGGGTCGCCGCGCGGAAATCGTCTATGACGAACGAGCGCCCGCCGCCGAAAATCTCGACGCGCTCTTTCGCGAGCGCGCGGTCGCCCTCGGCGAGGTAGGCGACGCACGCGTTCGAGCCGTCCGCGAAGCGCAGGGTGATGAAGACCGAATCTTCGCCGACGCTCTGGAGGTCTTCGGTCTCGACCGCCTCGGCGTGGACGCGCGCGGGCGGAGAACCCGCCCAGAACTGGCAGAGATCGACGAAGTGGCAGACCTCGCTGCGGATGCGCCCGCCGCCCTCGCGCGGGTCGTGCGCCCAGTGACCGCGCGGGATGCGCCCGGCGTTGACGCGGTAGAGGATCGAGAGCGGCTCGCGTCGGTCGGCGAAGAAGTCGCGCGCGGCGCGGGCCGACGGCGAGAAGCGGCGGTTGAAGCCGACCATCAGACTGCCGCTCGACTGCGCCGCCGCTTCGAGCACGCCGTCGAGCTCCGCGTCGGAGAGCGCCAGCGGCTTTTCGACGAAGACGTGCTTGCCGCGTTCGAGCGCGCGGCGGGCGAGTTCGGCGTGCGTGTCGTGGCGCGTGGCGATGACGACCAGATTAACTTCCGGATCGTCGATCACCTCGTCCGCCCCCGACGCGAGGCTCGCGAAGCCGAACTTCTCGCCGGCCGAGCGCGCGGAGACGCCCGAAGCGGTGGCGACCGTCTGGAAATGTGCGCCCGCCGCCTTGAAGCCAGGCAGCAGCACGGCGCGCGCGTAGCCGCCCGCGCCGATGAGCCCGACGCGCACCTCGCGCTCGCCCCGGCGCGCGAACGCCCCGGCGTCGCGCCTCTCGACGCGGCGCTCAAGCTCTCGCCCCGTGTCGTAGGTGAGCAGCACGCCGAGGTAGGGCTCCTTCGTCTCGCCCGCGATGAGCTGGTAGGCGTGCGCGCCCTCTTCCACGGGGAAGCGGTGCGTGACGAGCGGCGCGACCCGCACGCGACCCGCGGCGGCCAAGTCGAGAAACGCCTCGATGTTGCGCCCCTCCGTCCAGCGCACGTAAGGCAGTGGGTAGTCGTGCCCGCGCTCCTCGTACTCCGGATCGTAGCGACCGGGGCCGTAAGACATCGAGACCTTCAGCGTCAGCTCGCGCACGTAGTAAACGTCGCGCGGGACTCCCAGGCCGACGCCGCCGACCGCCACCACGCGCCCCTTCAGACGCGAGACCTCGCCCGCCAGCTCGACCGGCTCGTTAGAATCCGTCGCGGCGGTGATCAGCACAGCGTCCGCGCCGCGCCCGCGCGTCCACGCCTCGACCGCGCGCCTCACGCCCTCGCCCGAAGCCGCGCCGTCGTCCGCGCCCAGGGAGAGGGCGAGTTCGACCCTGGCCGGATCGAGATCGATCCCGAAGACGCGGCAGCCGTTCGCCTTCAGGAGTTGGACGGTGAGCTGCCCGATCAGGCCGAGCCCGATGACGACGACCGACTCGCCGAGCGTCGGCTCCGCGAGCCGCACGCCCTGGAGCGCGATGGCCCCGACCGTGCCGAAAGCGCCCGCCTCGAAGTCCGCGCCCTCCGGCAGGCGCACGCACAGATTCTTCGGCACCGATAACACTTCGGCGTGCGAGGCGTAGCCCGCGCCCGCGCAGGCCACGCGGTCGCCCACGCCGAACTCCGTCACGTCCTCGCCGACTTCGACGACGACGCCCGACGCGCTGTAGCCGAGCGCGCTCATCTCGCCGAGCTTGTCGCGCACCGCGGCGACCGCACTCGCGAGCCCCTCGTCCCTGACCTTACCCAACACCTTCCTGACGGCTTCGGGGCGCTCGCGCACCTTCCCCAGCAGGCTCTTGCGACCGAGCTCGACGATGGCGCGCTCCGTGCCCGCGCTGACGAGCGACGCCGCGGTGCGCACGACGACGCGCCCGCGCCGCGCCGAGGGCGCGGGCACGTCGGCGACGACCCCCTCGCCGTTCTTAAGTTGTTGCAGAAGCTGTTTCATCGCCCGAGGCCCGCAGATTATGACGCTTCGCCAGCGCCCGTTCAATCAGCCCGCTCACCCACTCGGCGCGCGCGTCCCACGTGCCGCCCATGACGGCCGCCTGCCGCCGCCGCGCGGCTTCCGGGTCGCGCTCGGCGAGCGCGTCTTCGACGAGCCGGAAGAAGTCCGCGTGGCTGCGCGCGATGCGCAGCACGTCGCCCATCGGCTCATACTCCGGCAGCGGCGAGATGACGACCGGCTTGCCCGTGGCGAGGTACTCCCTCACCTTGATGGCCGAGCCGTAGGAAGTGAAGGCGCGCTCGGTCTCCCACGGCAGCACGCACACGTCGAAGCCCGCGGCGTAGCGCGGCAGCTCCTCGTAGGGGACGGGCGGCAGGAAGTGCACGTTCGGCAGCTCGTCGATCTCCAGCCCGCGCGACTTGTTGCCGATGAAGACCCACTGCCACCCCGGCCTCTCCCTCGCGGCGCGTTTGATCAACTCCTGATCGACGAGCCACGGCTCGATGGCGCCGAAGTAGCCGAGGCGCGGCCGCGGTAGGCGCGCGACCTCCGCCGCCGCCTCGACGCCGCCCCCGCCGACGCGCGACCAGTGATGGAAGTCGACCGCCTGCTCCAGCAGGTACGAGCGCTCGCGCCCGGCCCGCGCCTCGTCGAGAAGCTTGCGCCCCGAATAGAGGATGATGTCCGCGCCCTCGATGGCGCGCTCGTGCAGGCGGCGGATGGCCCGCGGGTCGGTCGCGTGATCCATCAGGTTCGAGTCGTACTTGTCCGACACCTGGTAGACGACGAGCGATTCATCCAGACGCCCGATCAACTCGGCGGCGGTCGGGATGGCGATCCAGAGGACGGGGCGCGAGAGCCCGCGCGAGCGCGCCAGACGCCCGACCTGCCGGGCGAGGAGCTGGCGGTTGGCGGCGCGCGCCGCGCGGCTGCCGAAGAACGGCAGCGCGGCGGGCGAGAAGACCGTGACGCCATCGTCGGTGGTGCGCGCCAGCTTCGCGTAGGAGCGGAGCTTGCGCGCCACGCGCGGCAGCAGGTCTTTGTGGCCCAGGCTCGGCAGCCCCATCGAGATCGAGTTGACGAAGATGACGCGGTTGCCGGCGCGCGCGAACCGCTTCATCAGGTGGTTCTTCGAGTGCGGGTGGTGATACCACCAGTCCTCGCCGCCGAAGCAGACAATGCTTTTCCCGGTGAGCATCTACGGATTGGCTTCGGGGAGTTGGACGCCGCCCTTCGACGATAGACCCGCGCGCGAGTTACAACAACAGCGCCAGGATACTAACATGGGGCTTGAGGCGGGCGCACAGGCGGTCGGTATTAACTGCTCCCCAGGCGGCGCCCGAAAAACATCTGGGCCGGCTTACGACAATCGTCTTGAGACACCGTCGGTTAGTAATCATCACTCTGGTCGTCGCGCCCTGCGCGGCGCTCGCCTTCGCACTCCTGCCCTGCCCGCGCCGCGGCTGCGCGCTGACGGCGGAGAAGCGCGCCTTCGTCCTGCTCAAGAACCGCGAGGGCCAACCGGCCGAGTCAGACTTCGACCGCCGCGTCTCGCTCGACGCCCTGCTCGCCGCGGGCGACGACACGGCGCGCTGGGCGGGGTCGTGCGCCGCCGCCGTCGATGGCTACGTCGTCGCGGTGCAGGTCGGCGGCATCGAGTCGTCGAACTGTTTCTCCCTCACGCGGCGCGACGTGCACATCCACCTCGCGCGGCGCGCGGACGCGCCCGCAACTGAGACAGTCGTCGTCGAGGTGACGCCGCGCGCGGCGGAGTCGGCGCGCGCGCGCGGGCTCGACTGGTCGCTCGGCGCGCTCAGGCGCGATCTCCCGGGTCGCCTCTGCCGCTTCGAAGGGTGGCTGCTCTTCGACCGCGAGCACGCGGACGAGTCCCTGAACACCGCGCCGGGCAACCCCGTGGACTGGCGCGCGACCGCCTGGGAGTTGCACCCCGTCACGCGCATCGAGGTGTTGAGGTGAAGGGGTCGCGCCCGGTCGCGGCTCGCGCGCCGTTTTCATCGCGACGGCGGCTCGCGCGCCGCCCAGAGACGTCGCGCGCTTGACAGTCGTGTTGAAGGTCGGTAATGCTTGCCGCACCGATCCTGAGCAGTGGTGACAGCCTTTTTGGAGTACCCGATCCGCACACGCCTGAGAATCCCCTGCTCACTTCCTCGCAAGCGCCCGCTCTGCATCAGACGCCATGGACAAAGCCGAGATCAACGGGGAAGAAGGCTCTCATCGACCACGGCTTAAGACCGATCACCCCGCCCGCGCAGACCGCCGTCGCACCTCTAAACTTCGCCGCCTGACGCTCATCAGCCTGATCATCTTTTCCGCGGCTCTCGGCGTCCGGCTCCTCTCGCTGCAAGACGCGGCGCTGGAAGCCGGCAAGGTGCAGTCGAGCGTGACCAGCGATTACAAACAGGTCGCGCGGCTCTTACTTCAAGGCGGCGTCGGCTCGTTCGTCAGCCCTTCATCGCCGCTCGCCAACCCGGACACGCTCGGCCACCCGCCCGGCTATTCGATCCTGCTGGCGTTGACCTTCCGAGCCTTCGGCGAGTCGGACGCGGCCGTGCGGCTCATTCAGATCGCGTGCGACGCGCTGGCGTGCGTCGCCATCTTTCTCACCGTCGCGGAGTTGTTGACGGTGCGGGTCGCGGCCGTCGCCGGCTCGCTGTCCGCCCTCTCGCCGCAGTTCTCATGGAACTCGGTCGTCTTGCTGCCCGACTCTCTGGCGGTGCTGCCGCTGCTCGTCGCGCTCTATTTAATCGCCCGCGCGGGCCGCTCGCGCCGCCTCTCGACGCTCGTCGCCGCGGGCGCGCTGGTCGGCGTCTCGTGCTGGCTGCGGGCGAACGCCCTGCTGCTCGCGCCGTTCCTCTGCCTCTGTGCCCCGCTGCTGTTCGAGCGCGGGCGTCGTCTGCGCGGCGCGGCGGCGATCCTCGGCGGCAGCCTTCTCGTCATCGCGCCCCTGACGATTCGCAACGCGGTCGTCTTCAAACACTTCATCCCGCTCTCGCTCGGCGCGGGGCAGACGATGCTCGAAGGCATCGGCGATTACGACCGCGGGGGGAGGTTCAACGTCCCGCGGACCGACCTGGGGATTCTGAAACAGGAGTCGGAGGTCTTTAACCGGCCCGACTACTACGGCACGCTCTTCGGACCCGACGGGGTCAGGCGCGAGCGTATGCGCGTGGCGCGCGCCTTCCGCGTGATCGGCTCCCACCCCGTCTGGTTCGCCGGGGTCATGCTGCGGCGCGCCGCCTCCATGCTCAGGCTCGAACGGGCGCGACTCGTTTCGCCCTACCCCACAGTCACCCACCCGCTCGCGGGCGACGGCCACGGGCAGCCCGTCTGGTCTACGAACCCGGCCGACCTGCTCGCCGGCGGGGCCGTCGCGTCGCCCCGCACGACGACCTTACTCTCGGACGACCACCAGACGCTCCGCGTCGAAGGCGACGACACGAAGTACGGCGAGCAGCTCCGCTCCGCGCCGACGGGCGTCCGGCAGGATACCGACTACCTGCTCACGCTCCCGGTCACGGCCGAGCGGGGGCGCATGAAGGTCTGCGTGGCGGAAGGTGATCGCGAATCCTTGCTCTCGTCGACGATAGTCGAAGCGGTGGAGGGCAGGACGCCGGAGCAGCAGCCCGCGTACGAGGTTCAACTCCCTTTCGTCAGCGGGGGTGCGGACGCCGTGCGACTGGTCTTGAGGAACGAAGGCCCGAACCCGGTCGCGCGAGTCGTCGGCCCGGTCAGACTCTTCGAGCTTGGCCCGGCGTCGCGCCTCTGGACGCGCTACCCGCGCGCGCTGGTTCACGGCGCGCAGCGACTGTTCCTGACCGCCGTCATCCTCCCGCTCGCGGTCGCGGGCGCGGGCCTGCTGGCGCGCGCGCGCCGTCGCCGCGCGCTCGTCGTCCTGCTCTGCGTCCCCGCCTATTACATGTCCGTGCAGTCGGCCCTGCACACCGAGTATCGCTACACCATGATCATCTATCATCTCCTTTTCGCGCTCGCCGCCGTCGCGCTTTCGGCCGCGTTCGGCGCGCTGCGGCGCGGGCTTTCGGCCGCGCCACGATTCCTGAACCGAGCGAGGCAGGCGTGAGACCGACCATTCACCTGGCACTGACGGACGACTGGGAGCTGCGCGGCAACGGCTCCGGCGATGTCGAAGAGATTCAGCTCCGGCCGATGCGCGAGCTCGTACGCCTCTACCACGAGTACGGCGCGCGCGGCACGTTCAACGCCGAGATGATGCAGCAGCTAACCTTCAGGCGGCGGCAGGACGAACACCCGGAGCTGAAGGCACTGGCCGACGCCTGGGACGATCACGTGCGCGACGCCTTCAGGCAGGGGCACGACATACAGTTGCACGCCCACCCGCAATGGTCTGAGGCCCGGTACGAGGGCGGGCGCTGGCGGCTCTCCGGCGACTGGTCGATCCTCAACTACGACGCCGAGTCGGCCTACGAGATGCTCGCGGCGGGCAAAGAGTATCTGGAAAATCTGCTGCGCCCCGTCGACCCCGCTTACCGCTGCGTCTCCTTCCGCGCGGGCGCTTCGTGCATCGCGCCGTCGCCTTTCATCCTCGGCGTGCTGGCGCGGCTCGGCATCGTCTTCGACATGAGCATCGTCGGCGGGATGCGCGTCCACACGCGCAACCTCCGGCTCGACTACACAAACTGCGAGGAGAGCTTCCTGCCCTTCTACCCACGGATGGACGACGCGCGCAGAGTTTCGGACAAGGCGGAGCCGATCATCTGCGTCCCCATTTTTCACTTCCACACCTCGCGCCGCCGCGCGCTCGTGCAGATCGCGTCGAAGACTCGGCGAAAGGTCTTTCAGAAGGTGGGCCGCGCGGCTGGCGGTGGCGGCGAGGGCTTCGAGAGCTACGCGCAGCAGGAGTGGGCGGACGTGAGCCAGACTTCGGCGCTCGCGCGCGTCTACGAGAAGGCGCTCAGGCCGTGCCTCGTCGGGAGGCACGAGACCGCCGACGTGGGCGCGCTCGACTACCCTTCCCTACGCGAGATGATGGGGGCGATGCGGCGGCGGGCGCGACAGAGCGGGCTCGAAGAGGCACCCGTGATCCTCACCAACCACTCGAAATACATCACGGACTTCGCGCCCATCGAGCGCTTCCTCGCCGAGGCCGCGGCGGCGGACGACATCGAGTTCGTGACCCTCTCCGACATCGCCGCCAAACTGCGCGCGGGCGACTTTCCGGTCAGGACGGCGGCGGCCGGCTGACGCCGCGCGCGGCGCTAGTCGTGTGCCGGGTCGATGAACTTTTTCGAGTAGAGGCGGCGCGGGTAGACGGTGACGCCCTGCTTCGCCAGCCGCAGCATCACCTCGAAGAGCGGCGCGGCGTCGGCGCGGAAGAACTTCATCCCCCCGACCGTGAGGTCGCGGCACACGTCCGCCGGGACGTGCTCGCGCACGTAGCGCGGGATGTCGTGAACGACCTTCCGCATGTCGTGGGCGTAGGTCTCGACCGTCACCTCGTCGCCCTCGTAGTTGACGCAGCGGGCGGCGAAGGCGTGCGGGTAGTAAGTCTCGACGGGCGCGTCCCGCTTCAGCGCGTCGTCGATGACGTAGGCGAACGAGAGGTACTGCGTCCAGACGCCGAGCCCGACGATCTTCGCCCCGCACCCGACGAGCTTGTAGTAGGGGCTCGACGAGTCGTAAGGGTAGGGCGAGAGGTGGTGCTCGCCCGTCAGCTCGCGCGCCAGCCGGCCCAGGGCGCAGACCGACTTCGTCGGGTGCAGGCTCCTCACGGCGTCACGCTGCCGGCGCGCGAACTCCGTCAGCAGCCCCGTGTAGGACGGGGTGCGCCTCACGTCGAAGACGTTGCCGGCGAGCAGGTATTCGTACGACGACACGGAGCCGCGGTTCGGGTAGGTCGGGAAGAGCACGGTGCCCCGCTCGCCGACGACGCGCCGGACGAGCGGCAGGATGCGGTAGAAGGGGAAGCCGAGGTTGAGCTGATCGACCGCGCTGTGGACGTAAACCGTGTCCCCGGTCGAGAGCCCCAACTCGTCGGCCAGCACGCGCGTGAAATCCTCTTCCGACAGGAGCGGCAGCCTGGCGACGCGCGCGCGGCGCAGCCTCTTGACAGCGCGGACGAGGGGCGTGGTCACGCCCGCGGGGAGAATCTTTCTGGCGATCCGCGCGACGCTCATCTTCTGACTTTCTTGAAACGCCCGGTGTGCTGCGTCGCGCCGACGACGTTCACCCTGAGCGGCGCCTGGTAGCCGCGCAGCCTGCCGCGGCAGTGCCGCTTCACGTCCGCGACTAAACGCTTTGTGCCCGCCTCGTCGAGCGCGGAGGCGGGCGTGATGTCGGCGCAGACGATGCTGCCCGTGATGGGGTTTCGCTCGCCGTAGACGGTGACCTCGGCGACCGCCGCCAGCTCCTGAATCACGCTCTCGACCTCGGCCGGGTAGACCTTCTCGCCGCCGACGTTGATGATCTCGGACTTGCGACCGAGTATCCGCAGGTACTCGCCGTCCGCCTCGACGGCGTCGCCCGTGTTGAACCAGCCGTCCTCCGTGAAAGGGCTCGGCGCGTTCAGGTAGCCGAGCATCGCCGAGCGCGCCTTGATCTGTAAGACGCCTTCGACGACGCGCGTCTCGAAGCCCTCGCCGCCGATCTTGACCCAGAGCGAATCAGAGTCTTTCGACTTCGAGCGGAGGATGCCCAGCTCCGAGAGCCCGTAGGTCTGTTGCAGCCTGACCGAAGGGAACAGCTCGCGGCAGCGCTTCAGCGTGTGCGCCGGCATCGGCTCCGTCCCGTAGGTGATCGTCTGGAGCGAACTCAGGTCGTGCCGCTTGTAAGCCTCGCCGAGCAGCACCAGGTTGAGGAAGGTGGGCGAGGTCGGGAGCAGCTCCACGCCGAACTTCTCGACCGCGCCCAGGACGCCGTCGGGCGTTCGTTCCGCCACCGTCACGAGGCAGCCGCCGTTGGCGAGCGTGTGGAGCATCGTGTTGACGCCGCCGATGTGATCGTAGAGCAGGAACGAGATCGTCCTGAGGCTCTGGCGGCGCGCCCGGAACTTCTCCAGCAGCGGGACGAGATCGTGTACGGCGGCCTTGCTCTCGCCGGTCGAGCCCGAAGAGAAGAGCACGAGGCCGGGATGCCCCCTGCGGCGCAACTCGTCGTAGAGCGGGTGCGAAGCGGTGTGCGGCAGGCGGCCGACTCGCACGCGGTCGTCCGCGTCGATCTCGAATGAGACTTCGCCCTGGGCCGTGCGGATGAACTCGGACTTCTTCCGCCCGACGGACTCGGTCAGCGGGACGAGGACGCAGCCGCGCTCGGCGAGCGCGAGGAAGAGGGCGACGGAGTTGGGCGAGAAGTCTGCTTCGAGGACGACCACCGCGCCGGGCTCCGCGCCTTCGGCGGCGAGGCTCTCCCGCCACTCCGAGAATCTGTCGAGCAGCCACCCGTAACTGTACGACTGCCCCCGCCAGACGATGGCGTCACGGCCGCGGTTCTCTTCCCAGACGCCGAGCATGAAGTCGACGAACATCAGACGCCACCCAGGTAGACGACCTGCCCCGTCACGAAATCGCTCTCCGGCCGGATGAAGAAGTCTATGACGTTCGCCACGTCGCGGAACTCGCCGAGCCGCCTGATGGCCTGCCGCGCGACCAGTGCGTCGAGCTTCTCGCGCGGCACCCCCTTGATGAGATCGGTCGCGACGGGCGTCGGCCCCACGGCGTTCACGGTGATGCCGAAGTCGGCCAGCTCGCGCGCCGCGATCTGCGTGAAGCTGACGACGGCGGCTTTGGACGCCGCGTAGACGGCTTCGCCTTCGAGTTTCAGCGGCGCGGCGACGGACGCCATGTTGACGACGCGGCCGAAGCGCCTCTTGCGCATCAGGCGCGCCGCCTCGCGGCACATCAGGAAGGTGCCGGTGAAGTTCGTCTCGAAGATGTCTCTGACTTTCTTCGCGGGGGTCAGCAGCAGGTGGTTCATCGAGGCGAGGCCGGCGTTGTTGATGAGCACGTCGAGCCGCCCGTAGTCGTCCGCGACGGCGGCGAACATGCGCCTGACCGCCGTCTCGTCCGCCACGTCGAGGCAGAAGTGGCGGTAGCCTTCACCCTCTCTGGCGGCCGGCTGGCGGCTGCACCCGACGACGCGGTAGCCGCGTTCGAGGTAGTGCCCCGCGAGGAACTCGCCGATGCCTTTGCGCGCGCCGGTGACGAGGAGGACGGGGCTCTCAGTTGAGGCTGACTCCATTTTCCTTCAGCAGGCCGGCGACGTACTCGGTGAGCGTGCCCACCGTCAGGAACGGGCTGTTCTGCTCCGACACGGCGCGCTCGTCGGCGATGGTGATCGAGACGCCGAACTCCTCCTTGACCTTCTCCTCGACCTCGATGATGAAGCCGACGAGGTCGATGGATTCGAGCTTCCCGCCCTTGCCGTAGAGGGGCGCGTCCGGCACCGGCTCGACGCGCACGCCTTTGGGCAGTTGCCCGTTGAGTTCGTCGACCGCGGCGTAGATCGCCCGTTCGAGTCTTTCCCGATCCGACATGCTCACTCCTTTATGAAGAAGCCGCATTCTACATGAATCCGCCGAGGCGCATCAAAGCCGTGGCGTCTAGCCGCTCCCTCGCGGCGCGCGACCTGTGGTAGATGTTTCACCGTGAAGGTTCTTCTGATCGGCTCTTACCCGCCCCCGCTCGGCGGCGTCGGCGTCTTCGTCAAGCGCTACAGGCACGAGCTGGAGGGCGCGGGCCACGCGGTCGACGTGATCGACCCGGCGCGCTTCGCGAAGCGCGAACTCTACCTCGAACTGTACCGCGCGACCGGGCGGCGCTACGATCTCATCAGCCTCAACTTCCCATCCTTTCACATGATGATGCTGCTGCTCGCGCGCGGGCGGGCGGGCAGGACCGAGGTGTGGGATCACAACTGGCGCGTGCTCGAAGAGTGGAACCCCCTGCGGCGCGGCCTCTACGAACTGTTCCTGCGCCGCTGCCGCGAACTCGTCCTGGTCGCCCCGCACATCAAAGACTACTACCTCGCGCACGGCGTCGAGCTGCCCGCACACACGCGCGTCCGTCACGCGTTCCTGCCGCCGCCCCCGGAAGAGGAGGAGTCCATCATCGCGACCTACCCGGCCGACGTGCTCGGATTCGTCCGCGACAGCCGCCCGCTCGTCGTCGCCAACGCCTTCCGCGTCGTCCTGCGCGACGGCGTCGATCTCTACGGGCTGGACATGTGCGTGCGCCTGGTCGCCGGGCTGAAAGAGACTTACCCGAACGTCGGGCTGCTGTTCGCGCTGGCCGATGTCGGGGAGCCGTCTTACTTCGAGCGCATCGGCGGCGAAGTGTCCGCCCGCGGGCTCGGACGAAACGTCCATTTCATGACGGGGCAGAGAGAGCTGTGGCCGCTCTTCAAGCGGGCAGACCTGATGGTGCGCCCCACGCTCTCGGACGGCTACGCCCTGAGCGTCGCCGAGGCGCTCCACTTCGGCTGCCCCGTCGTCGCCAGCGACGCGGCCGAGAGGCCGCCCGGCGCGACGCTCTTCGCCACGCGCGACGGCGAAGACTTCCTGCGCAAGTGCCGCGCGGTGCTCGCGGCTGACGACAGCGCCGCTCGCCCGCGGGGCGTGGAATGACCGTGCCGGGTCGCGCGTGACAGTGTTCGCAAACCCCGCCGCGAGCCGGCGAGCCTCACCTATCTGGTTTTTCGTAAGCCGAGCGCGGGTAGATCGTGATCCCCTCTCGCGCGAGCCGCACCATCTCGTCGAACAACCTCGCGGCGTCGGCCCGGTAGAATTTCATCCCGCCGATCCTGAGATCGCGGCACGCCTCGGCCGAGACGTGCGCGCGCACGTAGCGCGGGATGTCGTGGCCCATCTTCCGCATGTCGTGGGCGTAGGTCTCGACCACCACCTCGTCGCCCGCGTAATCGACGCAGCGGGCGGCGAAGAGTCGTTCGTGGTAGGTGCGGACGGGGAATTTTTCTCCGAGCGCGTCTTCGGCGCAGTGGACGAAGGAGAGGTGCTCGGTCGAGACGCCGACGCCGATGATCTTGCCGCCGTGCTCGATGAGCTTGTGGTAGGGGCTGCACGCGTCGAACGGGTAGGGCGACAGGCGGTGCGTGGCGGTCAACTCGCGCGCCCGGCCCCCGATGGCGCAGACGGACTTGGTCGGGTGCAGGCTCCTGACGGCCTCGCGCTGACGCCGCGCGTACTCCGTGAGGAGCCCCATGTAGGAGGGCATCCTTCTGATGTCGAAGACCTCCCCGCGCGCGAGGAACTCGTAGGACGGGAGGCCGGGGTAGGTCGGCAACAGCATCGTGCCGCCGTCCCCGATGACGCCCCGCACGAGCGAGAGTATGCGGCCGTAGGAGAAGGCGAGGTGGAGGTGATCGACGGAGCTGTGGATGAAGACGGTGTCGCCGCTTGAGACGCCCAATCTGTTGACGAGGATGTCCGTGAAGTCCGACTCGGAGAGCGCGGGCAGCGAGTTGATCCGCGCCTTCTTGATCTTCTTCTTCGTCCGGCTCAACAGCGCGGCGGCGCCGGCGGGCAGCACTCTCTTCAAGCCACTGAAGCTCAACCTCTGATCCTTTCGGGCGGCGGCTCGCATCCCCCGCCTCCGCCACTCGCGGCGACGACTCTTTACCATCGTCAGCTCAGCCGCCGAGTTTCCCTTCCAGCAGATTCACGATCTCGCTGACGCTCGTCATCGCCTCCATCTCTTCCGGGTCGAACTGCACGTCGAACTCCTGCTCCAGCGCGAGGACGAGATTGAGTTGTTGCAGAGAGTCCCAGGTCTCGATCTCCTTCGGGGAAGACCGGGGCGTGATCCGCGACGGCGGGACTTGCAGGATGTCGGCCGCGATCCGGCGCACCCGCTCGTAGGTCGGCGACATCAGCTTCCCTCCCCTCCGGCGGCGACCACGCCGATCCAGTCTGGGACGTTGACGCCCGCCCGCGCGACGTCCAGCGACCAGAGCGAGCCGCGCTCGTCCTCGTCGACTTGCGAGAAGCCGTGGTCGGCGTAGAAGTCTTTCGCCGGCGCGTTCTTCGCGGTGGGCAGGAACCACCCTCGCAGGCGTAGCGCCCCACGCGCCCGCGACTCGTTCACGACGCGCGCCAGCAGCGCCGTCTCGACCGTGCGGCCGATGACGCGGCAGCTCAGCAGAAACGCGTCGACCTCCGACGCCTCCCCGCCGTGGCGGACGACGGCGACGCCAACCAGGCCGCTATCGCCGAAGCGGTCGCGCACGCTCATGCCGAGGACTTGCCAGTCAGGCCGCGCGCACAACTCCGCGAGCTGCTGCTCCGTGTAGCGGCGCGTCGTCAGGTTGAATTGGTTCGTCTTCTGCGTCAACTGCGCGACGCGCCCGAGCGTCGCGGGCGTGGCCGGCGCGATCTCGACCTCCTGACGGAGCCGCCGGTAGAAATCCTCGCGCGAGGAGAAGGCGTGCTCGAAGTCCGCGCGCTCGCGCTGCGCCGCGTAGTAAGCGCCGCGCTCGCGGTCTTCGGCCGAGAGGCCCAGGCGCTCGAACACCGGGCAGTCGCGCAAGGCCTGCGCGAACCGCGCCGCGTCGTCCGGCAGCTCGACGACCGTCACTTCGGGCAGTTGCGCGCGCACGGACTCGCGCTCCGCGGGGTTGTCGTCGAGGAAGGCGAGCGAGTCGAGCCCGACGTTGAGTTCTTCCGCCAGCTCGCGCAGGCTCCGCGCCTTGTCGTTCCAGTTGACGCGCAGGGCGGCGAAGTGGCGCGGGTTGAGCAGCATCCCCGGATGCCGCTCCAGCGCTTCGAGGGCCTCCGCGGGATTATTCTTGCTGCACACGCAGAGGAGGATGCCGCGGCTGCGGAGGTCGAGCAGCGCGCGCTGCACGGCCTGGTAGTGCGCGCCGGGGTGCTCCGCGCCGAGCCGGATCCCCGCCATGCCGTCTTCGCCGATGACGCCGCCCCACAGCGTGTTGTCGAGATCGACCGCGAGCGCCTTCGCGATCTTGCCCGTCAGCGGGTGAAGGAACCGCATCCACTCGGCGATCATGTGGCTCATGCTGACGGACGCCAGCGGCATTCGCGCCGCGAGCCACTTCCGCTCGTCGTGCCAGCGGTCGCGCCCGTGCCGCGCGACGAGCGCGTCGTAGTCGAGGACGTAGACGCCGCCGTGCGCCGCCGCCGTCCGGCGCAACTCTTCGTTGACGCCCCTGATCGATTCCGCCTGCCCGCCCTCGGCCTGCACGTCTAGAATCCCCTGACTCGGAAGGTAAGGTTCTTCGAGCGCGTGGACGATGAGGTGAGCCCGGCTGCGCTCGCGGAACGCGCGCGCGATGCCGCCGAACTCTTCGGCGACGCGGCGGGCGGCGGCGGCCCTCTCTTCCGCCGTCAGATCGGCGAAGCCTTGCCAGAGATCGGGCGCGATGTCGCGCGTCTGCACGGCGAGGATGACGGCGTCCGCGCCGAACCGGTAGAGGCCGCCGTCGGGGTCGAGTATCTCCTGGGCCTGCGCGTTGAAGCCCCCGACGTGGACGGCCAAGTCGATCCCGGCGCAGAAGCAGGCGGCGCGCAGCATCGGCACGAGCGGCTCGACCGTGAACGAGCGCAGGATCGCCAGGCGGTACGGCAGCAGCGGGACGCGCCCGCGCAAACTCTCGTATGTGGAGACGACGAACGCCGCGGCGGCCGGGCTCATCTCCCGACGCCACAACTCCGCGAGGCGGAGCGCGGCCGATCCCCCCTCGCCCGAGGCGATCAGCCCGTCGATCTCTATCCGCCGTTCGGAACTTTCCATGCGAGCTTGAAGAGTAGCCGGGCGCGGCGCGAGAGCGATCACCCGCCGCGCTCGGCCCCTGTCACCGCAAGTTTCAAAACATAGCTTAAAGCCTACGCAAACCCAAGCCGCGCCCCGGCCGTGCGCGCGCCCGTAAAATTATCGGCACGGACTGGCGACCGGCGCATCCGGGAAGAGGTTGCGGGAAGAGATTGAACCCTTCACCCGCCGAGCGCGCGGTAAGCGTCGAGGACGCGCCCGGCGTTGCGCGTCCACGTGTGGCGCTCGACGCCGACCTCGCGCGCCGCCGCGCCGAGCCGCGCGCGCAATTCGCGCGCGCGTGAGAGTCGCAGCAGCGCGTCGGCGAGAGCGCGCGCGTCGCCCGGCTCGACCAGCAGCGCCGTCTCTTCGTCGGTCAGCACCTCCGCGATCTGCCCCAGGCGGCTCGCGACGATGGCCTTGCCCGCCGCCATGTACTCGAAGAGCTTCGTCGGCGAGCCGAAGAACTCGCTCCCGTCTTCGGGCGGGACGTGCGGCGAGGCGAGCACGTCGCAGGCGTCGAGCAGCGCGGGGACTTCTTCGTGCGCGACCGCGCCCGCGAAGTGGGCGCGGCCGAGCGCGCCGCCCTCGCGCAAAACATCTTCGACGCTTTCGTGCAGGCTGCCCGTGCCGACGAGGAGCAGGCGCACGCCGTCTTCCCGCGGGATGAGGTTGAAGGCCCGCGCCAGCACCGTCGCGCCGTGCCACGGGCCGAACGTGCCGACGAACCCGACGAGCGTCTCGTCCGCGCCGACCCCCAGGCGCGCGCGCGCCTCGCGCCCCCCGACACCGGGGCGGAAGCGGCGCACGTCGACGCCGTTCGGGTTGACCACGATCTTGTCGGCGGGCACGCCGGCGCGTTCGAGGTTGCGCCGCTCCACGTCCGCGACGACGAAGACGCGCGACGCCGCGGCGAGGTTCAGACGCTCCGCACGTTCGAGCAGGGAGAAGAGTCCCGCGCGATCCCAGTGCCGCCCCATCCACACCTCCGAGCCGTTGTATTCGAGGAAGAGTGGCCTGCCGGTGCGGAGGCTCGCCTCGACGCCCGCCCAGTTGAACCGGCTGTAACGCTGGTAGATGAGGTCGGGCGGGTCGCTCTCGATCTCGCGGCAGGCGCGCGCGGCGAAGAGCAGCGCGTTGCGCAGGTCGAACAGCGGGCGCGTCAGCCCGAAGGGCTGCGGGTCGATGATTTTCAACTCGACCCCGTCTGCGTCAAGACCGGCTATTGGATCGTTGCTGATGACGCGGACGCGCGCGCCCAGTTCGAGCGCGCCGCCGATGAAGCCGTTGATGTGACTGGTCGCGCCGCCCGCCTGCGTGCCCGCCGCGGGCGTCGCGCGCAGGTACGTGATGCGCGTCGCGCCCGATGCGCCGCGCGCGCCTTCCGCGCTCGTGTCTCGCGCGCGCGCCGCCCGCGCCGGGAACGCCCCGCCCGCGACGGCGCGCTCAAGTCTCGCCAGCTCGCGCCGCGCGCGCCACCCCGCCCCGGCGCTCGCCCACGACTCGCGCGCGAACCGGAAGGGGGCGAGGGAGAGAACCTTCAAGCTCTGCTCCGCGCGCGACGCGCCGCCCCTGTCGAGCAGGATCACGCGGCGCGCGCCCGCCAGCGCGCCGAAGAGTAGCAGCGCGTTCTGCCCCTGCTGCCAGACGAGCCGCTCGGTGGAGACGGCGAACGCGTCGGGCGCGTGCGCGCGCAGAGCCCGCAGCCGCGCGAACAAGTTACCGCGGCTGACCTCGGCGCGCGTCAGGATTTTGATCTCCGCGCGCGGGTGGAGCGCGCGCAGCGACGACGCGGCGCGTTCGGGCTCCCCGTCGAGCGCGAGCAGGACGATTCTCACCTGGTCATCACCGGGTAAAGTTTCCGAAACGTCTGAGGCTCAACAAGCCGCGCAGCTCCGAGCCGCGCAGCAGGAACGCGGTGCGCAGCGAGTTGCCCGTGCGCGCGCGGAAGTAGAGCGCGATGAGCGCGAAGACGAGCGCGTAGCTGACGGAAGACGACAGGGCCGCGCCGCGCGCGCCGAGTGCGGGCACGAGCGCGAAGTTGAGCGCCGCGTTCAGGCAGAGCGCCCCCGCCCAGAAGAGCGGGAGCGCCACGGGCAGCCCCGTGCCGCTGAAGTGCTGCGCGAGGACTCCGCCGACGCTGACGAGGAAGACGCCCGGCAGCAGGATCAGAGACTGCTCCGTCGCGTCCGCGAAAGGCTCGCCGTAGAGGAGCGGCAGGGCGAACACGGCGGGCACGGCCGCGAGACAGATCAGGAGCATGACGAACGCCGCGTGGCGCGTGACGCGGCAGGCGAGCGCGCCCCGGTCGTCGCCCGCGGCGGCGATGCGCGGGAAGAGCAGCGTCGAGATGACGCCGGGCAGGAGCATCAGCATCAGCGCCACCTGCGAGGCGACCGAGTAGACGCCCGCCTCGCCCGCGCCGCGGAAGTATTTCACGACGAGCAGATCGACACGGAACAGCAGCAGGCTCGCGACCGTCTGCGCGTGAACCTTGAGCCCGTAGCGCATCATCTCGGCGAACAGCGCGGGGTCGACGCGGCGCGGGCGCGACGCCGCGCCGCCCGCGGCGACGAGCCGCGCGACGAGCCACACGACGACGGCGCACACGACGACGCTCGCCGCCGTGTTCAGGGCGATGAGCGTCGGGAGGCTCCTGCCGAGCGCGACGAGCGCGACGACGGCGTTCAGCGGGAGCAGACTCTGGGCGAGGGCGTCGAGCAGGTTGAAGCGTTTGACGAGCCCGACGGCGAGGAAGATGTTCAAGCCGAGCAGCGTGACGAGCTGGAACGGGATCGCCAGGGCGGCGACGCCGACCACGCGCGACGCGATGCCCTCGAACAACTGCGGCGCGCGAACGGAGAGCGCGACGGTGAGGAGCGCGAGCGCGAGGCCGCCGAAGACGCCGAAGGCGAGCGCGTTCGCCGCCGCGGGGGCGAGGCGGCTGCGATCCCGCGCGACGAAGTAGGTGTTGGCCGAGGCGAGCCCGAGGCTTCCGATCTGCACCGCGTAGGCGAGCGTCACGTTCAGCACGGCGAGAGAGCCCAACCCCTCCGCGCCGAGCCAGCGCGCGACGACGACGCCCGTCAGGATGCTGTTCGCCGCCATCAGCACGCGCGCCGCGAGCGTGCCCGCGACTTGCAGGGAGAAGTTGCGCGGCGCGGCGGGCGCGGGGGCGGGCGCGGCGGGGCTCGTCGCCCCGGCGGCCGCGGCTGGCGTTAGCGCGTGGTCGTTCACTTGCTCGCTATCCGTGGCTGCGCTCGATCCAGCGCTCGTACCACAGGCTCAGGTTCAGCAGCGCCCACAGATGAAAGCTCCAGTCGTGCGCGCCGCGCTGGTGCTCTTCGGCGAGGCGCGCGACGAAGGCGTAATCGAAGAAGTCGCGCCGTCGCATCGGCGAGTTCATCAAGTGCCCCTCGACGAGATCGCGCGCGCCGCCCCGGAACCACTCGCGGATCGGCGCGCCGAAGCCGCGCTTCGGGCGGTAGAGCACGTCGCGCGGCAGCACCTCTTCGAGCGCGCGCTTGAGGATGTGCTTGCCGCTCGCGCCGTCGATCTTCGACGCGGGCGGGAGCGAGAGAGCGTACTCGACGAGCCGGTGATCGAGGAACGGGACGCGCGCCTCGACCGAGGTCGCCATCGTGATCTTGTCGACGCGCATCAGCAGCAGCTCCGGCAGGCGCAGCTTCAGTTCGAGGTAAGTCATGCGCGCGAGAAAGTCCGAGTCGGGGCGCGCCGCGGCGACGTGCTCCTGGTAACGCCGCACCACGTCGTAGGAGGAGACGCCGGCGAGGAGGGCGCGCATCCGCGGCGAGAGGACGCGCGGCTTGAGCGTCTCGTCGTAGACGACCGTGCCGCCCCAGAAGAGCGACTCGTCCGCGCCGAGCCGGCGCACGAGATCGATTGCCGCGCGCTTGCTCGTGGCACGCTCCAGCAGCGGGCCGGCGACGGCCGCCGCCGCGCGCCGCGCGCCGCGCGGCACGCGCTCGGCGTGCCGCCAGAAGCGCCGCTGGATGCGCAGGTACTTCCCCATCCAGGCGTAGCCCCCGAAGATCTCGTCCGAGCCCTCGCCCACCTGCACGACGACCGTGCCCGACTCGCGCGCGAGGCGCGAGACGTAGTAGAGCGGCACGCAGACGGGATCGGCGATCGGCTCGTCCTGGTGGAAGACGAGGTCGGGGAGGAACCGGCGCATCTCCTCCTCGCCGATCAGCACCTCGTGGTGGTCGGTCGAGAACCGGCGCGCGATCTCGCGCGCCGACTCCAGCTCGTTCAACTCCTCGTGATCGCGGAAGCCGACGGTAAAGGTGCGCACCGGCTGTGATGTCTGCTCCGACATCAGCGCGACGTTCGCCGACGAGTCAACGCCGCCGGAGAGGAAGACGCCGAACGGCACGTCCGCCATCATCCTCTTCTTGATCGAGGCGCGCAGCAGGCGCATGAGCTCCGCCTTCTGCTCCGCGTCACTTACTCTGCCGTTCGTCGCGGCGGCCGGCGGCAGCGCGTCCCAGTACTGCGTGACGCGCGCCGCGCCGTCGCGGCCCACGACGAGCATGTGCCCCGCCGGGAGTTTCCGTATGCCGCGGAAGAGTGTGTTCGGCGCGGGCGTCGTCAAGAAGGTGAGGTAGTGGTAGAGCGCTTCCTCGTCAACTTCGGCGGTGACGGAAGGGTGCGCGAGGATGGCCTTGATCTCGGAGCCGAAGACGAGGCGGCCGCCGCCCTGGTAGAAGTAGAGCGGCTTGACGCCGACGCGGTCGCGCACGAGGACGAGCCGCTCCTCCCGGCCGTCCCACATGGCGATGGCGTAGTCGCCCTCGATCTCTTGCACGAAGTCGAGACCGTGCTCCTCGTAGAGGTGCAGGATGGTCTCGGTGTCGGTGCGCGAGCGGTAGGCGTGACCGCGCCGTTCGAGGTCTGCGCGCAGCTCGGCGTGGTTGTAGATCTCGCCGTTGAAGACCGTCCACACGTCGCGGCCGGCGCAGCCGCGCATCGGGTTGTGGCCCGCCGGGGAGAGATCGACGATTGACAGTCGCCGGTGGCCGAGCCCCAGCCGGCCCGCGTCGAAGAGTCGCGCGCCCGCGTCGTCGGGGCCGCGGTGCTCCATCACGTCGCGCATCCGCTCGACGAGCGAAAGCTCGACCCGCCCCTCGGCCGCGCCGTACTCCCAGATTCCGCAGATGCCGCACATAAATAGATGTCAGGGGTTAAGAGCCACTAACAAAACCGGGACAACTGTAGGGCAGGGCTCGTCCCTGCCCGCCGTGCCCTAAAGATGTCGGTCGTGCATGACGCCGCGACGCGGGCAGGGACGAGCCCTGCCCCTACAAATAATCCCCCGCCCGTCGAGTCTTGTTAGACGCTCTAAAACCCTGATGACTCAACCGGCCACGCCCCCGCGCGTCGAGCGTTCGATCAAACTCAGTCGCTCCTCGTCAGACTCGCCCGCGCGGACGGGGACGAGCGCCCAGCGCGCCCTGAACGGCGCGGCGGCGCGCAGAGTCCAGCAGACGGTTTCGGACTTCTCCCTCGCGCCGTAGTCGGTCGAGCTCCAGCGCGGCTCAAGCGTCGGGCTCACCTGCGGCGCGTCTGTCGAAACGATGAAGAGCCGCGCGCCGCTGATTCTATCGCAGACCTCCGCCGACCCGTCAGCCACGCGCGCCTCCGCGCCGGGCGCGAGGTGGAAGAAGAAACGAAACTCGTGCTCGCCCGCTCCCCGGAAGGAGTCCTCGACGAGCCACAGGCGCGCGCGCCTGTCGAAGACGACGGCGCGGCGGTGCGTGATCGCGCCCGCGCGCAGGCGCGCGTAGCCGCCGTGCTCGGCGACGACGAGGTCGCGCCCGCCGTCGCTCTCCCAGCGGAGGTGGCGGGGGCGCGCCTCGTCGCCGATGTTGAACGGCAGCTCCTCGCGGATCGTGCTCTGCTCCGCGCCGTCAATCTCGACGGTCGAGTGGTAAGCGGTTGAGCGGAAGAGGTGGCGCGCGCGCAAGTCTGAAGTGTAGACGTAGGAGCCGGGGTCGCGGATGAACGACGCGCCGCAGGCGGAGACCTCGATGCTCAGCGCGTCGTTATGAGCGTGCGAGCCGCGCCCGCCGAGCCCCGCCCCGCTCGCCGACAGGAGCAGGTAGAGATCGCCCTCCCGCAGGACAAACGAGCCCGCGCGCTCGAAGGCTTGCGAGTGAGGAGAGAGAGAGTCTGCCGCGATCTCTTCATACTTTCTCGCGCCCGCGCCGCCGAGCAGCCAGAAGACCTCTGCGGGAGCCTCGCGCTCGACCTTCCATAGCGGCTCGTCGAACAGAACGGCGCCGAGCGCGAGCAGGTGCGCGTGTTCGTCCGCCGCGCGCCCCCTGACCGGCATCACCTGGCCGCTGTCCGCGTCGCCGACGAGCGGCGCGCGCCCGGCGGGGCGCAGGACGGCGCGCGAGTATGCGAGCATCGCGCGCAGGCGTCGCCGGTAACGATCTCCGATCTCGATCCCGTTCGCGCGCGCGAGCAGGAAGGAGTAGAGGAAGAGTTCCGTGACGAAGCGGTGGTAGCCGGTCGAGGCTTCGGCGTCCGCGCCGTCGTCGAGCACTTGCTTGTCCATCTCGCCGAGCGCCTCGCGCAGGCCGAACTCGCGCCACGCGCGCGCCTCGCGCAGTTCCGGCAGACACGCGCCGAGCCAGAAGAGCCCGACCACGTCCGAGAGGTAGTGGTTGCTCGTCATCAGGTAGGAGAACTCCAGATTGCGCCGGACGTGCGCGCCGTGCTCGTCGAAGGTCGCGAGCATCATCGAGAGTTCCGCCCCGCCGAGTTCGGGCGCGCGACAGAGCAGGCGGAAAGCCGCCAGCAGGTTCATCGCGCGCAGGGCCACCTCCATCGCGCACGCCCAGTTGGGGCCGAAGCCGACGGGGTTGTGCGCGCGCCAGTCGCGCACGTGGCGCAGGCACGCGGCGGCGAAACGCCCCTCCCGCGTCAGGGCGTAGGCGCGCGCGAGCGTCAGGAGGTGCGCGAGGCGGTTGAGTTCCCAGACGACGCGGATGTCCGAGCCGTCGCCGCGGATGGTGGGCACGTCGGCGTGATACCGGCGCTCCCAGCGCACGCCAGAGACCGGATCGCGCAGCCAGTCGGGCGCTTCCCCGAAGTCGAACGCGCCGTAGCCGAGCAGCGACCAGCGCCCGCGCGTGATCTCTTCGGCCTGCCGGACGGTCTCGTCCGCCCCGGCGAGACGAGCCCCGAGCGCCGCGGGGTCTGGCGCGTCCGCGACCTCGTCGAAGCCCGCGAAGAATTTCGACGCGCCGCCCCGCCGGAAATGTTCGAGCAGCTCCGGCGCGCTCATCCGCGCGAACGCGTCGCCGAGTCGCGCGGGCGCGGCGACGCCCACCCCTTTCGCGAGCATCGCCCGCTCGCGCCTGCGCGCGAACGCGAGTCGGCTGCGCCTTCCCGCTTCGAGCAGGGCGACGCGCGGGGTCATCTCGCCCCGCAGCAAGCGCCGGATCTTATTTGCGAGACTGGAGGCCATAACTTGGACGCGGGCTGCTACCGCGAGCGCGAAGACCGAGCCGCGCGCGGGCGGCGGCGACGCACTCGACCCGAATCATTCGACGCCTTAGCCGTTTCGTTCGCCCTCGCGCGCGGCGTTCAACCCGCGCGCGCCGGTGCGGCGGGGCGATTGATCCTCTCGGCGGCGAGCGTGAGACCCATCAGGAAGTAGAAGATCATCACCACTTCGGAGTCGCCGAAGTTGTAATGCACCATCCCGCTCGCGACGAACCCGACGAGCCCGCCGAGCGCGCCGAGCGCGAGCCCGCGCTCGACCCAGTTTTCGAGGCCCCCGCGACGCGCCAGACGCCAGAGCATGCGCGCGTAGACGAAGAGCACGGCGAGCCACGCGAAGAGTGCGGGCAGGCCACGCTCGACGGCGATCTGCAAGGGCGTCGAGTGCAGGTGACTCACGTTCTGCCGCCCGCGGTCGAACAGCCCCCACTCGCGGTAGTGCCGCTTGAGCGAGTCCATGCCGACGCCGACCAGCACGTGCCGCGGCTCGCGCACCAGCAGGTCGAGGCTCTCGCGGTAGACCATCAGCCGCCACGCGGTCGAGCCCTCCTTCGGATCGATGAAGCCCACACGCCGCTTCTGTTGCAGCGTGACGAGCGCCGCGAAGGCGAGCGGCAGCGCGATGGCGACGACGACGACGAGCGTGCGACGCGACGCGCCGACGGCGGCGATGGTGAATGCCGAAAGCAGGAAGCCGAGCCAGGAGGCGCGCGTCACCGTCAGGATCAGGGCGCCGCACATCCCCGCGACCGCCGCGGCGAGCAGCGCGTCCCGGACGCTCGCCCTGCGCCGCAGCGCCACGAGCAGGCCCAGCGCGAGCGACGCGACCAGTTGGAGGACTTCGGCGTAGGTCGTGTAGTGCCCGTAAAAGCCGCTCGCGCGTTCGTCGCGCCCGCGCGTCCACTCGCGCAACCCGAGGCGCGCCTCCGCCGTCGCGCCCGCGCTCAGGCTCCCGCGCGCGACTTCGACGACGGGGAACGACTCGACGCGATAGAGCCGCAGGCGCGCCGCCGCGCCGTCCGCGTTCTGCGCTTCCAAAGCGCGGACGATCTGCCCCGGCTCGCTGACGCGCGCGCCGTCGACCGAGAGCACCGTGTCGCCCTCGCGCACGCCGGCGGCGCTGAGCGGGCTGTCGGCCGCGAGCGACCCGACCCTCACGCCGCGCCCGGCGGCGAAGACCCCGAACGTGTAGGCGACGTTGACGACGCAGGACGCGACGAGCGCGAGCGCGAGCGCGCGCAGCACGCGAGGCGTGCGGACGTTCTCGGCCACGACGTAGACGATGGTGAAGAGGCTCGCCGCGCGCAGCTTCCCGATGGAGATGTCGGGCTCGTAGGAGAGTAGCGCGGAGACGAAAGTCAGGATGAAGAAGGCGAGCAGCGCGTAGTCGACGGGAGTGCGGTCGGCGGCCGGGCGCGGGCGGAAGAGAAACCTCGCGACCCAGAACAGCGTCCCCAGCAGCCACGCCGTCTGCGCCGCCGCGATTGAATGCGGCGCGGCGACCGCGAACAGGAAGAGGCAGCCGAGGAGCGCGCGTTCGAGCCAGGCCGCGGGGGCGCCGCGCGCCCCGCCCGTCGCCGCGCCCGGCAAGGCGTCTGTCCGAGAAGGGGTCATGGCGCGCGACGAGACGGGTCGCTCCCGGTCGCGTCGAGCAGGGCGTTGAGGATGCGGTCGGCGGCCTGGCCGTCCCAGAGCGGCGGGACGCTGTCGCGGCGCACGTCGAGCGATTCGGCGGCGGCGCTGACGATCTTCGCCTCGTCCGTGCCGACGACCCGGTTCGTACCCATCGTGACGGTGACGGGTCGCTCGGTGTTCTCCCTGAGCGTCAGGCACGGGATGTTGAGCGCGGTCGTCTCCTCCTGCAAGCCGCCGGAGTCCGTCAGCACGAGGCGCGCGCCGCTCATCAGGCGGAGGAAGTCGAGGTAGCCGAGCGGGTCGGTCAGGCGCAGGCGCGGGCTCGCGGCGCTGACGCGCTGCGCGAGACCGAACTCTTCGAGGCGCGCGCGCGTGCGCGGGTGGATGGGGAAGACGACGGGCAGGCGCTCGCCCACGCGTTCGAGCGCGCGGAGTATGCGCGCGAGCGTCTCGCGGTCGTCGACGTTCGAGGGGCGGTGGAGCGTGACGACGGCGTAAGTCTCGCCCTTGAGCCCCAGGTCTTCGCGGACGGTCGAGCGCGACGCGCGCTCCAACTGCGCGTAGAGCGAGTCGATCATGACGTTGCCGACGAAGCGTATCCGCTCCGCGGGGATGTTCTCGGCGCGCAGGTTTTCGTCGGCGTCGGGCGAGGGCGTGAGCAGAAGGTCGGCGATCTGATCGGTGAGCAGGCGGTTGATCTCTTCGGGCATCGCGCGGTCGCGGCTGCGCAGGCCCGCCTCGACGTGCGCGACCTTGACTTGCAGCTTCGCGCAGACGAGCGCGCAGGCGATGGTCGAGTTCACGTCGCCGACGACTAAGACCCAGTCGGGCCGGTGTTCGAGCACGACCGGCTCGAAGCGCTGCATGACGGCGGCGGTCTGCTGCGCGTGCGAGCCCGAGCCGACGCCGAGGTGCACGTCCGGTTCGGGGAGTCCGAGGTCGCGGAAGAAGGCGTCGGACATGCGCGCGTCGTAGTGCTGCCCCGTGTGGACGACGAGGGGCAGGAACTCGCGCTCGCGCCGGCGCATCGCATCGACTATCGGCGCGACCTTCATGAAATTCGGTCTCGCCCCGACGACGTTAATGACTTTGAGCATAGGGCTGTCAGTTGTCCGTGGTCAGTCGTCAGTCGTTCGATGATTTATTCGGGCGGCGCGCCGGCCGGGCCGGTGTTAAGAACAACTGACTACGGACAACTGACCACGGACGGCTGACGGATCACAGCCGGATGATGCGTGCGCGGGCGCGCCTGCGCAGCTCTCCGCCCAGCGCGTTGCGCGTGTCGACGACCAGCCCCGCCAGCTCGCACACCCTCGCGTAGTCGACCCCGCCGTGGTCGGTCACGATGACGACGCAGTCCGCCCCCGCCAGCTCGTCG
>DATLMC010000143.1:0-9952 GCA_035537435.1 Pyrinomonadaceae bacterium | reverse complement strand
TTCCGCTTTCAGCTTCGCGCCTCTGGTGAGGAAGACGGGCAGGGACGAGCCCTGCCCCGACAGTTACTTCGGTCTTGTTAGTGGCTTTAAGTTTTCATCAGCCGGAAGATCAGGTGAGCGGAATCGTTCGCGTCGTCAGGGCTCGCGGGTGTAGCGTTCGCGCAGCGCCTCGATCTGCGTGTCGACGACCGACCGCACGGAGGCGGGCAGTGCGCGGTAGGATTCGAGCAGTCGCACCTCGTTAGCGGACATCCCCGCGTCATCGGGCGGCACGTAGCCCGCGGCCAGACGCGCCTCGCGCCGCGTGACGCCGAGCGCGGCGGCGACGGCATCGACCACCTCGACCGAAGGGCGAAGCGCCGCGCCCGAACGCTTGTCGGGCGCGGCGCGCTCCAGCAGAGAGATGTACGAGCCGGTACAGCCCGCCGCGCGCGCCAACCCCTCCTGCGAGAGCCTGCGCCGCTTGCGCGCCTCCTTGAGCCACTGACCGAAACTCATGGCAACCGTGAGCCCGCCCGGCGGCGACGCGACGGGGCTGTGGGCGAACGCCGTTTCTTCGCGCAACTTTTTTTAACTCCCCCGCCCGCGCTCGCTTCCCTCTGCCCGCGCGCGCGCAGCCTGATTCGGACTCGGAGCATAGAACGTCGCCTCCGGCTACTACCAGAGCTCGTAATCGTCGCGGCGCGTTCGGCGTTGACAGCGCGGCGCGCTTGAATTAAAACTTGACGCCATGCCAGTCCCGAAGTTTTTACTGCGCGGCTTCCGCCGCCCGAGCGAGGTGGTCGCGCCCCCGCTCGGCGCGCTGGAGCGCGAGGTGATGGAGTTCGTGTGGCGCCGCCGCGAGGCGAGCGTGCGCGACGTGCATCAGGCGTTCAACGAGGCGACGGCCTACACGACGCTGATGACGACGCTCGACCGCCTCTTCCGCAAAGGGCTCCTGGAGCGTCGCAAGGACGGGCGCGCCTTCCGCTACGCGCCGCGCGTCACGCGCGAGGACTTCGAGCGCGGCATCAAGGAGGACTTGCTCGAAGACCTGTTGGGGCAGAACGGCGAGGGCGTCGAGCCCGTCCTGTCCTACATCGTCGAGCACGTCGGCGAGCGCGACCGCGCGGTGCTCGACAAGCTCGACCAGTTGATCAGAGAGAAGCGCCGGGAGCTGAAGAGGAAGGGCTGACGAGAGGATGTACTACCTGCTCGGCATCATGGTCGTCCTCGCCGCGTTCCTCGCGGCGAACGCCGCCGGCTCGCTCCTCGCCGCGCTCGTCTGGCGCATCGTCCGCGGGACGCTCGCGCCGCGGCTCACCCCTTACGCGCGCGCCGATCTCCTCTTCGCACTGCGCGCCGCGCCCGCCGCGCTCGCGCTCGTCTCGGTCGCGACGCTGCTCGCCCCCGCCTACTTCATCCACGAGCCCGCCGGGGCCGAAGACGAAGTCGGATTCAAGCTCGCCGCCCTCGCCTTACTTGCCGCCGCCGGGCTCGCCCTCGCCGCGTGGCGCGCCGCCGCCTCCTTCGCCGCGACGCGCCGGGTGAGGCGCGCGTTGATGCGGCGCGCGCGGCCGCTAGCCTTGCGCGGCGTCTGCGTCCCGGCGTTCCGCGTCGAGCACCAACTCCCGCTCGTCGCCGTGGTCGGCGTCTTCAGGCCGAAGATGTTCGTCGCGAGCCGACTCTTCGACGAACTCGGCGCGGACGAGATCGCGGCGGCCGCCGCGCACGAGCTGGGCCACGTCTCGGCGCGCGACAACCTGAAGCGCACCCTGATGCGCGCCTGCCGCGACGCGCTGCTCGTCGCGCCGTGGTCGCGACAACTCGAACGCGCGTGGTCGGCCGAAGCCGAGAGCGCGGCGGACGAGTTCGCGGCGCGGGCCGGCGGGCGCGCGCAGGCCATCTCGCTCGCCTCCGCCCTCGTCAAGATCGCGCGGATGATGCCTGACACGGGGCTGGCGGCGATGCCGGGCGTCGCGCTCCTGGTGGACGGCGAGGCGAACGTCGCCGAGCGCGTCGACCGCCTCCTCGCCCTCGCCTCCTCGCCCGCGACCGACTACGACCCGCGCGGGAGGAATCTCGCCCGCCGCTCCGTCGCGCTCGGCTTCCTCACGATCTTCGTCTCCATCCTGCTGCTCGCCACGCAGACCGACGCCTCGCGCACCCTCTACCACGCCCTCGAACACGCCGTCGCTGCGCTCAGTTAACCGCGCTAGAGACAGTTCACCACAGAGGACACGGAGGACACGGAGGGGGCACAGAGAAAGATGAGTCTCTGTGTGTCCTCTGTCGTGAGTTCCTCGCCTTAACAGCTTTCAGTCGAAAACTAAATGGAAGCCGGATTGCCCGACGGGGACGAATGTCGGCTCCACGCCGAACACTTCCCGAATGCGTTCGGCCGTCAGCACCTCGGCGGCGGCGCCGGTCGCGACGACGCGCCCGTCATTCAGCAGGACGATCTGGTCTGCGAAGCGGGCGGCCAAGTTCAGATCGTGAACCACCCCGACCGTGACAACGTCGGGGGCGTCGGTGAAGCCGCGCACCTTCTTCATGAACTCGATCTGGTGACGGATGTCGAGGAAGGTGAGGGGCTCGTCCAGGAAGAGGTATCGGCAGGGCGGGCGCGTCGTGACGGGGCCTGAAGCCGCGGGCGCGGCGGAGTCGTCGCGCCACAGTTGCGCGAGAACGCGCGCGAAGTTGACGCGCTGGCGCTCGCCCCCGCTGAGAGTCTGGTAGTTGCGCTCAGTGAATTCCGTCACGTCGAAGAACTCCATGAGTTCGTCGGCGACACGCTCGTCCGCGGGTGCGGGGCGGACTCCGAAGTGCGGGTAGCGGCCCATCATGACGACCTCGCGGACGCTCAGCGGGAACGCGACTTCGACGGCCTGCGAGAGCACCGCGCGACGCTTCGCGAGATCGGAATCGCTCGCGCCGTGTACGTCGGCCCCCTCGTACTCGACCCTGCCGGTATCGGGGCGCAGCAGCCGCGCCAGCACCTTGATGAGGGTCGACTTGCCCGCGCCGTTCGGGCCGATGATCAGGTGGAGCCTGCCGGGCGCGAACGAGACCGACACGTCGGAGATGAGCGCCCTGCCGCCGACCCTAAAAGTGATGTCGCTGGCTTCCAGCATGTTGGTCTGACTGATAACCCCGGCGAGAACCGTCGCCGCCACGACCCGCGCCGTCAGAACACGTACCGGCGTCTCCGCAGCAGTAAGAGGAAGACGGGCACGCCGACCGCCGAGGTGACGATGCCGATGGGCAGCTCCGCGGGCCGCAGCGAGAGCCGGGCGATGAGGTCTGCCAGGCTGAGCAGCGTCGCGCCCGCGAGCGCGCTCCCGACGATCAGAAATCGGTTGTCGGCCCCGCGCATCATCCGCAGGATGTGCGGGACGACGAGCCCCACGAAGCTGATCACGCCGGTGAACGCCGTCGCGACGGCGACGATCACGACGTTGACGGAGAGGATGATCCACTTCAGCCGGTTCACGTTGACGCCGAGGTAGGTCGCCTCCTCTTCGCCGATCATCAAGGCGTTGAGCTGCTTCGCGTAGCGGAGCGCGACGGCGGTTCCCCCTATCGTCGAGACGGCGACGATCTGGACGGCGCGCCAGCTCGCGCCCGAAAGCGTGCCCAGACTCCAGAACGTGATCGAGCGGGCCTGCGGGTCGCGCGCGATGTAAGAGAGGAACCCGATGGCGCTCATGAAGAGTGCGTTCACAGCCAGCCCGGTGAGCAGCAGCATCACGATGGAGGCCCGCCCGTCCTCGCGCGAGCGGGCGAGGAGGAAGACGAGGTAGGTGGAGACGACGCCGCCGAGACACGCGGCGATGGGCAGGCTCCAGAGGCTCGTGCCGAAGTGGAGGACGCCCCCGAGGACGAAGAAGAGCGCCGAGCCGAAGGCGGCTCCGCTGGATGTCCCGACGAGCCCCGGCTCCACGATGGGGTTGCGGAAAAGCGCCTGCATCAGCGCGCCGCCGACGCCGAGGCTGGCGCCGACCAGCAGGCAGAGGACGGCGCGCGGCATCCGCAGCTCCAGGAAAATGCGCTGGTCGAGGGTGGGCTCTGGTTGTCCGGGAAGAAGGGAGGCGAGCGCCCGCCCGATGGCGGGGATCGAAAAATCAATGGCCCCGTAACGGATAGACGCGGCCAGCACGAGGAGCGTGGCGAAGGTCAGTGCGAAGAGCAGCGCTCCGCGGGTCCCACGTTGTTTCGTCACTTTTGATGAATGACCGCGGCCACTTTCTCTATGTTCTCGCCGGAGCGCGGGCCGAAGTACATCAGCTCGTGCTCTTCGATGCGGTAGATGCGATTGTTTTTGGCGGCGTTGGAGGTGGCGACGCCCGGCAGCGCCTTGATCTCGTCTACGGAGCCTCCGAGGCGGTCGAAGCCGAAGTCGGTGACGAGTACCACGTCCGGGTTCGCCTGCGCGACGATCTCCGGCGACGCCATCCGCTGCATCCTCTCCGAGTTAATCGCCATCTCCCCGCCGGCCCATTCTATCATCCTGCTGGCCGCGCTGCCGTCGCCAGTTCCGGCGCCATTGCCGACGATGAGATAGACGTTTGACGCGCGCCCGAAGTGGATGACCGCGACCCGCGGGCGATCCGCGTACTGCTTGACCCGTTCGAGCGAGGCCGCCATCTGGGCGTCGAGCGTGCGGCACAACTCTTCCGCCCGAGCTTCCCTGTGGAAGTATGCGCCCATCTCGCGGATGAGGGCTTTCGTCCCTTCGACCGAATCATTCTTCGCGGCGAAGGTCTTCATCGGGATGTTCAAGCCCTTCAACTGCTCGACGACTTGCGGCGGGCCGATGTTGTTGTCGTGGATGATGGCGGTCGGGCGCAGCGAAAGGATGCCTTCGGCGCTCAGCGCCCGGTGATACCCGACCGTCTGCACCTTCTTCACGTCGGGCGGGTAGGTGCTGGAGAAATCGATCCCGACGACGTGCTCCTGCGCGCCCAACGCCCAGATGATCTCGTTGTAGGTCTGCGAGATGACCACCAGGCGCTCTGCGTTCGCGTCGTTGGCCGGATTGGAGAAGCGCCCACAGCCTACCGCCGAGACGAGCGCGGCGGGAAGCAAGGCGACGAGTAGGATTCGTTTCATCGGGAATGGGTTCATGTGCCCGCAAAAATTATCACACACGGGCGTGAGAATAAATGAAGAGCGCCAGGAGCCCCGGCGCTCTTCATTCCCCGCACCCCGGTGGATTCACTCAGAAGATGAACCGCGCCTGCACCTGGAACATCCGCGGCGGGTCGACGTTGGCGAACGCCGGGAGCGCATTGGTGGCCGCGCCGACCGCCACGAGCTGACCGAAGGTCGGGCTCGGCGTAACCGCGTCGCCGTAGATCGTCTGCCCGCGCCCGAGGTAGTTCCCGTGATTGAAGAGGTTGAAGCCCTCCAGCCTGAGCAGGAGCGCCGTGTGCTCCGACAGCTTGATGCGATTCTCGACGAAGACCGCCACGTCGGAGGTCGGGGTGCCGCGGAACGCCGACTTGGAGATGATCCTGCCGTTGACGACGGGGCGGTCGTTGTTCGCGCCGTCGCCGTTGTTGTCGACGCCTGTGGTGGCGTTGAACGGACGCGCCGACGCGAGCTGCGTCAGGGTGCCGGCCGTGAAGTTGTACGGGAATCGGTAGCTGAAAGAGATGACGGCGCGGTGGCGCTGATCGACCACGCTCGGCCCGCGTTCGACCTCGCCGAGCTGCGAGATGTTGCTCTCGTTGGGGCCGATGCCGTTACCGTCCGGCTCGGTAGTGTTGGTCGCCTTGGAGAGCGTGTAGCTGATGGAGGCGTACATCTTCCTGTTGCCGCGGTAGGTGAGCTGCGTCTGCAACCCGTCGTAATCGGCGACGCCCAGGTTCGCCAACACGTTGACTTGGCGCACGCCGCCGTTGGCCGGCAGGATCGACCGGGTCTCGTTGGCGTAGCCGCCAAAAGGCAGACATGTGCCGGTGAAGATGCCGACGCAGTTGGCCGGGCGGGCGACCGGACGCACCTGGCCGGGCGCGGTGCGGGCGAAGGGCGCGGGGGCGTTCAAATCGAACGTGCGATCGATGTTGCTCAAATGCTGATGAACGTAGTCGCCGCCGACGAATAACCCCTTCACCACCTCGCGCTCCGCGCCGATGGAGAACACCTGGCTGCGCGGGTTCACCAACTCGTCGGGGTAGTTCGGCAGCTTGTCGAAGTCCAGCCCGTACTTCGCGAACTGAGTCCGGTAGAAGTCCCTGCGCCCCGCCCTGATCACAATGTCGCGCGCCGGAATCTGGTTGGCCGCCAGCGTCCTCGGGTCGACGTTCACAGGGAGGCACGATCCCGTCAGGCAGGTCGGGAAGCCGGGCTGCCCCGGCGTCGCGGTATAGGTCGTCAAGCCGTCCAGCCCGTTGACCAGGTAGCTGGCGACCGCGTTGGAGCGAATCTGCGTGTAATACATGCCGTAGCCGCCGCGGATCGAGGTGCGCGAGTCGCCCCCCGGATTCCAGCCGAAGCCGAGGCGCGGCGCGAAGTTCTTCGTCGCGTCGGTCAGGGTCTGCCGGTCGTAGCGCAAGCCCATGTTCAGCGTGAAATCGGGGCGCACTTTCCAATCGTCCTGCACGAACCCGGTCAGGAGCCACTGCGGCAGCTCGTAGCTGCTGATCCCGAAATTGATCGGCTGGGTGTAGTTCTGCACGTCGGCGAGCGTCAACTGATCGAAGGGCGCCGTCGTCGTGTTCCTAAAGGTGAACGTGCCGAGGATCGCGGTGCCGGGCTCGCTGCCCGTGCCGCCCGAGGTGTGATGGAGCACGCCCCCGCCGAGGCGGAGGTAGTGTTTGCCGAGCGACCACGACAGCGTGTCCGAGAACTGCACCTGGTGGCTGAAGATGTCGGAGGCGCGCGACTGCCCGATGGTGAACGGCACGTCCCCGGCGCGCGTGTAGGTGGTCGAGAGGGTCTGCGCCTCCCAGAGCGTGACGGGATCGCCGTGCAGGTAGGCGACGCGCGCCTCGTTGAGCAGGGTCGGGCTGATCACGGACGTGTGGTTGATCTGAACCGTCGCCGAGCGGCGCGAGTACCTGCGCGCCACGCTCGGCGCGTTCGTGCCGCCGACGGCGTCCTGAGGGTTATCGTCGAAGAACCGATCGACGTTGAATCGCACCATCAGGTTCTGGTTCGCCGTGAGCTTGTGATCCAGCCGCCCGTCGAAGAGAAACTGGCGGTAGTGGCCCGTGTAGTCGAGGTGGCCGTCCGGCGGCAACAGGAAGGCGGGCAGCGTGGTCGAGAGGAACGTCGTCCGGTTCTGCCGCGTGTAGTCGGCCGTGGCGAAGAAGAAGGTCTTGCCCTTGATGACGGGGCCACCGATTGAGCCGGAGACCTGCGAGAGCGCGTCCGGGATGTCCACCGGGTTGATGGCCCGGAGGGTCGTCGGAGTGACGCAGCTCGCGACGGACGGCGGGCAGAAGCCCTTGGTTGAAAACGTCTCCGCCTGCCAGTCGCCGGGGCGCACCATGAAGAGCCCTTCACCGTGAAGGTTGTTCGTGCCGGACTTGGTGACGATGTTCAGCGCGGGGCCGGAGGTCCAGCCGAATTCGGAAGAGAACGCGTTCGAGAGGATCGTGATCTCCTGAATGGCGCCGATGGGCACGGTGGCAATCGCCGTCTGGCGTCCCCACCCCTCATCGTTGTTCGCGCCGTCGAGTGTGAACGTGGTCGCGCGGCGCGAACCCACGCCGGTGATGAAGTACGTCGCATTCACAAAGAGATCGCCCGTGCCCTTGCCCTGCCGGAACGCCGAATTGAGCAACGGCAGCGTCGTCGCCTTGCGGCCGAGGATCGGCGTCTCGTCGATCTGTGGGCTATCGAGCGGGAGCCCGATCTGCGGGCTCGAGCGGACGCCTTCGGTGGTGCCGAAGACGGTGACCTCCGCCTCCTGCGCGCCGACGAGGAGCTTCACCTTCAGCGTCGCCGTCTCACCCGCGCGCAGCGTGATGTCCTTGCGCTCTTCGGTGCCGAACCCTTCCTTGGACACGCCGACCGTGTAGGTGCCCGTCAGCGACAGCGCCTGAATGGTGGCCGTGCCGTCGCTGCCCGAGACGGTCTCGCGCGCGGCGCCGGTCGCGGCATTCACTACCGAAACCCTGGCGTCCCTCACGACGGCGTCTGCTTGATCGACGACGACGACGATCATCGTCGCCGTGTTGGGAGACTGCGCGGCGACCGGCACGCCGACGAAGGCGGCGGCGAGGGCCAACGTGAAAAGGGCGCGACCGAGCGCGTTGATCCGGTGCGCGGTCGGCGGGAAAATTTTCGGCAGCGAGTTTCTCATCCTCATCCTCTTTCTGATACCCCGGATTGCAAGATTCGGCCGCGCCCGTTCCTCTGACGCGCGGCTCGTGACCTTCGGTTTGTGTCGGGTGGGCCGAAGCGACACCCCGCGCGGCAGTCTCCGGAGGCGGAGGCGCGGCGCGCGATCATTTGGCTTCGGCAGGGACAGAGATTAGCCCGCGGCGTGAACTACTACCAATCCTCGTAGATTTGCGCGGCAAGATTCGTTCAGACTCGTGCCGCCATATTTTGCCTTTGCGTTTAAGAACCCTTCATGCTATAAAACAAACGCCAACATGTCCCCCCATTGACAAACACGGCAACCCGGCGGTTAAAACGAGCCTGAGGTCGGTGCTTTTCCCCCATTAAAGCCCTACCGAGAGCGGGCGCGACAGCTTCGCGCCCCGACCCCGAACCTTGATTTGCCCTCCCCGCTCGCGCGCCTGCGCGTCCGGGTGGTCGCAATGTAATCCTCATTTACGCTTGTCTGCCGGCAGGTGCCGCGAGCCCTGTCTTCGTCCCCGGCAGTGGTACACAAAGGGTAATAGGTATGAAACGTCCACTGGTTGCCGTTTGGCTGACCTCCCTGCTGCTTCTCCTTCTCGGCACAAACTTCTGGTCTAACCCGTCCAGCGCGCAGTCCGCGCAGGGCGCGCCCCCGGCGGGCAAAGTCTCGGCAGATCTGCGCCACAGGGTCGCGGTCGGGCGGGGCAGGGATCGCGTGCGGGTCATCATCCAGCCCGCCGCCCGCTCCTGGGACGAAGGTCTCGGCGAAGGGCTGCGCGCTAGCGGCGCGGAGAACGTCCGCCCCTTCAAGAACTTCAACTTCCGCGTCGCCACGCTGCCCGCCGCGGCCGCCGCCGCCCTCGCCTCGCGCCCCGATGTCGCTTACGTCTCCCTCAACCGTGAGGTGGGGCGACTCGGTCACGTCTCGCTGACGACGGGGGCGGACGCCGTGCGCGTCTCGAACGGCACGAACGTCTCCGGGCTGGACGGCACCGGCGTCGGCATCGCCGTCCTCGACTCCGGCATCGACACCACGCACAGGGCCTTCCTCGACAAGAGCAACGGCTTGCGTGTCATCGCGAGCCAGGACTTCACGGGCGAGGGCCGCACCGATGACCCTTACGGGCACGGCACGCACGTCGCCTCTCTGCTCGCGGGCAACGGGCGCATCTCGAACGCGCAATACGTCGGCATCGCGCCCAACGCCAGCGTCGTTAACCTGCGCGTGCTCAACTCGGCGGGCACCGGCACGGTGAGCGGGCTGCTCAGGGCGCTCGACTGGGTGCTCACGAACCGCGCCGCGTTCAACATCCGCGTCGTCAACATGAGCCTCGGCGCACCCGCCATCGACTCTTACAAAAACGATCCGGTCTGCCAGGCAGTGCGACGGCTGGTCGACGCCGGCCTCGTCGTCGTCGCCGCGGCGGGCAACAACGGAAAGGACGCCAACGGCCGGAAGGTCTACGGGCATATCCACTCGCCGGGGAACGAGCCTTCGGCGCTGACGGTGGGGGCGTCGAACACCTTCGGCACCGACTCGCGCGCAGACGACGGCGTCGCCTCCTACAGCTCGCGCGGCCCGACGCGCAGCTCCTGGGCCGACGCCGCGGGCGCGCGCCACTACGACAACCTCGTCAAGCCTGACCTCGTCGCC
>DATLMC010000142.1:0-29995 GCA_035537435.1 Pyrinomonadaceae bacterium | reverse complement strand
TTCGCGCCCGCCCCTTCGTTAGCGTGCCCGATCTTGTGCCGCGTCTACTGCTGCGGCGAGCCCGCGCGCTCGCTGCCCGCGGGTCTGCCCTCCGGGTCGAGGAGCGTGATCGCGCCGAGTTCGAGCGAGCGCAGGCCCGGCTCGATGGCCTTGCGGTCGCCGACGATGAGGATCGCCATGCGCTGCGGGTCGAGGTACTTCGTCGCGACGCGCTGCACGTCGGCGACCGAGACGGCTTGGATGCGCGCGAGGTAGCTGTTGAAGTAGTCGTCGGGCAGATCGTAGAGGACGACGGCCGAGAGCCGGTTGGCGATCTGCCCCGGCGTCTCGAAGCCGCGCGGGAAGCCGCGGACGAGCGCCTGCTTCTGGTAGTCGAGCTCCTTCTGCGTGACGGGGATCTCGCCGCGGATGCCGCGAATCTCCTTCATGAACTCGTAGACCGACTCCTTCGTCACCGCCGTCTGCACGCCGGCGGACGCGGTGAAGGGACCGGCCCCGCGCCGGTAGTCGAAGCCCGTGCGCGCGCCGTAGGTGTAGCCCTTGTCCTCGCGCAGATTCAGATTCACGCGCGAGACGAACGCGCCGCCCAAAAGCGAGTTCATCACGAGCAGCGGGAAGTAGTCGGGCGAAGAGCGCGCCACGCCGACCTGCCCGATCTGTATGACGGACTGCGCCGCGCCCGGTCTATCGACGAGGTAGATGCCCGTCTTCGCGATGCGCGCCGCGGGCGGGGCGACGCTCGTGGCGGGGACCTGCCCGGCCTTCCACGCGCCGAGCGCCTTCTCCAGTTTCGGCATGAGCGTGGCGGGCGTCACGTCGCCGGCGACGATGAGCGCGGAGTTGTTCGGGCGGTAGTAGGTCTCGTAGAAGCCGCGCAAGTCCTCGGCGGTCATCGCGGCGACCGACTTTGCGTCGCCGGTCTGCGGGTGCCCGTAAGGGTGCTCGCGCCCGTAGAGCAGGGCGGAATAGACGGAGCCGGCGATGCTGTTGGCGTTGTCGCGCTGCTGTTGCAGCCCGACGAGGCGCGTGCCGCGCAGCCGCTTGAGATCGGTTTCGGGGAAGGCGGGGCGCAGCAGCACGTCCGAGAAGATGTCGAGCGCGGAGTCGAGGTGGCGCGTGAGCGTCGTCAAATTCATGTTCGACGAATCCCACGACGCGCCGGTCGAGAGCCGCGCGCCGATGGCCGCGAGCTGGTTCGAGAGTTCGAGCGAGCTGCGCGTCGCCGTCCCCTCGTCGAGCATGTCGGCGGCGAGCGTGGCGACGCCGGGCCGATCCGTGGGATCGGCCGCCGCGCCCGACTTGACGATCAGGTTCATGTTGACGACGGGCAGCTCGTGGTGCTCGACGATCAGAACGTCCAACCCGTTCGAGAGTTTGCGCCGCTGGATCCTGGGGAGCGTGAGCTTCGGATCGGGCTTCGGCTTCGGCAGGTTCGCCTGCATCTCGTCGGCCGAGGCGTGCTTCGCCTTAGCAGCGCCGCCGCCCGCCGACTCCGCGGCGGGCGGGGCCGCGCCCGCGGTCTGCGAGGGCGCGGTCTGCGCCTTCGTCTGCGTCTGCGCGCCCGCCGGCTTGTCTGTGCTCGCCGCCGCGGGCGTCGCCGCCTCACCTTCCGCGCCCTCGGCCGGAGGCGTGACGGGTTTCGACGGCGCTTCCGCCACCGGCGCGCCGCCGCCCCTCGCGGCGCGGCCGCCGCCCGAAGGCGTGACCGCGACGATGAGCCGGTTGTCACTCAGGTACTGCGCGGCGACGCGCTTCACGTCCGCGCCCGCGACCGCGCGGTAGCGCGCGAGGTCTTCCTGGAAGTAGCCGGGCTTGCCGACGAAGGTGGCGTACTGGTTGAGCTGATCGTTTCGGCCGCCGAAGTCGCCGACGGTTTGCAGGCCGTAAATGAAGGCCGCCTCGCGCCCGTTGTAGGCGCGCTCGGTCTCGGCCGCGGTCGGCGGCTCGGCCTTCAGCTTCTCGATCTCCTCGTTGATCGCGCCCTCCAGCTCGGCGAGCGTCTTGCCGGGCTTCGCCGTCGCGGTGATGCGGAACGTGCCCGCCAACTCCTGCGAGCCGTTGGAGGCGGAAACGTCCTGCGCGATCTGCCGCTCGTAGACGAGCGACTTGTAGAGGCGCGAAGACTTGCCGCCGCCGAGGATGGTGGCGAGCGTGTCGAGCTGGGCCTCGTCCGGCGTGTACTGCGCGACGGTGTGCCAGACCATGTAGAGGCGCGAGAACCGGGCGGCGTCGTTCATCTCGACGCGCTTCGCGCCGTCGAGCTTCGGCTGCGGCGCGTTGAGCTTCGGCACGTCGGGGCCTTTCGGGACGGGGCCGAAATATTTCTCGACGAGGCGGCGCGCCTCCTGCGGGTCGAAGTCGCCCGCGATGGCGAGCGTCGCGTTGTTGGGCGTGTAGTAGCGGCGGAAGAAGTCGCTGATGTCCTCGCGCGAGGCCTTCGTCAGATCGTCGAGCGAGCCGATGGTGAGCCAGTGGTACGGGTGACTTTCGGGGTAGAGGATTTCGTTGATGCGCGCGCCGACGAGCCCGTAAGGGCGGTTGTCGTAGTTCTGCCGCTTCTCGTTCTTCACCACGTCGCGCTGGTTGGCGAGCTTGGCCTCGTTCAGCACGTCGAGCAGCCCGCCCATGCGGTCGGCCTCCATGAAGAGGGCGAGCTCAAGGAAGTTCGAGGGGACGACCTCCCAGTAGTTGGTGCGATCCGTGTTGGTCGAGCCGTTCAGGTTCCCGCCCGCCTCCTGGATCGGCTTGAAGTAGTCGTCGTCGTAATTCTTCGAGCCCTGGAACATCATGTGCTCGAAGAGGTGCGCGTAGCCGGTCTTGCCCGGCGTCTCGTTCTTCGAGCCGACGTGATACCAGAGGTTGACGCCGACGATGGGCGTCGAGGTGTCGCGGTGCAGGATGACGCGCAGGCCGTTCTGGAGCCTGAACTCCGTGAAGTTGATCGGCGGCAGGCCGCCCGCGTCCCGCGGCGCGGCGGCTGATGATGGGGCCGGTGTCTTTTGCGCGCCGCGGTTCTGCGCGAGCACGGCGTTGGGCGCGAGCAGTGCGGCGGCGAGCGCGCACGCTAACAGGCGGTTCGATCTCATGGTGGGTCTCCTTCGTTCGAAAAAGGTCGTCAGGGAATCATGGCGTCCGCCCGACACCCGAACCGGCCCGGCGGGGGGAGGGCGGGGCTGCTCGGCTTGTCGGCTATTTAAGACTCGACTATGAAAACGGGGGCGGATGAAACTGTGTGGCGGATTCTATCGCGCGGCGCGGGCGGGCGCAATAGGTGGCAGGCGGGTCGGCAAAACTTGTCATTTGCCCCCCGGTTCGTTTAAGGTGCAAGGCGTTCGCACCATCACCTGATGTAGGCCCGGCGGGCCGTCTTGTGAGAGTCGGCGCGCCGCGTCCCCGCTAATAGATTTAGTTACTACTTTTAGTCTGCCGGAATCAAAATCACACAAGAGATGACAGAGCGAGAAGGGGGAAGAGTCGTGATCGTCGGCGGCGGCCCGGCGGGGCTGACGGCGGCTTACGAGCTGGGGAAAGCCGGGGTCGCGTCGGTCGTCCTGGAGAAGGGCGAGATCGTCGGCGGCCTGGCGCGCACCGTAAACTACAAGGGCTACCGCTTCGACATCGGCGGCCACCGGTTCTACACGAAGGTCGGGTCGGTCGCGGGCGTCTGGGACGAAGTCCTCCCCGGCGACGACTTCCAGATGCGCAAGCGCCTCTCGCGCATCTACTACGGCAAGAAATTCTTCCACTACCCCTTACGCGCCACCTCGATGCTCGCGAGTCTCGGGCTCGCGAACGGCCTCCTGATCCTCGCCAGCTACCTTAGGGCGCGCCTCGCCCCGCACAAGACGGAAGAGACTTTCGAGCAGTGGGTCACGAACCGCTTCGGCCGGCGGCTCTACGAGACTTTTTTTAAGACCTACACGGAGAAGGTCTGGGGCATCCCGTGCGGCGAGATCACGGCGGAGTGGGCGTCGCAGCGCATCCGCGGCCTGTCGCTCGCCGTCGTCGTCAAAGATTTGCTGCGCCGCAAAAAGGGCGGGGCGGCCGCCAAGAGTTTGATCGACGAGTTCCACTACCCGCGCCGCGGGCCGGGCATGATGTGGGAGGCGATGGCGGAGCGCGTCGCCTCACTCGGCGGCGAGGTGCGCACCGGCGCGCGCGCCGAGAAGATCAGTTGGTCGCGCGGGCGCGTCGAGTCCGTCGAAGTCTCGTCCGACGCGGGGCGCGAGACCGTGCGGGGCGCGCACTTCATCAGCAGCATGCCGGTGCGCGAGCTGGTGCGCAAGCTCGACCCCGCGCCGCCGAAGGAGGTCGGCGAGGCGGCCGAGGGCCTGCGCTACCGCGACTTCCTGACCGTCGTCCTCATCGTCGACCGCGCCGAAGTCTTCCCCGACAACTGGATTTACGTCCACGACGCGGGCGTGCGCCTCGGCCGCGTGCAGAACTTCAAGAACTGGAGCGCGGACATGGTCCCCGACCAGTCGAAGACCTGCCTCGGGCTCGAATACTTCTGCTTCGAGGGCGACGATCTGTGGGCGATGCCCGACGCCGAACTGATCGAGCTCGGCAAGCGCGAGATGGGGCGGCTCGGCCTCGTCCGCGCCGACGAGGTCGAGGACGCCACCGTGGTGCGCGTGCCGAAGGCTTACCCCGTTTACGATTCGACCTACAAGGAGTCACTCGCCGTGGTGCGCGCTTTTTTGCAGACGCTGGAGAACCTCCAGCTCGTCGGGCGCAACGGCATGCACCGCTACAACAATCAGGACCACTCGATGCTGACGGCGATGCTCGCGGTCGAGAACGTGCTGGGGGCGCGTCACGATCTGTGGGGCGTGAACACGGATCAGGAGTACCAGGAGGAGATCGGCGCGGGCGGTGCGGCCGAGCGTCTCGCCCGGCTCGAAGCGACGCAGCCGCTCGTCCCCGTGCGCGTCGTGCGCGGGCGCGTCGCCGCGCCGAACGCCGCCGCCGCAGAGTCCGAGGCATGACGAACGACCCCGCATCCGCGCGCCCCGCGCCCGCGCCGGGCGAGCCCTTCATCTCGGTCGTCGTGCCCGCGCGCGACGCCGCGGCCCACCTCCCGCGCTGCCTCGACGCGCTCCTGAATTCTCATTACCCGCGATTCGAGATCGTCGTCGTCGACGACGCCTCGACCGACGCGACCGCCGACATCGCGCGCTCGCGCGGCTGCACAGTTCTAAGACTCGCCGCGCAAGGCGGCCCCGCCGCCGCCCGCAACCGCGGCGCGCGCGCGGCGCGCGGCGACCTGCTGCTCTTCGTCGACGCGGACGTGGAGGTGCGCGGAGATACCGTGGCGCGCGCCGCCGCACACTTCGTCACGCCGGGCGACGCGGCGACGAACGCCGGCGGGTCTAAAACGGTCGCGGGCGAGGGCGTCGCCGCGGTGTTCGGCTCGTACGACGACGCGCCCGCCGAGACGAACTTCGCCTCGCAGTTCAAGAACCTCTTCCACCACTACACGCACCAGCACTCTTCGCGGCGCGCCTCGACCTTCTGGGCGGGCTGCGGCGCGGTTCGCCGCGACGCCTTCGACGCCGTCGGCGGCTTCGACGCGCGCCGCTACGCGCGCCCTTCGGTCGAAGACATCGAGCTGGGCTACAGGCTCCGCCGCGCGGGCTTCCCCGTCGCGCTCGACCCGGAGTTGCAGGCCAAGCACCTCAAGCGTTGGACGCTCGTCTCGCTCGTGCGCGCCGACGTGCGCGACCGCGCCGTCCCGTGGTCGCGCCTCATCCTCGAAGGCGAAGGGGTCGCCGACGAGCTGAACCTGCGCGTCGCGGGGCGCGTGAGCGCCGCGCTCGTCCTGCTCGCGGCGGCGCTGCTCGCGGCGGCGGCGCTGACGCTCGCGGCGAGCCTCTTCGCGCCCGCGGCCGCGGCGCACGCCGCGTGGTTGCTCGCGGCGGCGGCCGCGCCGCTCGCGGCCGTCGTCCTCATCAACCGCGGGCTGTATCAATACTTCTACCGGCTGCGCGGCGCGCGGTTCGCCGCCGCTTCGTGCGCGATGCACCTGTTCTATTTCCTCTACGGCGGCGTGACCTTCGCGCTCTGCTCCTCGGCGCACGTGCTCCGGCGCGTGCGCGGGTCGCGTCGCGCGTCGCTCGCCGCGCAGGTGAAAGATATACGCCGCGCCGGTTAAAGGTGTGAGACCTCTGTTGACGCAGACGACTGGAACATCCACGGCCCGCACGACCGAAGCGACGGCGCGCGGCGCGCGCCGGCTCGCGCCGGCTGACGCGGCGGGGGACGCGCCGCGAAACGCCGGGGCGGCCGTCTCGTGCGGTGAGACTGATCTCACGTCGCGCGGCGGCGAGGCCGACCACACGGGGCCTCGAACCCGCTGGCTGCGGGATAGCGCCGCGCTTTTCGCCGCCGGTTGCGGGATCATTGCTTTCGCGCTGCGGCTGCTGCTCGTCCTCCGCGTCGAGAGCGTCGTCTCGCCCGACAGCGTCGTCTACGCGGGGCTCGGCCGCAGCCTCGCCGCCGGAAACTTCCGGGCCGGGTTAAGCACCTTCTACCCGCCGCTCTACCCCTTGCTCGTCGGCCTCTCGTCTCTCATCTTCCGCGACATCGAGTTCGCGGGCCGCTTCGTCTCGGTCGTCGCGGGCGCGCTGCTCGTCGTGCCCGTTTACGCGCTCGCGCGCGACTCTTACGGCGCGGGCGTCGCGCGGCTCGCCGCCGTCATCGTCGCGCTCCACCCGCTGCTCGTCTATTACTCGTCGGTGCTGCTCACGGAATCGACCTACACGCTCGCCTTCGCCTGCGGCGTGCTCGCAGGCTGGGCGGCGCTCTCCCGCGCGGCGGCGATCACGAATGACGGGAGGGCGGCGCGCGCGACGTGGCGGTCACACCTCGTCGCCGGCGTCGTCTTCGGGGCGTGCTACCTGCTCAAGCCCGAAGCCGCGGGCTTCGCCGTGCTGCTCGTCGCGATGCGCCTGGTCGTTAACTTTTCCGGCGCGCGCCGCTCACTCAAACGAACCGCGCTCGACTGCCTCGCGCTCGCCGCCGGGTTCCTGCTGCTCGCGCTGCCCTACCTCGTCTACCTGCGCGCCGCGCTCGGCGGTTGGACGATCAGCGGCAAAGTCCGCGGGCACCTGTGGCAGGGCGGCGTGCGCGCGGGCGCGTTCACGAACGAGTCGCTCGTGCCCGACTACCTGACCGCGGTCGCGCAGGCGACGAAGAGTTTGATGAGCGAGTACGAACTGTTCAGCCTGCTCTTCCCGCTGCCGTTCGTCGCGCTCTCCGCGCTCGGGCTCTTCCGCGCGGGCTGGACGCGCGGGCGCGCGCGGCGCGAGCTCTACCTCGCCGCGTTCGTCGCCGCGACGCTCGCGGGCTACGCCGTGACGCTGCCGAACATCCGCTTCCTCGTCCCGCTCCTACCGATCCTCGTCTGCTGGCTCGCGCTCGGAGTCGTCGAGTTCGAGGGCTGGCTCGCGGAGACGCTGGCGAATCGGCGCGCGCCGCCGGACAGTGCGGGCGGCGGCGCGGCGGGAACCGCTTCCGCCCGCGGCGTCCGACCCGCCGGCGTGAGATTCGTCCGCGCGCTCGTCGTCGCCGCGCTGATCGCGTCGCTCGTCCCCGCGTTCGTCTTCCTGCTGCGCGGCGACAAGTGGGGCGACCAGCACGGGCAGAAGCTCGCCGCCGTCTGGATCAGGGAGAACTCGGCGCAGCCCGCCCCGCGCATCATGGCGACCGCGCCCGTCGCCGCCTTCTACGCGGGCGGCCAGCACGTCTTGCTCGTGGACGAAGACTACGACTCGTTCGTCGCGCGCGCGCGCAGGGAGCGCGCCGACTTCGTCATCGCGAACGAGCGCAGCCTGAGGGACACGCCTCTGCGCTCGCTGCTCGACGAGACGGCGGCGCACCCCGGCCTCCGCCTCGTCCACGCCCTCAGGGAGACGCCGGGGCACAGGATGTTCGTCTACGTGCTGGCGCAGGCATGAGCGACGCCGTGGCGCGCGCGGCGCGACTCAAAGTGGGTGTCGTCGGCTGCGGTCGCGTCGCGCGCGCCGCGCACCTGCCCGCGCTCGCGCGCGCCGAAGGCGTCGAGCTGGTCGCGCTCGCCGACGGCGATGCGGAAAGTCTGCGCGCCGCCGCGCCCCGCGCCCCGCGCGCCACGCTCCACGCCGACTGGCGCGAGCTTGTCGAATCTTCGGGCGCGGAAGCCGTCGTCGTCTGCCTGCCGAACGCGCTGCACGCGGAGGCGGCGACCGCCGCGCTCGAAGCGGGCCGGCACGTCTACCTCGAAAAGCCGCTCGCGACGAACCTCGCGGACGCGCGCGCCGTCGTCGCGGCGTGGCGGCGCGCCGGGACGGTCGGGATGATCGGGTTCAACTACCGCTTCAACAGGCTCTACGCCGCGGCCCGCCGCCACGTCCTCTCCGGCAGACTCGGCGGGCTCGTCGCCGCGCGCACGGTCTTCTCGACGGCGGAACGGGACGCGCCCTCGTGGAAGCGCGCCCGCGGGAGCGGCGGCGGCGCGCTGCTCGATCTCGGCTCGCACCACGCCGATCTCGTCCGCTTCGTCTTCGGCCGGGAGGTGCGGGAGGTCTCTGCCGACGTGTGGTCGCGGCGCGGCGAGGACGATTGCGCCGCGCTACGGCTGCGACTCTCCGGCGGCTTGATCGTGCAATCATTCTTCTCGACGGCCGCGGTCGAGGAAGATCGCCTCGAAATCTACGGCGACGCGGGCAAGCTCGGCGTGGATCGCTACCTCTCGCTCGACGTTCGCGTGACCGATCCGACGTTGCGCGGCGCGCGGGTGAAACGGCTGCGCGGCGCGCTCGGCGCGCTCAGGCACGGCGCGTACCTGCTGGAAAAATTGCGCGCGCCCGCGAACGAGCCCTCGTACGCGACCGCGCTGCTCGCGTTCGTCGCGGCCGCGCGCGGCGTCGTCTCGCGCGACGTGAAGCCCGATCTGGAAGACGGCTTCCGAAGTCTGGCCGTCGTCGTCGCGGCGGAAGAGTCGGCGCGTACGCGGAGGCCGGTTACGGTCTCGGAAGAGTGACACGCTTCGCGCCTGTAAGGGTCTGTGCGCGGCGTCGTGCAGGGCGGCGCGGCCGGGACGAAACTTTGACGCGCAACGGTGGCTGAAATGACGACGGACGCGCGCACGCCTGAGATGTCGGTCGTCCTCGTGACGCCCGACCGTTACGAGACGGTGCGCAAGACCGTGCTCCACCTCCGCGCGCAGACCGTCAGCCGCCGGGTGGAGTTGATCATCTGCGCGCCGTCCGAAGGGCAACTCGGGTTGGTCGGGTCGGAGGTCGATTGCTTCATGCGCGTGAGGGTCGTAGAGGTCGGGGAGGTCAGGCGCGTGGCGCGCGCGAAGGTCGCGGGCGTGGCGGCGGCGAGCGCGCCCGTCGTCGCCTTCGCAGAGGATCATTGCTTCCCGTCGCCCGACTGGGCGGCGCGGCTCATCGAGGCGCACGGGCGCGGCTGGGCGGCGGTCGGCCCCGCGATGCTGAACGCCAACCCGCGGACGGCGCTGAGCTGGGCGGGGCTCTACCTCAACTACGGCAACTGCCTCGACTCTTCGCCGGCGGGCGCGTCCCCGCATCTGCCGTGGCACAACATCTCCTACCGGCGCGACGTGCTGCTCGAATACGGCGACGAGCTGGCGGCGATGCTCGCCGTCGAGGGCGTGCTGCTCGACGACCTGCGCGCACGCGGGCACTGTCTCTACTTCGAGTCGGCGGCGCAGACCTCGCACGTCAACATCTCCCGCCTCTCGTCGTGGATCAAGCACACCTTCTGGGGCGGGCGGCTCTTCGGCGCGACCCGCGCGCGCAAGAAGAACTGGACGGCGCGGCGCAGGACGGTCTACGTTTGCGGCGGGTGGCTCATCCCGTTCGTGCGCCTGTGGCGCACGCTCCCCCTCATCCGCCGGACGGCGCAGGGGCGCGGGCTGCTGCCGCGCCTGCTGCCCGCGATGCTCGCGGGTCTCATCCCGCACGCGCTCGGCGAGATGGCGGGCTACGCCTTCGGCGTCGGCGACGCCGAGCGGCATTACTCTTTCTACGAGATGAAGCGGACGCTCCACGTGACGGAGCAGGACAGAAGGGAACTCGAAACATGAAAACGGAACGGCGAGCCGGGGGCGGCGCGCGCGGCCGTCACGCGCCGGAGATGACGGTCGTGATCGTCACGCCCGACCGCTTCGAGACGGTGCGGAAAACGATCAGACATCTGAGGGCACAGCACGTCCGCGAACGACTCGAACTCGTGATCGTCGCGCCCGCGGCCGACGCGCTCGCGCTCGACGAACGGGCCGTGCGTGATTTTTTCGGCTACCGGGTGATCCAAGTCGGCGCGATGACTTCGACGGCGCGGGCGCGCGCGGCGGGCGTCCGCGGGGCGAGCGCGCCGGTCGTCGCGCTCGTGGAGGATCACTGCTTCCCCGCGCCGGGCTGGGCGGAGGCCCTGATCGAGAGGCACGCCGGGGGGTGGGCGGCGGTCGGCCCCGTGATGGCGAACGCCAACCCGCAAAGCGCCGTCAGTTGGGCGAACCTGCTCACGGAGTACGCGCCGTGGATCGAGCCCGCGCCGGGCGGCGAGCGCGAGCACCTGCCCGGTCACAACGGCTCTTACAAGCGCGACGTGCTGCTCGCCTACGGCGACCGGCTCGAAGCGATGCTCGAAGCCGAGAGCGTCCTGCACTGGGACCTGCGCGCGCGCGGTCACAAACTTTACCTGGAGCCGCGCGCGCGCTCCTTCCACCTGAACTTCACCGCGGCGCTCCCTTCCGCCGTCTTGCGCTTCAACGGCGGGCGGCTCTTCGCCGCGTCGCGCGCGCGCGGCTGGCCGCTCCGCAAGAGGCTCGCCTTCGTCGCGGGCGCGCCGCTCATCCCCCTCGTCCGCTTCGCGCGCGTCGCGCGCGGCGTGCCGCGGGCCGTCACGCCGCGCGGCACGCTGGCAACCGTCTTCGCCGCGCTCGTCTGCGACGGCGCGGGCGAGATGGCCGGCTACGCCTTCGGCGCCGGGGCCGCGATGGAGAAGCTCTCCGACATGGAGTTTCACCGGCACAGGTACATCTCGCGCCGCGATCACGGCGCGGCGACCGCGGACGCCGCCGAGCCGGTCGAGGGCGTCCGGGAGGCGGGCGGGCGGGTCACGGCGTGAAGGGTGCGGGCTTATGAGAGGTGAGGTGGCGCGGCAGCCGGGGCGCGAGTTGATCGCGGGGACGGCGAGCATCTTCGTCGCCGAGGCGTTGCTCGTGCCCGTCGGCATCCTGACCACGGCCTTCCTCACGCGCCGCTTCGGCCCCGCCGGCTACGGGCTGCTCGCGCTCTCGACGGTCGTCGTGGTCTGGGTCGAGTCGAACCTCGCGTCGGCGCTCTCGCGGCCCGCGATCAAGCTGGTCGGCGAGGCGCGCGATCCGGGCGGCGCGGCTTCGACGGTGTTGCGGCTCTACCTCTTCGCGGGCGTCGCGCTCGCCGCCGCGTTCTGGCTCGCCGCGCCCGCGACCGCCGCGCTGCTCGCGGAGCCCTCGCTCGTCCCGTCCTTACGCCTGCTCTCGCTCGAAATCCCTTTCTTCTGCCTCGCGCAGGCGCACCGCAACGTGCTCGCGGCGGCGGGGCGCTTCCGCGAGCGCGCCATCTCGACCGCCGCGCGCTGGGTGGCCCGGCTCGCACTCGTCGTGGCCCTCGCACGCGCGACCGGCACGACGACGGGCGCGCTCGCGGGGTTCGTCCTCGCGTCGGTGGTCGAGGTCGCCGTCTGCCGGATGTTCGTGCGCCCGCCGCTCTTCGCCGCGGGGCGTCTCCGCGCGCGTCAGGTTTATGATTCCGCCGCGCCGCTCGTCGCCTCGGCGATCTGCCTGACCCTCTTCAACCGGCTCGACGTGATCATGCTCAAATCTTTAGGCGGGACGGCTGCGCAGGTCGGCTTCTACGCCGTCGCGCAGAGCCTCTCGCTGCTGCCGACTCTCTTCTCCTTCTCGTTCGCGCCTGTCCTACTCTCGACACTCACGCGCACGCTCGGCGGCGGCGACGAGCGTGCGGCGCGCGAACTCACGCGGCAGTCGATGCGCGTCGTCGTGCTGTTGCTCCCCGTCGTCGCGGCGACCGCCGGGGCGTCGGGCGAGATCGTCCGGCTCCTCTTCGGCGCGCAGTTCCTCGCCGCCGCGCCGCTCCTCAGCGCGCTCGCCTTCGCCGCGCTCGCGTCCGTGATGATCACGGTGACGAGCTGCGTGCTGACCGCCACCGACAGGGCCGCCTGGACGCTGCGCGTCGCGCTCCCGATGCTGATAGCCGCCGCCTTCGGGCACGCGCTCGTCATCCCGCGCGCGGGCGCGCACGGCGCGGCGGTAGTGACGACGGCGATCTCTGTGGCGGGCGCGCTCGTCTCGGCCGCGCTCGTCAAACGGCTCTGGGGCGTCGCGCCGCACGCGCGCACCTGCCTGCGCGCCGCACTCGTCGCCGCGCTCGCCTTCGCGTGCGCCGCACTCGTCGCGACGCCGGGCGCGCTCGTCCTAGTCAAGCTCGCCGTCACCTGCGCGCTCTCGTGCGCCGCGCTCGGCGCGCTCGGCGAGTTCAGCCCCGACGAGATCGCGTGGGCGCGCTCGCTCCTACGTCGCCGCCGCCGGCGCGAGCCCCTGGCGATTGATCTCCGGCGCGAAGCCTGACGCGCGGAGCCCGGCGCGACGGGCGTGATCGCGTGGAGCCTGACGCGCGGAGCTTGACGGGCGAAGTGTGTGATGGAAGCAACGCCGCTCTTCTCGATCATCGTCCCGACCTGCGGGCGGCACGCGCAACTCGCCGCCTGCCTCGCGTCGCTCGCCGCGCAGGACTTCCCGCGCGACGGCTTTGAGGTCGTCGTGGTCGACGACGGGAGCGTGCCGCCGGTCGCCGATTCGGTCGCGCCGCTGCGGGCGCGCGTCGAGCTGAAACTGATCGCGCAGCCGAACGCCGGCCCCGCGGCGGCGCGCAACCGGGGCGCGGCCGCGGCCCGCGGCCGCTTCCTCGCCTTCACCGACGACGACTGCCTGCCCGACCCGCGTTGGCTCGCCGCCCTCTCCGACGCTTTCGACGCCGCGCCCGACGCACTCGTCGGCGGCCGCACCCTCAACGCGCTCGCTGATAACGCTTACTCGGCGACGAGCCAGCTCATCATCGACGTGGTCTACGATCATTACAACGCGGACGAGGCGGGCGCGAGCTTCTTCGCGTCGAACAACTTCGCCGTGCCGGCCGTCGGGTTCCGCGCCGCGGGCGGCTTCGACGAGGGCTTCCGCTGCTCGGAGGACAGGGAGTTTTGCGACCGCTGGCGCGCGCGTGGCTTCGGCCTCGTCTACGCGCCCGCGGCGGTCGTGCGCCACGCGCACCCGCTCGGCGCGCGCACGCTCTGGCGGCAGCACTTCGGCTACGGCCGCGGCGCTTACCGCTTCCACCGCAAGCGTGAGGCGCGCGGCGCAGGCAGCTTCCGGCCCGAATCAGCCTTTTACTCGAAGCTGCTGCGCGCCGCGCTCGCGCAGCCGCGCCCCGCTCAGTCCGTCAAGATGGCCGCGCTGCTCGCGTGGGCGCAGGCGGCCAACGCCGCGGGATTCTTCTACGAACGTCTCCGGACAGCGTCACCGCCCGACCCGTGACGCGGCGAAATTTTTTGCAAGTTATGGACTCACCGGAAAAGTCGCCCCGACTGTGGCTCAAGAGAGCCGCGCTGTTTTGCGCCTCGGTCTTCGTCGCGCTGCTGGTGGTCGAGGTCGCGCTGCGCCTGCTCCACCCGGCCTATAACGTCACGATCCCCTGGTCTTACGAGTACGACGCGGAGCTGGCGTTCCGCCTTAAGCCGGGGGCGCATCTCTTCCGCACGACCGACTTCCAGCAGGAGGCGCGCACGAACCGCGCCGGGGATTCGAACTTTCAGGAGAGCTTCGACGACTACCCGCGGCTCGTCTTCACCGTCGGCGACTCCTTCACGCAAGGGATCGGCGTGCCGGCCGACGCGTCGTACCCGTTCCAACTCGATCTCTTCCTCAACCGCGACGCCGGGGGCTTCTACGTTAAAAGGTTCGGCGTCGTGAACCTCGGCGTCTCTGGTTTCGGCGGCGAGCAAAACTTCATCGCGTTGCGCCGCCACGTCGCGCTGTCCAGCCGCCCGCCGTCCTTCATTCTCTACCTCGGCTGCGACAACGACCTGGGGGACGACATCCTCTTCCGGCGCGGCTTGCGGCAAAGGCAATTCACGGAAGGCGACCCCTACTGGGGTCGGCTCGCCGTCCCCGCGCGCTGGCTCGCTAACGGCTCGCAGATCGGACTCAACGTGAGACGCATAATGCTGGAGCGCATCCGCGCCCGCGCGATAGGGGAGGTGGCGGCGCAGCTTTCCAGGGACGGGAGCGAGATCAATACGGCCGAGTTCGAGTCGCCGCTGCTGGAGCGGCTGAGCGCGTACGCGAAGGGGCAGGGCGCGACGCTCGTCGTCAGTTGGAGCGACGCGAACTCCTCCTATTACTGGCTCAAGGGGTGGGCGTCGCGAAACGGCGTCGCCTTCGCCGACTGGGCTCCGCGAACCGCGTCCGTACAGGCGGCCGTCCCCGCCCTGCCGCTCGACAACAACCACTCCGGCGGCCACCACCGCGCCTGGGCGAACCGCGTCATCGCCGAAGAGTTCGCCCGCCAGATGGGCGCGACAAAATAAGCCGGTCGCGGATCATCACCCGCGGCGGGCCGAAACCCCGCGCCGCCTCAAAATAATTCTTTAATCCCCTTAAGCGCCTGCAAACACCACGTTTGCGGGCGCGCCGGGCTTTTCTTCAAGTCGACCTCAAGAATTCCTCAACCCCGCTCCATATTCTATCAACGTCGGGGATGGCGACCCGGCACCGAGGCTTAAGGGGCGGCAACGTCGAACCGGCATGACATTGCCTTAGATCTCTTGCCGACACTTCAATTTAAGGAGTCCAGATCGATGAACAGGGCAGGGCACCGTCTTCTCAGGGGCGCGAAGCAGACCTCCGACCTCTTCAACAGCTCATTCGGCATTCTCACCGCGGCGGCTATCCTGCTGACCGCGGTTTTCGGCGCGCTGCTCGCGGGCCGCACGGTCGACGCCGCGAACCCGGCGACCGCCACCCTGACGCCCACGTCGACGCAGGTCACCTGGCAGGGGACGGCGACGGCGGGCGGCGCAATCGGCGATCCGGCGCTCGGCGCCGTCACGTCGGAAGACGTGTGCGTCGAGGGTGTGAGCTGCGACACGTTCACGCTGACCGTCGGCGGCACGCCGGCTGATTGGGCCGCCGCGAAGAAGCTCGTCCACGTCCACCTCGGCTGGACGCTGCCCGTGACCGACTACGACCTCTACATCCACAAGGGCAACCTGAGCGGCGAGGTCGTCGCGACTTCCGGCCAGGGCGCGACCAACCCGACGGGGCCTCTGACGAGCGAGGACGCCGATCTCGATCCGACCAACCCGAGCGTCGGCACGGGGACGTTCGCCGTCCACGTCGTCTATTACGCCGCGACGCAGGCGGATCAGTATAGCGGCACGGCGAGCGTCGTGAACGCGCCGGCGCCGACGCCGACGCCGACGCCGAGCGGCACGCCCGTGCCCGTGTCGAGCGTGCCCGCGCCCCGCTTCTTCAACTACGCCGACCCGTTCAACCACGACGGCGGCGAGCCCTCGCTCGGCATCAACTGGAAGACCGGCAACGTGATGTTCGTCTCGTCTTTGAAGACGCTGCGCGTCCAGTTCGACGATGCGACCTCCCCGGCGCGCGCCAACTGGGCAGACAAGAGTTTCACGACCACCTCGACGGTGAGCCTCGATCCGATCCTCTTCACCGATCCGAAGACGGGCCGCACCTTCGTCTCGCAGCTTTTAGGTAAGGCGAGCGCGATGGCCTACACGGACGACGACGGCGAGACCTACACGCCGAGCCAGGGATCGGGCATCAACTCCGGCGTCGATCACCAGACCATCGGCGGCGGCCCCTTCGCCGCCCCGCTCTTCGGCGTCGGCTACTCGAACGCCGTCTACTACGCCTCGCAGGACATCGCGACCGCCGAGATCGCGCTGAGCGTCGACGGCGGTCTGACCTTCGGCCCCGCCATCCCGATGTACGCGCTGACGCAGTGCGTCGGCATCCACGGCCACGTCAAGGTCGCGCCCGACGGCACGGTCTACGTCCCGAACCGCGACTGCGGCGGCGCGCAGGGCTTCGCCGTCTCGAAGGACAACGGGCTGACCTGGGAAGTGAAGACCGCGCCGAACAGCCACGCCGGCAACTGGGACCCGTCCATCGGCATCGGCGCGGACGGCACGGTCTACTTCGGCTACGGCGACGCCGACCGGACGCCGCGCATGGTCGTCTACAACCCGCAGACCGACACGTGGGCGAACGACCAGGCGGTCGGCGGCGCGACCGCCTTCACGGGCGTGGCCTTCCCGGCGCTCGTCGCGGGGGACTCAGACCGCGCGGCCTTCGCCTTCCTCGGCACGACCACGCCGGGCTCCCCGTTCGGCACGGCCCTGAGCTTCACGGGCGTCTGGCACCTGTACGTCGCGACGACCTACGACCGCGGCGCGAGCTACACCTTCACGGACGTGACGCCGAACGATCCCGTCCAGCGCGGCAACATCTGCGATAACGGCACGACCTGCCCGTCCGATCCGCGCGACACGCGCAACCTGCTCGACTTCATGGACGTGCAGATCGATCAGAAGGGCCGCGTGCTCGTCGGCTACGCCGACGGCTGCGTGACCGCCGCCTGCATCGCGGGTCAGGACGTGAGCGGCTCGGCGGGCGCGCCCGACGGCGCGGTCAACAGCTTCGACAACGACGGCACGGCGCTCGCCACCATCGCGCGCCAGTCCGGCGGCAAGAGCCTCTTCAGCCGCTTCGACGCGGAACTAGGGGCCACGACGCCCGCCGCCCCTCAGCTCGTCGCCAGCACCGGCGGACAGTCCGCCAGCCTCGCGTGGACGACGCCCGACGACGGCGGCTCCGCCATCACCGGCTACAAAGTCTTCCGCTCCGCGACGGCGACGGGCGCGAACCTGCTCGTCGCCACCGTGGGCGGCGACGTGAACTCCTACACCGACAACGCCGTCGGCGCGAGCTACTACTCCGTGCAGGCCGTCAACGCCAACGGCGCGGGCGCGCTCTCGCCGCGCGTGAAGGCCGCCGTGCTGGAGTCGGCTTGCGCCCTGCCGGGCGTCACGGCGGCGGTCGATCTGACGGACGGCGGGCAGAACACGCCGCTCGTCAAGCAGGTCGATCTCCAGTCGGTCTCCGTCGCAGAGCCTTACATGGACGGCGCGCAGAAGCTGGTCTTCACCTTGAAGCTCGGCGCGGGCGGCGTGCTGCCGCCGAACAGCCAGTGGTACGTCATCTGGAACCGCCCCGTCCCGGACGCGACGCACGACCGCGACTACGTGGCGATGCGAACCGATCTCGCCGGCACGCCCAGCTTCGAGTACGGACGCATCAGCTACCCGCTCGTCTACACCGCGCCCGCCGCCAACCAGGGGAACCTGCCGACCAGGCGCGGCGCGCCCGACGCCGGCGCTTACGACGCGGCCACGGGCACGGTGCGCATCACCGTCTCGCGCGCGGCGCTCGACGACGAGGGCAACATCGGCCCGGGCAAGACGCTGACGAGCATCGAGGCGCGCAGCTTCCTCGGCCGCAACGACGCGCTGCCGATCAACCAGAACGTCAGTTCTGATTACACCGCGACGGGCAAGTACGTGGTCGCGGGCAACAACGCCTGCCAGCCGCCGCCGCCCGCCGCGCCGACCGGCTTGAAGGCCCTCTCGGTGAAGGACGCCGTCCAGCTCATCTGGGTGGATGGCTCCGACGAGGCGAGCTTCTCCATCGAGCGCTCGACCCGGATCGACATGGGCTTCGCGGAGGTCGCCACGGTCGGTCAAAACGCGACCGGCTACACGGATCGCATCAGTTCGCGCGGGAAGCCCGTCACCTACTACTACCGCGTCCGCGCCGTGCGCGGGACGGCCAGGTCGGGCTACTCGAACACCGCCGCCGGGAGGGCGAAGTAACCGAGCGGTCGGGGGGCGCGACGGCGCGCCCCTCACGACCGCCCGGCGCCTCGCGAAGGGGGTCGGCGCTAATGGGGCAGACTCGCGGGTAGCCTGGACTCCTTCCCGCACGTCCGCCGTCGGCACTAACGCGCGACTCTATAGGCAGCCGCCGCACGATAACGCCAATCGTGCGGCGGCTACCTGCTTTCACGCCGCCCGACAAGCCTGCCCAACAGAACACCCTCAGGTTATTCGGTCAGCCTTCTCAACGCTTCCAACAGGGTGTGAATGTCTTCCGGCTTGCTCAGGAACAAGTTAACGCCCGCGCTACGCGCGTCGGCGCGGCAGTCGGTCGCCGAGACCATGATGATCGGCGTCCCGCGATAGCGCGGCAGGCTGCGCGCGTAGCGCGTGAGTTCGATCCCACTCGCGCCCGGCAGATCATTGTCGAATACCAACAGATCGTAAGCGCAGCCGCCCGCGATCCGGTTCATCCCTGAGTTGCCATCGGCGCACGAATGGACAGACCAGCCCTCGGCTTCGAGCAGATCGCGGACGGCCTCCGAGACTAAGCGGTTATCTTCGACGTAAAGGATCGTGAGGCTCATCGGAATGAAGGGCGGGGGTGGCGCGCCCCCTGGCATCACCCAGGAAAGGCGAGCCTGCGGCCCAAACCCCCGCCCGCGCCGGCCGCCCCACACCCAAACTGGGGGGCGGCGGCGCAACCGAATTTATGCTATCTTGCCGCCGCGCTCTTTCAACAACTAGCGACGGCTAATGCGAAGCTCACACCTCAACTCACGCGCTGAGTGATGAGCATCGCCGTTGAGCATGAGAGGTTCATACTCACGGCGACCCGAACGCGCAATCGGAACGTAACAGCATTTGCTGTTAAATGCAAGCCGCTCGCCCCGTCAGGAGGTCACTCCTGATGGGCACTCGTCAGCGTCATAGACCGGATCGGCTCGCCGCTAAACTATTGCAAATCCGCGCCGCGCTCGGTCTCTCACAGAATGAGATAATCAGTCGGATGGGTGTCGGGGATTACGTCTCGCAAAGGACACTCTCAGAATTTGAGTTAGGTAAGAGAGAGCCGCCGCTGAGGTTGCTTCTACAGTATGCGCGTGTGGCGAACGTCTATTTGGAAGTTATAGCAGATGATGATCTGGACTTGCCCGCCAAGCTGCCGAGCGCGAAGAAGAGTGATGGCGTGAGGCGTCGCGCGCGTTAATCATCTTTCAGGTTGGGTTTGTTAAAGACATCATTCCCGATCAGTTATCCGGTCGATAAGTTTGCCGCGGTGATAGTTTACCCCGCCCCACCCGCGGGAAGCCGCGCCGCCGGGTGGGTCATCGTGAGTTTGAAGTTGCCGCGCTCAGGCCCGTTTGAGAGAGTCGTCGTACTCTTTCTTCACCGCCGCGTAACACCCGCAGGAGATGGCCTCCAGCCCGGCCCGATCCAGAATCTTTATCCGCCCGCGGCTGTAGCTGATGAGCTTCTGTTTCTGGAGGGCGCTGGCCGCCAGTGTGACCTGTTCACGGCGCACGCCCAGCATGTGCGAGATGAACTCCTGCGTCAGACGGAACTCGTCCCCCTCGACGCGGTCGTGCGTCATCAGCAGCCAGCGGGCGAGGCGCGCGTTGACCTGATGGAAGCGGTTGCACGCCGCCGACTGTGAGATTTGCGTCAGGAGCGAGTGCGTGTAGCGGTGCAGCAGTTTATGCAGCGGGCCGCCGCCGCCGACCTCCTTGACGAGCGCCGCGGCCTTCATCCTCAGGGCGTCGCCCGCCCCCTGCACCAGACCGCGGGTGCGCGATCTGTTAACCCCCATGAAGACGGGCAGACCCGCCATGCCGTCGTTGCCGACGATGCCCACTTCGAGGCGCTCGCGGCCGTCCACCGCGCAGAGCAGGGAGACGATGGAGTTGTGGGGGAAATAGACGTGGCGGAGGCGGTCGCCGGGCTCGAAGAGGATGTCGCCGAAAGTCAGCGTGACGGGCTCAAGCGCGGGCAGCAGGCGTTGATACTCTCGTTTAGGGAGGGCGGCGAGCAGCCGGTTCGTCAGCGGCGCACTACTTTTTCTGGGCGACATCGAAACTCCTCGCTTATCTGTCAGGTCTTGAAAGACAGCAGACGGCATGAGGAGGGGTGATTAGCCCGGTTCCGATGTCGAACGATGAATTCTCAAAAGCTCTGGGTCGATTAAGACTTAAGTTTAGGGGCGTGTGTGGCGCTCACCCGGTGACACTTCGCCCCACACGGCGATCTCTCCCGGCGCGCTACAGCGACTTCAAGAATTCGACCAGGTCGCGCTTGTCTTGCGCGGTCAGATTCAATTGCCCCAGCTTGTTGTAGTGGTTGACCACGTACGTTGGTAACGTTGCGACCATCGCCCGCGCCGGCGCGAGGGTTGAGGCGGGCAGCAGGCGGCTGAGCAGATCGCCCAACTGTTCTAAATCGAGCGGGTGGGGGACGAACGAGCCGCACCCGGCGGCCAGGGCGTTCGCCCGCGCCTCTTCCGAAGGGTGGCTGGACATGGCGACGATGGGAATGTCGCGCCCCCCTGCGTGTTCGCGGATGCGGCGCGTAGCGCCCGCGCCGTCGAGCACCGGCATGAGGAGTTCCATCAGGATCAGGTCGGGGCACTCGTCGCGGGTTAAATCGACCGCCTCCTGACCGTTCGTGGCTTCCAGGACGCGGCACCGCTTCGACTCCAGCCAGAATCTCAATAGGTCCCGCGTGTCCGCGGAGTCGTCGGCGATCAGCACGCTCGGCTTCAGGGTTACTTGCATCGCGGGTTCCTGCCGACAGAGGAGGATTGAGTTCTCTAAAAGAATCGACTCAATCAGTAACACGGGAGAGGAAGGGGCGTCTGTGCGCTGACACACATAGGCGGGAAACGGGGCGGGGACTGAGGTTGACGTCTTACCCGAGCAAGCGGTCGTGCTCGGCCTTGACCACCTGGTAACACTCGCAGGCTGAATGTTCCAGAATCCGCCGGTCGAGAATCTTGACTTGACCGCGCGCGTAGCTGATCGCGCCCTTGTCTTTCAGGCGGTGCGCGGAGACGCTGACGGCTTCGCGCTGGATGCCCAACATGTTCGAGATGAACTCGTGGGTCATCTGCAACTCGTCGCGGTGCGTCCGGTCGTGCGTCATCAGCATCCAGCGGCAGAGTCGCTGTTCGGCCGTGTGCAGGCGGTTGCAGACGGCGGTCTGCGAGATCTGGGTGATGAGCGCCTGCGTGTAACGCAGCAGCGCGATCTGAAATTCGCCCCCACGCTTGAACTCCTCCTGCATCGCCGCCGCGCTCATCCTGAACGCGTCGCCCGCGCCCTGCACAATCGCCCGGTTGGGCGTCGTGTCGCCGCCCATGAAGAGGGCGATGCCGACGAGCCCCTCGTCGCCCACCAGGCCCACTTCGGCGGTCGAGCCGTTGATCATCGTGTAGAGCAGGGAGACGTGGGAGGTCGTCGGGAAATAGACGTACTCCATGTGCCCCTGCGACTCGTAGATCACCTCGCCGAGTGAGAAGGTGACCGTCTTCAGACTGGGCTCCAGGCGTTGATAGTCTTCGGCGGGCAGCGCGGCGAGCAGCCGGTTGGCGTTCGACCGAGGCAATCCTTCGGGGTGAGACACGGGCAACCTCTTTCCTTCTGCGCCGGGTGAAGAAGTAGAAGCCCTCGGCGAGGAGGCGGCGAAGGCGGCGGCGGCGGGCTGAGGGCAGCGTGAGGATTATACACGCTATGTGTGTTCACACACAGATCGGGGGCGGGCTCGCTTACATTTCACCGCGCCGGTAAGCCGTCGTCCCGTCAACTCGGTCGCGTCACTCGGAGACTTTGAGCACCAGCTTGCCGAAGTTCTTTCCGCCGAAGAGGCTGAGCAGCGTTTCGGGGAAGGTCTCCAGACCCTCGACGATGTCCTCGCGCGCCTTGAGCTTGCCTTCGCCGATCCACCCGGCGATCGCCGCGACGGCCTCCGCGTAGCGCGCGGCGTAGTCGAAGACGAGGAAGCCCTCCATCCGCGCGCGGTTGACGAGGAGCGACATGTAATAGCTGGGTCCCTGCGGCGCGCCGACGTTGTTGTATTGCGAAATCCCGCCGCAGATGACGACGCGCGCCCTCATCGCCAACTGCGCCAGCACGGCGTCGAGAATCTCGCCGCCGACGTTGTCGAAGTAGACGTCGATCCCCTCCGGGCAGTGCTGCTTGAGCGCCCGGTAGGTGTTCGTCAGAACCGGAAGCTCTCTCTTGTAATCGACCGCCGCGTCGAAGCCGAGTTCTTCGACGAGGTAGCGGCACTTGTCCGCGCCGCCCGCGATGCCCACGACGCGACAGCCCTTGAGCCCGGCGATCTGCCCGACGACGCTCCCGACGGCGCCCGCCGCGCCGGAGACCACCACCGTCTCGCCCTCCTTCGGCTGACCGATGTCGAGCAGGCCGAAGTAGGCCGTCATGCCCGACAGCCCCAGCGCGCCGAGGTGGCGCGGCAGCGGCGCGAGCGACGGATCGATCCGGGTCAGCCCGCCCGCCTTGGCGACGGCGTACTCCTGCACGCCGGTCATCCCGGTGACGGTGTCTCCGACGGCGAGGCTCCCGTCGTTAGAAGCGATCACCTGACCCACGCCGATGGCGCGCATGACCTCGCCGAGGTTGACGGGCGGGATGTAGGACGGGCCTTCGTTCATCCACCCGCGCATCGCCGGGTCGACCGAGATGTATTGCACCCTGACCAGCACCTCGCCGGGGGCCGGCTCGCCGGCGGGGGCGGTGACGAACTCGAAGTCGCTGCGCTTGACCATCCCGACCGGGCGGGAGATGAGTTTGAACTGGCGGTTCTGAAGTGCGCCCATGAAAAGTCTCCTTTGAGGCGGCTAATTGTACACAAAAGAGACCGCCCGCGAGTTTGGGAACGCGCGGGCGGTGGTTAACCTTCTGTGTCGGGATGACGGTCAGCCGGCGGCAAAAACCATTCGTCATTACTGCGTGCCGCCTTCTACTAAAATACGGACGTAGGGGTTCTCTGCCGCGACGGTAAACCCGCACGGCGGCGTTCGGGAAACGGCGGCGGCCACAAATTCAGACTCCGCCATGAGCGGGTCTTGGGTGATCGCCGCGGACGGCTTGTAGAGGATGAGGTACTTGACGCCGTAGGTTTTGAACTGCTTCTTTACCTCGTCACACTCCCAGCGCACGCGACTGTATTGAGCCTCGACCATGCTGACGGTCGGGCGGCGGAGTAAATGGCCGGTGGCCTGCCCGTCGGCGGCCATGATGACATCGCCCGCGGGGATGTTCGATTCAACCCACTCTCTGAGGGGTCGACCCCCGGCGGTCGGCTCGGCGAACTGCGTCGCGAGGAGTTCATGCCGTGCGGGTGGGGGCCGCTCGGACACTTCACGCGCATTGCTCCCGACGTAGCCGACAATGACCGCCAGAAGTGCCGCCTTCAGCCACCGGCCCCGTGCGCCGGGGGGCAGGGGGGATATCGGCCGGCTCATGAAGGTGCCCAGCAGGAGCAGGTAGTGCGGCAGCGCGGGCAGGAACATCCGCGTTCCGAACGAGATCACGGTGGTCAGGCCCGCGTAGAACATGCCCGCGGAATAGAGCAGTACGCAGAGCGCCACCGCGAGCACCGCGCCGTCCGGGCTCCCCCGGAAGGCCATCCGTCGCCCGCCGGTGTTTGGCCCACCACCCTTAAAGGATGAGATCAGAATCGCGGCGATTCCCAACCCGCCCACCAACGTTAAACCTTCCCAGCCGCCTATCGTGTGAGGGTGCTCGCCAAAGAATAGATGCAGATGCCCTCTCACGTACTCAGCCGCCACGCTATCGAGTGGGTTGCGAACCGGCATCTCGTTGCCACCTTTCCACGTGCCGACGCTGAGCAGGTTCCGCAGCATGAGGCTACAGGCCGACGCGACCGGGATGAGGGCGGCGAACAAGAGAATCCTCCGGCGGCGACTGCGTTCACGAAGCCATCGCAGCAACGCGTAGGCGACCACCCCGGCGATGAAGAAGAAACCGGCGTACCGCACCCAACAGCTTAGGCCGGCGAACGCGTACGCGATGACGGCGCGGGCGATGAGAACGTGCGACGGAGGCTGGCCCTTTTCACTCCAGATCAGCGCCACGACGGCGCACGTGGAGAGGAGCATGAACAACGGCTCGGTCATGACGGCGGTCGCGTAGCCGAGGGCGACGGCGTTCGTGATGAAGAGCAGCAACAACACTCGCCGCGAAAATGCCGGCACGTTCAGCAGAATCAAAGCCCACGCCAGGAGGGCGGCAGTGCCGGCGTGGCTCACGACAGATACCACCCGCGCCACACGTTCAAGATCGCCGAAGCGGGCGGACGTGATGGCGACGAGGGCCGGGTATCCCGGCGGGAAGCTCGTGAGTGGTGCGGGGATGCGGCGATGAGATCGTTCTGTGTCGAAATGCACGAGCGAGGTGTCGGGACCCGGGCCGCGTGTGAAGTTCTCGGCGACGTTCAGATACTGATAGCTGTCATTATAAAGCGGCTGGGCTCGAAAAAAACTCATCGATCCGGCACCGAGAAACGCCAGCAGAGCCCACAGGAGTACCTCAAGAAGCTTAATGTTTGGTTTCAGTGTCAGTTTAATTGGTGTGCTGTTAAATCCGGCCGGCCCTCAAGAGCGGCCCCGCCGCCCGATCAAGCGCGCCACCGCCTGCGGCTTAACCACTACAGTATCCGCACGGAAGGTGCTTACGTCCAGACAATTAAGAGGCTCACCCTCTCCCGACGCGAGCGACCCTTCCGGGATGGGTGAGCGTGCGGGCGCACCTTCGGGCCGTCACATGCGTGATCGCAGACTTACCCTGATTGGGGTAGAGAGACACAGAGGTTCCTCGATGAAGAGTATGAAAGCAAGATCAGGCCGCTGCTGAAAATGAAAAAGGCCGGATAATGAATCCGGCCTTTATGATTTCTGGGAGGCAGGGACTCGAACCCCGATAGCCAGATCCAGAGTCTGGAGTCCTACCATTGGACGACCTCCCAATAAGGCAAGAAAAATTAACGTGGGGTCGCCCCGGTTGTCAAATCGCGCCGCCGGTCGTTCAGCGGCGCGCGGGCGCGTTGACTACCGCTTCGGCTCGCGTGACGGCGTCGAAGCGTTTGCCTTCGGGGACGACGGCGTTCTCGCCGCGCTTGAAGCCGGTGAGGAGCGCGGCCGGGGCGGCCAGCCCCAGCCCCAGCCCCAGCAGCACGGTCTGCGTCGCGACTTTCGCGCCCTTGCTGTCGCCGACGGCGCGTCCCGTGGCGTCGAGCGCGACGCGCGAGCCGTCGACCGCCGTCACTTCCTTCAGCTCCCACACGATGCGACCCGCGCGCCCCCAGTGGCCGTTGCGCTCGGCCTTCAGGACGCGCGCCGTCGCGGTCGCGCCCTGCGCGATCACCGTCGCGCCCTCGACGATGACGGGGTTCACCACGCGCAAGCTCACCGCGTCGCCCTTGCGCGTCGTCATCGAGTCGATGGTGTGCGCCATCTCAAGCTCGACGCGCGTGCCCGCGGGGAGCCTGATGTCCTTCATGACTGCCGGCGGCGGCTGCCCGCCCGCCGCGCCGGCGGGCTCGCCGATCATCGCCCGCAGTATCTCGTCCGAGACGCCGAGCGACTTGAGCTGCGCCAGGGTCTCGGGTCTCGTGTCGAAAACGGCGCGCGAGCCCCTGATCTTCGCGAGGATCACTTCGACAGGGAGGTCGGCGTCGACGAGAGCCAGCACGTCTTCGTTCGACATGGCGCGCGCGTTAGCAGTAGTCGCCGCATTAGCCGTCGTCGCCGCCGCCGCCGGGTTCGGCGTCGCCTCCGGCCTGGCGGGCACGCCGGAAGGAGCCGGCGACGGTTGGATATTTTTTGCTGCGTCCTGCGGCATGGTCGTGCCGGACGCCGAAGCGGCGTGGAATACGATAGACGCCGCCAGAAACAGGGAAAGGGCCGTTCTCATCTTCGTCCTCCTCACGCGTTCTCCGTAACACAGCAGACCGCGTGGCAAGCACGATGCCACGCGGTCTGGTAGGTCGGAGTCGGCGGGGGGACAGTTCCTCGACTGTCACACGCGCGCGCACCGGGCAGAAGTATCAACCTTCTCTCGCGCCGGACGAAACAGTCCGGCGGCTCGCGCCCGATGGTTCAGCCTTTAGAAGAATCTCTTCTTGGCTGTCTTCGCAACCTGCTCGGCGAGTTCGGACTTCGCCCCGCCCGAATCGCCGCCGAAGATGCCCATGTGCACGTCGCCGTCGGCCGTGTACTCGTAGAGTACCTTGCCACTCTCGCGGTCTATGTATTTGACGTTGGCGATCATCTTCGTCTTGCCCGCGCCGAAGCCGACGAAGTAGCGCTTCGCGCGACTGCCCGCCTTGAACTTGACGACCGTGCCGGTGATTTTGAGCGTCGGGGCGGCGTCCGCGGGCGTTTCGCCCTCGCGCAAGACCTGCTTGAACTTTTTAATGTCTTGCAACTCCCTGACGATGGTATCTGTCACCGCCTTCAACTGCTCGGGCGTCATTTTAACCTCCTCCTGAGCGGTGAAGGGCGCGACTTCGACGTTCTGGTACTTACCCTTTTCCGCGCCGTCGGCGGCTGCTTTCTGTTCCTGCGCGTAAGCGCTTGAGAGCGAGAGCACAGCCGCGACGAGGCTGAGCATGATCGTGCGTCTATACATCGGACGAGGTGCTCCTTAAGTAGAGAATGTGAGAGGGGAAATCCCCGCGGCGTTGATTAAGGTCGGGCGGCGAAAGGGGGCGAACTGAGCCCGACGCCGCCTGGGTGAGCAGGCGTCGGGCTCCGGGTCACTGAACTACGGCCGTCTCTTCCTCCTCGACGAGGTAGGGCGTGACGGCGGCGCGTTCGGGCGCGTCCTCATCGACGGCGAGGATCGACTGCACGACGGGGAGCGAGAGCGTGCGGGGGCGCGTGATGCCGGGGACGGCCTTGCCCTTGGCGTAGACGGCGTGACGGCCGTGCTCCTCGTACCACTCGCCGAGGCTCGCGGTCTTGTGCATGTTCTCGATGATCTGCCGCCAGCCGACGCCCGTGTTGTAGGCGCAGAAACTGATCTCCCCCTCCTGCGTGCCGTAGGGGATGACGCACATCTCTGTGCGGCGGAAGTCGTAGTTGAACAGGTCCTGGAACCACATCCCCTCGACGCAGAGGACGCGCCACCTGTCCGCCGCGTCGTCGGCCTGACTTTGCGCCTGCGTCTTCATGCGGTCGTTGCGATCCGAGTTGGAGTTCGCCGACGAGGGCTTGAAGAGGTTGATGATCTGCGAGATCGGAAATCCTTCCGGGGCTTTGGCCGGGTCGTAGTTGCGCATGATCGCCATCGCGAGCTGCGCCATCGTCATCTTCTGCCCGCGCGCCGTGTCGGTGATGGTCGTCACGTCCTTCATGAACTGCTCGTAGTCGAAGAACTTGAAGAGCGGCGACCACGCGCCCGTGTGGCGATCAACCACCATCAGCGTGAACACCCCGCAGTTCGGGTGGCAGTTGCACGAAGACCAGCCCCACGGCGCGTCCGCGCCCTGCAGCATGTCCATCACGGAGGTGAACGCCGAGTAGGACGAGAGCGGGAACCAGTCGCGCAGCGACTTGAGGTTGCCGCCGAGCTGCGATTCGAGATCGTCCGCCATACAGGCGAGCGTGTAGCGCTGCCGGATGCGCACGTCGTCGGGCACGTCCTCGTCGCGGCCCGTGAAGGAGACGGGCTGGAAGGCGATGGTCTGAACCTTGTCGATGTTCTTGGCGGCGAACTCGACTATCTGGCCGATGGCGTCGTTGTTGATGGTGTTGACGATGGTCGTGACCAGCGTCACCTTGATGCCGACCGACGCGAGATTCTCTATCGCGCGCAGCTTAACGTCGAAGAGGTTGCCGACGCCGCGGTGCTTGTTCTTCTCCTCGCTGACTCCGTCGAACTGCAAGTAGACGCCGTGCTGGCCCGCCTCCTTCGCCGCCTTACAGAACTCTATGTCCTCGGCGTAGCGTATGCCGTTCGTCGCGGCGAGTATGCGGTAGAAGCCGACCTTCTTGGCGTAGGCGACGGCGTCGAGGAAGTAGGGCGAGAGCGTAGGTTCGCCGCCCGAGAAGAGGATGATTATCTGCCGGCGCGGCTTGAAGGATACGGCGCGGTCGAGGATGGCCTTCGTGTCCTCGTACGTCGGCTCGTGCACGTAGCCGACCTGGTTCGCGTCCATGAAGCAGGGGTTACACATCATGTTGCAGCGGTTCGTCAGGTCTACGGTCAGAACCGCGCCGCGGCCGAACTGTATGTTGGACGTGCCGTGCTTGTGTACGTGCGTGTCTTCGGCCGAGCGGAAGTCGCGGCCGAAGAAGAGCGACTCGATGCGCTCAAGGAAGCGCGCGTCGGTCGCCATCAGGTCTTTGAACTCGCCGTGCTTCGGGCAGGTCTTCGTCATGAAGACTCGGCCGCCCTCCTCGAAAATCTGGGCCTTGATCTCGCCGGGGTGCGCGTTCATCAAATCTTCGAGCCGGGTCGCGCCCGAGATGACGCTCTCGCGTACTTCCTTGACGCAGCGCGGGCACAGAGAGTCGGTCTCGCGCGGGAAGCCGAGCGGCGGCGCCGTGCGCTCGTAGGACTTGAGGAGTGGCCCGGGGGCCCACTTCGGCCGTATGGCCTCGCCCTCCGGCAGACGCCGGTTGACGGACTGGAACGCCTTCCACGCCACGCCCGACAGGCTCGAAACCAGCTTCGACCTTTTCACGCCGCTGAAGCGGCCCGTCTCCGACTCGCCGCGGCGGAAATTATCACTGAACAACGCTCTTCTCTCCTTAATCGAGTGCGGCCCGGCGCGGTAGGCGGCGTGGCCGAATAGACACGACTTGTATTAGTGCTTTTTGACGGCCGCCCGGTTGCCGGGTACACGACTACGGGTAAGCCTCCGAAAGACCGTCACATGATATAGGCATCTGCGTGCAAACACAAGACGTTAGCCCCTCTCAAGGGCGGAAGCCCGACCGCGAGGGAGGGCGTCGGCGTAACGTAAAAACAGGGGAGGATGATGTGAAGAACCCCTCCTCTCATCATCCTTCCCCTTCGTGTCAGGCCGACGCCCTCACTCGCGGTCGGGCTTCCGACTTTGCCTTTTGCCTTTTCCGCGTCGTACCATCCCGCACGGTCAATTCTTATGGAGATACACCCGACAGCCGTCGTCAGCCCGCGCGCCGAACTCGCTCCGGACGTGCGCGTCGGCCCGTACGCGGTCATAGAGGACGACGTGGCGGTAGGCGCGGGCTGCGAGATAGGCGCGCACGCGGTCGTCAAGAGGTTCACGACGCTCGGCGAGCGCAACCGCGTCTACGAGCACGCGACCCTCGGCGGCGAGCCGCAGGACGTGAAGTTCCGCGGCGAGCCGAGCGCGCTGCGTATAGGCGACGACAACCTGATTCGCGAGTACGCGACGCTGCACCGCGCGAGCGGCGAGGGCTCGGCGACGCGCGTCGGGAGCCGAAACTTCTTTATGGTCGGCGTCCACGTCGCGCACAACTGCGAGCTGGGCGACGACAACGTCTTCGCCAACGGCGTCGCGCTCGCGGGCCACGTCAAGGTGGAAGATCACGCCTTCCTCGCGTCGAACGTCGGCGCGCACCAGTTCGTGCGCTTCGGGCGCTACGCGATGGTGGGCGGCAAGGCGAAGATAGTGCAGGACGTTCTGCCCTTCTTCACCACCGACGGCAACCCCGCGCGCGTGCGCGGCCTGAACACGATAGGGCTCAGGCGCGGCGGCTTCCCCCCGGCGTCGCGGGCGGCGATAAAGCGCGCGTATCAGGTGCTCTTCCGCGCGCGCCTGCCGCTCCAGAGCGCGCTCGCCGCGCTCGAAGAGGTGGACGACGAATCGGTCGCGCACCTCGTCGCCTTCGTACGCGCCTCGCGCCGCGGCTTCACGCGCGAGGAGCGCGAAGCGCCGCACCCCTCGGAGCGCGAGCTGCTCTTCAAAGTCCGCGGCT
>DATLMC010000141.1:0-52926 GCA_035537435.1 Pyrinomonadaceae bacterium | reverse complement strand
CCGTGACGGGTGACAAGTAAAACTCGTCTTGAGATTTACGTGTCCCCCGTCACGGTTCACCTGTCACCTCTTTACTTGTCACTCTTCGACGCCTGCTCGACGAGTCGCTTCAGCTCGTCGGGCATCCACTTGCCGACGCCTTTGGTGAGCGGCTCGCTGATGCCGACCGAGCGGTCGTGCCACTCGTCGGTCGCGCCCGTGAAGCCGCGCTGGCTCTCGTAGTTGTCGGTCTGTTCGAGGCAGAGCGCGATGCCGTTGGCGAGATCGTCCCAGTCCTCGTTCTGGATGCCGCGGCGGACGAGGGGGAGCCCCGCCGTCCAGTCCTCTTCGGGCGCGCGCGCGTCCTGTTCGGGGATCGTCAGGCGGTCGAGCGCCGGGAACTCGCCGCCGCGGAACTCTCTGACGATGCGCGCCTTCAAATCCTTCAGCGAGAGCTGCGCGTTCTCCCTGCGCAGCTCCTGCGCGCGGCGGAAGATTCCCGCGACGCTCGGCCTGTCGCCCGCAGCCGGCCCGCCCCTCACAGACTTCTCAGCCATGACTCTCCTCCGTCCTCCGCCCGCCTCTTCCCGGAAAACTATGTGGCACTAACTTACACCCGCCCGCGCGCCATTCACAACTGATGAGCGCGCGCGAAACTCGCGCCGCGTGCGCCCGTGACAATCGCCAAACCATCACACGCGACGACGACGCGCGCGGCGCGGGCGGGCTAACTTTCAACGTCGGATGCCGCCCGCGCGCTCTCCGTCACCGTGTACGCGGACTGATAGAAAACCTGGCGGCGCGCGTCGAGGTGTAGGGGCAGGGCTCGTCCCTGCCCGCCGCACGATTAACTCCGCGTTCTCTGTAACGAGTCAACAATTCCCGCGCGTCGGATTGCCAATCCCACGCACCGGATTGGCATTTCCACGCACGGGAATGGCAATCCGACGCACCGGATTGGCAATCCGACGCGCGGGATCGGCAATCCGACCGGTGGGAATGCCATTCCCAAGCATGAGAATGGCAATCCGACGGGCGGGAATGCCAATCCGACGGCCGGGAATGGCGTTCCGATAGCCGGGAATGGCATTCCCACGCCCCGGAATAAGAGACTCGCGGCGGCTTTGCCTAACCGAACCTTTTTGCCCGACGGAAGAAGGGGCCGCCCGGGGGGCTGTTTTTTGAGGCGCGGCCGACGTGCTCAGGGGCGCACCCGCGCACCCCTTAGTCGGGGCGGATTCCGTTACCACAAGCGCGCCCTTTTCTCGGGGGTGGGCAACCCCCGGCTTCGGCCGAATGGTCTAATATGCGCGGCAAGTTTCCCGCGCCGTAAAAATTTGTAACTGAGGGAGAATCGGATGGCCGCACGTGATTCGTTCCACGGCGCCCGGGGGCCGCGCCTGCCGAGCGTCCTGCGCGTCGTGGCGGCGCTGCTGCTGATGCCGCACGGGGCGCAGAAACTCTTCGGCTCCCCCGCCGGGCCGCCGCCCCAGCCGGGGCCTTGCATAAATAAAGGTATCGGGCTACGCCATGTTTATCCTCCGAAGGATCGGAGGCAAAGGCTGAGCTTCTCGTACGACCTGAGGCGGCTGGCCGCGGCCATGAGGGCGAAGCGTGGTTACGAGGTCTCGGCACGCCCCGACGGCAACGAGGTGAGGATCACGCGCACGTTCGACGGCGTGAAGTACAACATCATCTTCGAGGGTGGTGACCCCCTGTCGTTCACCGTCCACTCCGGCAAGGAGAGGTGCGCCACGCCGGACCGCCTGATCAAGCGCAGAGCCTACCGGATGATCGGAGACCTCCCGCTCGAGGCCCGGCAGAAGGCGGAGCTTGAGGGGCACGTAATGGTATTTAGCTCGGCGTATTTCTCAGACGCTTTCACCCATCCCCCCCCCGACCCGAACCCGCCCCGCTGACGACCCGAATCGAATCACCACCAGGAATCAAGCGGCCGTCACTTGATCATGTTCGCCTTCCTGTAGAGCTTGCGGAAATTGCGCCCGAAGTTGGTCGCCGGGTCGCGCTCCCAGAACGCGGTTTTTATGTCCTCGAACGACATCACGCCCCGGGCCTTGCCGTCTTTGACCACGAACACCCGGCCCCGCCCGATGAGGAGTTGCTTAGGGCGAGCTGCGAGTCTTCAGCACCGAGACGGGCGAGCAGGTCGCCGCGCTCCCCGGCACGAACCGCCGCGCCGCCTTCCACCCCACCGATCCACGCCTGCTCGCCGCGCGCGGCAAGGATAAGAGAACGATCTACCTGTTAGAGCTGGCGTTGAGATGATCGCGCGCCCGCGCCGCGCCAGTCGGCCGCGCAGATTTCTCGACGCGGGCGCTCCGCCGCCCCGCCCGACTCGTGTTATCGTTGCACGATTCAAAAAACTTTCAGGCGGGGTGTCTAGGTGGCGGAAACGATCTCACTGGAGCCGGGGGAAATCGGCTCGGCGCAGGCGGCCGGCGGGAGCGTCTGCTCGGTGTGCGGGCGCGGCAGGCAGGACTCGGTCTCGATCAGCTCGCTCGACGAAGAGTTGCAGGCGATCATCGCGGCGAACTCGCCGTCGGGCCGCGTCGTCTCGGACGTGTGCCCGCGCTGCGTCGAGCTGTTCCGCCGCGCGCAGGTGCAGTTGCACGCCGACGCGGTCGTCTTCGAGCAGGGCGGGAGAGTCCTGCCGACCTACCTGCGCATGGGCGCTGACCCGCGCTTCACGGGGCGCGGCGTCACCATCGCCTTCCTCGACTCCGGCTTCTACGCGCACCCCGATCTCACGACCCCGCAGAACCGCATCCTCGCCTACCACAGCATCGTCGCGCAAGACCCTTCGACGTTGAAGACGACCGACGTGGCGAGCTGGCACGGCATGATGACCTCGGTCGTCGCCGCCGGCAACGGCTCGCTCTCCCACGGCTTCTACCGCGGCATCGCGCCCGACGCGAGCGTCGTGCTGGTGAAGCTCGCGAAGACCGGCCGCATCACCGAGGCGAACATCCGCGAGGGGCTCGAATGGGTGCTCGCGCACAGGGACGAGTACAAGATTCGCGTCGTCAACATCTCGGCGGGCGGCGACCAGGAGCAGACCTACCTGAAGAACAAACTCTCGCAGACGGTCGAGCGCGCCGTGCGTGAAGGGCTCACGGTCGTCTGCGCCGCGGGCAACGCCGGGATGATGCCGGGGCACCCGGTGCTGCCGCCCGCGTCGTCGCCCTCCTCCATCGCCGTCGGCGGGCTCGACGATCAGAACTCGCTCGACCGCGCGCGCCGCGGGATGTACCGCTCCTCTTACGGGCCGACCGCCGACGGCCTTCAGAAGCCGGAGATCATCGCGCCCGGCATCTGGATCGCCGCGCCGATCCTCCCGCACACGCCGACCGCCGCCGAGGCGGAGTTGTACGCCAAGCTCGACCGCGCCACCGACGGCGAGTTGAAGCCCATGATCGAGGCGCACGCCGACGTGGACAAAGACCTCACCGGCTCGCTCGATCTGCCCACGCCGCTGTTGCGCCACCTCATCTCGATCAAGCTGCACGAGGCGGACGTGATCAGCGAGAACTACAAGTACGTCGACGGCACCTCGTTCTCCGCGCCCATCGTCTCGTCCATCGTCGCCTGCATGCTCGAAGCGAACCCCGACTTAACTCCGCAGCAGATCAAGCGCATCCTCATCGACACCTCGGAGCGGCTGCCACACATCGACATCGACCGGCAGGGCTGGGGCGTCGTCAACGCCGGCCGCGCCGTCGAGATCGCGCTCGCCCTGCGCCCCGTCGCGAGTTAACCTTCGCCCGCGCGCCCGGTCGCCCCGCTCGGTCTACCCCGTTTCCCGCCGGGTGTGAAGACGAGGGTTGACTACCCGCGAGTGTTTGGCATAGAAGTTAGCCCGCCTCTCCGGATCGGGGATGAAAGGGGTTCATGCCGTGGCTGACGAAGTGAGCAACCAGAGGGCTTCGGATTTCCGGGTGGCGCAGGAGATCAGGCGTTTGAACGACGAGTGGGTGAGGGCGTTCGTGGCGCGCGACGTGGCGACTTTGGATCGCATCGTGGCCGATGATTTCACCTTCACCTACCCGATGGAGGGCGACGACAAGAGCCAGTTCATCGCGGACGTTGAATCCGGGGCGGTGCGGGTCGAAGACATGGGGCGCGAGAATGTCGAGGTGCGCGTCTTCGGCGCGACCGCGGTGCTGACCTGCCGCGACACGGCGAAGTGGCAATACAAGGGTCGGGATTTTTCGGGCACGTATAAAACGATCCACGTCTACGCCAGGCGCGACGACCGCTGGCGGCTCGTCGCCATCCAGTCGTGCCACGTTTCGTAAGCCCTTCATGCCGCGCGAGGGCGCGGCGCATGAAGGGCGTAAGAGCGCGCCGCATGACCGTCGGCGACATCGACGAGGTCTTGCGCCTGACGGGCGAGATCATCGGCCGATTGCGCGCGCACGGTTACTTCGCCGAAGCCTACGAGTGCCGCCCCCTCGCCAACATCGCCAACGAAGATAAATTTCACGTAGCAGCCTGCCGGCCCGAGCGCGACGGCGGCATAACCGTGCAATAGCTGAGGCCCCGCGCCCCTGAATATATTTGAAAGAAGGTTCCCGATGATCAGAAAGTCGCTCTTCCTCTTCGCCCTCTCTCTCCTCCCGCTCTCGGCCGCCGCGCAGCAGCCCGCCGCGACGCCGTGCACGCCGGGCGTCACCTTCGCCAGCCTCCTCGGCAACGTCAAGGTCGGCTACGGCGACGGCCGCCTCGGCATCGACTCGCTCTACGCCGTCTGCCTCCCGCAGCCCGCGCGCCAGAGCACGTCGAACTACGCTTACGACCCAGACTCCGGCGGCAAGCTCACCACGCAGGTGAAGCGCGCCGACGGCGCGCTCCTGAACACTTACGTCTGGTACGCCGAGAGCATCGGCGGGCTCTGGGAGCTGAGCCGCTACAAGGTCGTCGGCGGCTACGAGTCCGTCAAGCCTTTGCGCGCCGGCTCATACGTCCTTGAGTTCGCCGCGGACGACAAAGTCTTCTACCGCTTCCCGTTCACCGTCGCCGAGGGCAAAGCGGACGACCCCTACGCCCCGGCCGGCGCGCGCTACTTCATCGAGGGCGCGTGGAACGACTACGGCAACGTCTTCTACCAGCGCAACGACCCCGCCTCCTCGCTCAGCTTCACGACGTGGGTGCAGGAGAAGTCCGGCAACGACAAGGCCCGGCAGGGCGTGCCCTACGAGATCAAGCTCGTGCGCGAGCGCGACGGCCAGACGCTCGCCGTGGACTCCGCGACGCTCCGGCTCGAACCCCACTGGCTCAAGCTCCAGTCGCTTTTCAAACCCGCGGGCGGCGACGCCAACAGCTACTACAAGGCCGGCGACCTGCTGCGCGAGGACGGCGCCTACAGCTTCCGCTTCACGCTCGACGGCAAGCCCTACGGCCGATACCCCTTCACCGTGAAAGGCGGGCGCATACAGCTACAGGGCAACCAGGTGCGCGAGAAGACCGATCCCCTGAGCCTCGTCGTCGATTACAACTCCGGCGGCCGCTACACCTCCTGGTGGCTCAGGCGCGAGGGCGCGACCAGGTGACGACGAACAAGGTGCTGGCGGCGGTCATCCCCGCGCCGCGCGCCGCCGTCGAGCTGCGCGAGGTCGAGGAGCCGGAGCTGGAGCGCGACTCGGCGCTGCTCGCCGTCGAGCTGAGCGAGGTGTGCGGGACGGACGTACACTTGCAGCAGGGGCGTCTCGCGGGCGTGCCCTACCCGCTCGTGCCGGGTCACGTCTCGGTCGGGCGTCTGGAGAAGGTGCGCGGCCGCGTGCTCGACGTTGATGGTCGCGCCTTCAAAGAGGGCGACCGCGTGACGTTCCTCGACGTGCACCGGACGTGCAACGCCTGCTGGCAGTGCCTCGTCGCGAAGTCGACGACGCGCTGCCCGGCGCGGAAAGTCTACGGCATCACCTACGGCCTCGCGGACGGGCTGGCGGGCGGCTGGGCGGAGAAGATTTACCTGAAGCCCGCGACGCGCCTGCTGCGGCTCGACGGCGTGGACACGGAGCTTTTCATGGCGGGCGGCTGCGCGCTGCCGACCGCGCTGCACGCCGTCGAGCGCGCCGGCGTCGCGCTCGGCGCGACCGTGCTCGTCCTCGGCTCCGGCCCCGTCGGGCTCTCGGCCATCGCCTTCGCGCGGATGAGCGGCGCGCTCAAAGTCCTCTGCACGGGCGCGCCCGACTCCCGGCTCGAAGCGGCGCGCGCGGTCGGCGCGGCGGCGACTCTGAACGTCGAGACGCACTCGCTCGAAGATCGCGCGGCGTGGGTCTCGGAGAACACCGCGGGGCGGGGCGCGGACGTTGTGATCGAGGCGACGGACTCTCCCGCGGCGGTCGTCGAGGCGATGCGCTACGCGCGCGACGCCGGAACGGTCGTCGTCGTCGGGCAGTACACGGATCACGGCGAGGTCGCGTTCAACCCGCACCTCGACCTGAACCGGAAGCACCTGGACGTGCGCGGCTGCTGGGGCGCGGACTTCTCGCACTTCTACCGCGGCGCGGCTCTCATGTCAGACCCCGCGCGCTCCGCGCCGTGGTCGCGGCTGCGCCCCGAACGCTACGGCCTCGCGCGCGCCGGCGACGCCCTCGCGGCCGTCGCCTCCGGCGCGGTCGTCAAGGCTCTCATCGATCCGCGAATGTGATCGATTCAAACCCGAAGAACGGTTCACCACAGGGTCGCAGGGGAGGCGGAAGCGGGCACGTAGAAAAACGTGCGAGAGTTTAGAAACGCGGTGCAAATCTCCGTGCCGTCTCTGTGGCCTCCGTGTCTCCGCGGCTGGCCCTTCGCCCGTCCGGGTGGACACGCGCGGCGCGGCTGTGCCAGAATTTCGTCCGACAAAAAATTCCAAGCCGAGAGTTGAGAGGGAGAGTTATGTCAGAGAACGAGACCGCGCTCGCCGACGGCGCGCAGGCGAACGCCGAAGGCGGGCAGGCGAGTGCAGAAGGCGCTTCGGGGGAAGCGATGGCGCAGGCGGCCGAGCCGGTGAGCCAGGAAGAGATCACTTACCACGCCGTCGAGAAGGACGGGCAGGTGTCCGCGATCTGGGAGATGCAGGGGCGCAAGCACCTGCGCACCATCGACCCGCGCTCGCGCCAGGGTCAGGAAATCCTCCGCCTCTACACCGCGGAAAATCAGTGACAAGTAAACCGTGACAGCTGACAGGTAAGAAGTGATGAGTGATAGCCGACGGCTGATAGCTAATGGCTAATAGCTGATAGCTGACTTGTCACCTGTCACGGTTTACCCGTCACGGCTTTTCCTCTGTCACGATGTTCTTCGGCTCGCCGCGGACGAACGCCTCGACGTTGTCGATGAGCTGATCGGCGAGCGACTGCATCGCGCCCCGGCTCGCCCAGGCGACGTGCGGCGTGACGATCAGGTTCGGCAGGCTCAATGCCAGAAGCGGGTTGCCCTCGCGCGGCGGCTCGTTGCTGAGAACGTCCACGCCCGCGCCCGCGATCCTCCCCCCCCGCAACGCCGCGGCCAGCGCTTCTTCATCGACCAGCAGACCGCGCGCCGTGTTGATGAGGATCGCCGACGGCTTCATCAGCCCCAGCTCGCGCGCGCCGACGAGGTGGCGCGTCTCGTCCGAGAGCGGCGCGTGCAGCGTCACCACGTCGCTCTCGCGCAGCAACTCCTCGAACCGGACGCGCCCCTCCCGAACTTTCCCCGCCCCTTTATGCTCGCCGACCAGCACGCGCATCCCGAAGGCGCGCGCCAGCTCGGCGGTCGCGCGACCGAGCGCGCCGTAGCCGACGACGCCGAGCGTGTCGGCGCGCACGTCCCCGATCTCGTGCGCGAGCAGGCAGAACTGTTTGCTCTGCTGCCACAAGCCCCGGCGCACGTCTTCGCGGTAGCCCGCGAGGTTGCGCCGCAGCGCGAGAATCAACATCAGCACGTGCTCGGACACGGAAGTCGCCGCGTAGCCGCGCACGTTCGTGACCGCGACGCCGCGCCGGGCGCACGCCCCGAGATCGATCCTGTCCGTGCCGGTCGCGGCGACGGCGACGAGCTTCAGCGCGGGCAGTTGCGACAACTCCGCCTCGCCGAGCGCGATCTTGTTCATGATCGCGACGGTCGCGCCGCCCAGCCGCTCGACCGCCTGCTCCTGCCGCGACTCCGCGTACTCGCGCCACTCGTGCGCGAACGAGGGCCGGCGAACCCGCGCCCCCACCGAGTTGCGTTCGAGAAAGACGATGCGCTCCATGATTAAAAGCCGTCAGTTGTCCGTCGTCAGTCGTCCGTGGTCAGTCGTCCGTGGTCAGTTGTCGGTTTATTTAATCGTGCATTGAGTCGGGCGGTTATCTTAAACCGATGACGCCCGCGGCACGAGCAACGGACAACGGACAACGGACAACGGACAGTTTTTCACAATAGCTGCGTCGTGACGAAGCCCCAGAGGACGACGATCATGCCGCCGACCTCGCCCGCGATGAGGGCGTACATGAACCAGGTGGTGATGAAGTTGCGCTCGGCGAAGAGGTTCTCCGTGTCGTCGCGAAGGCCGTGCGCCGCGTAGCCCGTGATGGTCATGGCGAAGAAAAGGAGTGGGACGCCCGCGGCGGCCAGTTGCACGCGTTCGGAGTAGGGGCTGAATTCGAGCAGCCGCGCGATGACGAGCGCGGCGAAGCTGTAGAGGAGCGCGGCGCGGTGCGCGATGTCGACGTAGACGGGCGCGCGGTGCGCCGTACTCGTCATGATGCGCCGGTACTTGACGACGCCGAGCAGCATCCCCGCGAGCAGGAACGCGCCCGCCGCCGCGAGGCTCAGCTTGACGGCCAGGTTCATGAAGTTTCACCTCACCCCGCGCGGCTGATTTACGCGGCGCGGCGTGTTAGCATCCACGGCGTTCGGCTCCGCGCTCTGCCATCAATAAAGATCATTCGCCCGAGTCCGACCGATGGAAATAGACAAGCTGCCGTCCCCCTCTGACGTTGCCGTCGAGCAAGAGCCCGACGGCGGTGGGCACGTCTTGCAGGAGATCGAGGAAGAGTCCGGGCGCACGCGGCTCTTGAAGTGGGGCGCGGTCTTCGCCTCGGCGCTGGCCGTGCTGCTCGCGCCCGTGCCCGCCGGCGTCACGCCGCAGTCTTGGCGACTGCTCGCGATCTTCGTGGCGACGATCGTCGGCTCGATCGTGCGGCCCGTGGCGGCCGGCGCGGTCGTCCTGCTCGGCGTGACGGCGATCATGCTCGCGGGCGTGATGCAGCCGGCCGACGCTTTGCGCGGCTACGCCGACCCCATCGTGTGGCTCGTGCTCGCGGCGTTCTTCATCTCGCGCGGGATGATCAAGACGGGCCTGGGTCGCCGCATCGCGCTCCTCTTCGTGCGCGCCATCGGCCGCCGCACCCTGGGGCTCACCTACGCGCTCGTCGCGACCGACACTCTGCTCGCCACGCTCATCCCGTCGGTCGGCGCGCGCTCCGGCGGGATCATCTTCCCCGTCGCGATGTCCATCGCCGAGACCTACGACTCGCGGCCGGGGAAGACCGCACGCCGGCTGGGCGCGTTCCTGACGGTCGCGCTCTACCAGAGCGAGGTCATCATCTGCGCGATGTTCCTCACGGGTCAAGCCTCGAACATCCTGATCGCGAAGTTCGCCAGGGAGGTGACGGGGATTGAACTGACCTACGCGCGCTGGATGATCGGCGCGATAGTGCCGGGCCTGCTCTCGCTCGCCGTCGTCCCGCCGCTCATCTACAAGCTCTTCCCGCCCACGATCAAGCGCACGCCCGCGGCGGCGGAGTTCGCGGCGGCGGAACTGCGGCGGATGGGGAAGACTTCGCGCGGCGAGCGCGTCATGCTCGCCGTCTTCGTCCTCGTCGCGCTGCTGTGGATGGCCCCGGCCCTGCCCGCGACGAGTATCCTCCTGATCGAGAAGGTGCGGCAGTTGCACTACGCGGTCGTCGCGATGCTCGGCATCGCCGTGCTCCTGGTGAGCCGCGTGCTCGACTGGGAAGACGTGCTCGCGGAGCGCGGCGCGTGGGACGTCTTTATCTGGTACGGCGGGCTGGTGCGCATGGCGGAGGCCCTGGGCGAGACCGGTCTCACGAAGCGCTTCGCCGAGTCGGCGGCGGGCTTCACGGCGGGCTGGCGCTGGGGCGCGGCGCTCGCGGTGCTCTTACTAATTTATTTCTACGCGCACTACGGCTTCGCCTCGATCACGGCGCACGCGACCGCCATGTACACGCCCTTCCTCGTCGTGACCATCGCGGCGGGCGCGCCGCCCGCGCTCGCCGTGCTCTCGCTCGCTTACCTGTCGAACCTCGACGCCTCGCTCACACACTACGGCACGACGCCCGCGCCCATCTGGTTCGGCGCGGGCTACGTCAAGCAGCGCACCTGGTGGTGGCTCGGCCTCGTCGCATCCGTCCCGAACATCCTGATCTGGACGATAGTCGGTTTCGCGTGGTGGAAGTTGTTGGGGTGGTGGTAGGGGTAGTTGCGCGCGGCCGATTACTTAACTTTTCTCGCCTGCATTTTCTGCCCGTTGAGATTGATGTCGATGTGGGTGACGTTGCCGGCGGCGTCTTTGAAGAAGGTGACGCGGGCGTCAAGTTCTTTGAGGAAGAAAGAGGTCTCGGATTCGGGCAGCAGTTGCGCCGTGCCCTGCCCGACGATCTCGCCCATCAGTCGGTCGCCGTCTCTCGTGACGTTGATGACGGCGAGCGGGGGCAGGGTGTACTGACCCGCGTAGGCGTCGTAAACCTTCGGATCGACTTTGACCACGACGCGCTCCGCGGGGCGGTTCGCGCGCCACTTCAGGATCGCCTTGTGCGCGGCTGACTCGTCGTCGTACCCGTAGCCGCCCGCGGTCTTCTTCAGGCGGGAAACGTCACCCTCGAATTCTTTCCGCCCGAGACGCCAGTCGGGGGCGGGCAGGGCGCGCCGGTAATCGTCTTCGGAGACGAAGGTGCGTAAAAAGGCGGACGCGAAGGCGGAACGCGTCACGTCGCCCTCGCCGAGCCCGTCGAAGGGGGAGCTGAGCGCGTCGCTGTTGGCGAGCAGGATGAAGGTCAGCCCCTTACCCGGAACTTTCACGACGAGCGAGGAGAAGGAGTTGGGCCAGTAGCCGTAGTGCCAGTGGAGTTTCGCGCCGCCGCGAGTTTGCACGAACCAGCCGAGCCCGTAAGGCAACGTCTTGCCGGCGGTCGAGACCGCCGGGGTGAAGATCAGACCCTGCGTCTCGCGCTTCAGCAGGGCGTCGCGATCAATCGCGTCGTAGAACTTCGCCAGGTCATTAACGGTCGAGATGAGCCCCGCCGCCGCGCTCAGTTGTCTCGAAGGGTACGCGGAAAGGCCGACGCGGTCGGGTCGGTAGAGCACGTAGGGCTTCGCCAGCCGATCCAGCACCCGCAGGTAGCGGCCCACGGTCTGCGCGCCGAGGGCGGCTGAGATCGCGTCACGTTTGTCGAGCACCTCATGACCCGGCACGGTGTCGTTCATGCCGAGCTTCTCTAAGATGTTCGAGACCAGTAGCGCGCGGAACGTCTTGCCGGAAGCCTTGGCGATCACGTCGGTCAGCGCCGCGAAGCGCGAGCCGTTGTAGCGGTACTTCTCGCCGGGCGTGCCCTCGGAGGTGTGCGTGAGGACGTGGCGGACTTTCACGGAGTCGTCCGTGAAGCGCGCCGAGTATTTCGACATGGGATCGCCGAGCCGGACGCCCCCCTGCTCGACGAGCTGCATGAGGAGCACGGAGGCGAAGGGCTTGGTCAGCGAGGCGATGACGTAGGGCGTGTCCGGCGTCGCCGCCACGAGCCGCTCGTAGTCGGCGAAGCCGAAGCCCTTCGACCACACCACGCGCCCGTCCCGCGCGAGCGCCGCCGACATCCCCGGAATCCTCAGCGCGTCGCGCAGGGCTCCGAGTTCGCCCTCAAGACGCACCAGCCTCTCGCGCTCGACTTCAGTCGCGTCGGCGTCATTCGGGTTGGTCTGCGCCGTCGCGGCGAAAGCACAGCACGAAAGCGTCATGGCTAGCGCGAATCTCGCGAGCGGGTGTGGGGCGCGGGGCTTCATAAAGCACTCACCCGGCGAAGGCGAACCTTGAGACGCGGTCGGAGGCGACGGCCTTCTCGTAGACGATGGCCGCCGCCGCCACGTCCTGCAACGCCGTCCCCGTGCTGTCGAAGATGGTGATCTCTTCGGGGGACGTGCGGCCCGCTTTCCTGCCCGCGACGATCTCGCCGAGTTCGGCGTGCGCGTCGGCGCGCGAGACGACGCGCGCCTCGATGGCGTGGTGGAGGTCTCCGATGGCCGCGCACTGATCGAGGATATCGACGACGACCTTATTCGAGGCGAACAGGCGCGGGTCTAGCTCCTGCTTGTCCTCGTTGTCCGCGCCGACTCCGGCGACGAACGTGCCCGCCGACACGTCTTCCCGGCTCAGGAAAAACTTTTTCGAAGGCGTGCAGGTGACGCACACGTCGCTCCGGCGCACGGCGTCCGCTAAATCGACGGCGGCTTCGACCTCGATCCGCAGCTCGCCCGATAGTTCATCCGCGAACGCGCGGGCGTGGCTCTCGTCCCGGTCGTAAGCGTATGCGCGTTCGAGCGGGAGGACCTGGGCGAGCGCGCGCAGTTGGACGCGGCCCTGATTGCCGCAGCCGCAGACGGTCGCCACCTTCGAGTCGGCCCGCGCCAGGTACTTCGCCGCCACCGCGGTCGCCGCGCCCGTGCGCAGGGTCGTCACCTCCATCGAGTCCATGACGGCGAGCGGGCGACCGTTCTCGCCGTCGTAGAGGACGACGACGCCCTGAATCGTCGGCAGCCCGAAGCGCTCCGCGTTGCGGAAGAAGTTCGCGTTCACCTTCGCCGCGAAGTAGGGGCGGGAGAGATCCAGACCCGCGGCCTTGATGTGGAAGCCGCCGTCGCGCGCGTGGACGCCGAGGACGCCCGGCGGCAGGCTCTTACCCTCGGCGTGCAGCCTGAAGGCTTCCTCGACCGCCGGGATGCACTCTTCGAGACTGAGCAGCGCGGCAACGTCGCTGCGACTCAGCAGCAGCGTGTCGGGTGGTTTCATCATCGCCTCCGTCCTCGAACATTCCGGCGTGCGCGCCCGCCGGCCCCGCGTGGTGGAAGCATCCCGGCCGGGCAATGAGCGGTCAATGATCAGCCGCGGCTAACGCTTCGTTTCGACGACTTCCCAACTTTCCACGCCGCCCTCGACGATCTCGAAGAGCGGGTGCGGCTCCGGTTCTTCGACGGCCTGAAACTCTTCGTGGCGGCGCGCGTCGCGCAGCCGCAGCTTCGACTTCAGGTGAGCCCACTCGTAGAGGAGCTGGCCGCGCGTCGCGCGCACTCTGCCGGCGAAGTCGCGCGGCTCGATCTTGTCCGCGGCGAAGTTGTAGCCGCGCGCGCCCGCCTCTTCGTGGAGCGAACGCAGGTAGCGGGCGATCGCGCCGACGGCGTCGGGCTGCGCCTTGAAGCGCGCGAGCTGCGGGTGGTGTCGGTAGCCGCGCGTCTCGCCCTTCAAGACCTTCTGCGCGAGCAGCCCCTCGCGCCACGCGGCGAGCAGGCCCTTCGTGTCGAGGTAGCGCGGGTGAAGCGTCCATAGCCGCATGGGGCGGGGATCAACTTTTGCGCGCGCCCTTCTTCGCGCCACTCACAAGACCGGAATAACTGTAGGGGCAGGGCTCGTCCCTGCCCGCTCGGTCGCCAGCGGAAGACGGGCGGGGACGAGCCCTGCCCCTACATTATCTCGCGCGCCGTTGAGCCTTGTTAGACGCTCTTAGTGCGGGACTTCTTCGCGCCACTCTTCTTCGCGGCGCGCGGCTCTAAGATAGTCTTCAACTCCCAGCCCGCTTCGGCGAACTCGTCCGCGCTTTTAATCAGCAGCCACTGCCCCGCGCCCCGACTCATCCTGACGAGGCTGAACGCGCCGCGCAGTTTTTTACCAGACAGGCGGAACCTGAGCTTGCCGTCTTTGAGTCGCGCGACGGCGTCGCCCTCCGGCTCGTAAGTGCCCTCGTCCCAGATTCTCACCTCGCCCGCGCCGTAGCGCCCCTCGGAGATCGCGCCCTCGAAGCCGCCGTAGGCGAGAGAGTGATCCTCGACCTCGACGGCGAGCCGCTTGTCGGCCGGATCGAGCGACGGCCCCTTCGGCACCGCCCACGACTTCAACACGCCCCCTGCTTCGAGCCTGAAGTCGAAGTGCAGGCGACTCGCGTGGTGCTCGTGGACGACGAAGCGCAAACGCCCCGCGCCGCCCCCGCGAGACTTCCGTGTCGATTCGTCGCCGCGCGCCATCACCTTTTTACGGTCGGAGCTGGATGTTGTAGGTCTTGATCTTGGAGTTGAGCGTGGTGGCGTTCATGCCGAGCATGCGGGCGGCGCGCGACTGGTGCCCGCCGGTCTGCTCTAAGGCGCGGCGGATGATGTCGACCTCGAAGCGGCGCACCTCGTCGTAGAAGTCTATGCCGCGCGAGACGTCTATGCCGCCCGCGCCCGCGCTGGTCGAGGCCCCGAGCGAGTGGCGCGGGTCGGCGATCTCGGTCGGCAGACACTCGCGCGTGATCTCCCTGCCCGGCGCGATGACGACCGCGCGCTCGATGACGTTCTCCAACTCGCGCACGTTGCCGGGCCACGTGTAGGCTTCCAGGAGCGCGAGCACTTCGGGCGCGACCGCGTCGAAGACCTGCCGGGCGTTCTCCTCGGCGTACTTGCGTATGAAGTGCTGCGAGAGCGCGATCACGTCCTCCCGGCGCTCCCGCAAGGGCGGCAGCTCGATGGGGACGACGGCGAGCCGGTAGTAGAGGTCTTCGCGGAAACTCCCCTGCCTGACAGCCTCCTTGAGATCGACGTTCGTCGCCGCGATGATGCGCACGTCCACGCGGCGGGGGACGGTGTCGCCGAGCGGCGTGAACTCCCTCTCCTGCAAGACGCGCAGGAGCCGCGCCTGCGTCTCCGGCGGCAGATCGCCGATCTCGTCGAGGAAGATCGAGCCGCCGTCGGCGACTTCGAAGAGCCCCTTCTTCGCCGCGACCGCGCCGGTGAACGCGCCGCGCGTGTGCCCGAACAGCTCCGACTCCAAAAGCTCCGACGGGATGTTCGAAGAGTTGACCGTGACGAAGGGCTTCCCGGCGCGCGGGCTCTGCTCGTGGATGGCGCGCGCGACCAGCTCCTTGCCCGTTCCCGACTCGCCCGTGATGAGCACGGTCGAGCGCGCGGGCGCGACCTGATCGACGAGGCGGAAGACCGACTGCATCCGCTCGGAGCGACCCACGATGCCGCCGCGGTCGGCGTTGCGAGAGAGCGCGCGCCGGAGCGTCTGCCGCTCCTCCTCCTTGCGCCGCCGCTTGATGCCGTCGGCGACGCGCTCCAGGATCAGCTCGTTCTGGAACGGCTTGCGGATGCAGCCCGCCGCGCCGCGCTCCCACGCGGCAATCGCCGTGTCGAACGTGGCGTAAGCCGTGACCATCAGGACGACCGCCTCGGCGTCCGCCTTCAGAATCTCTTCGAGCGCGCGCAAGCCCCCCATGCCCGGCATCGAAACGTCGAGCAGCACCACGTCGTAGGGCTTGCGCCCGTAGCACTCCAGGCCCTCCTCGCCGGTGCGCGCCAGATCGACGCGGTAGCCTTCCGCCGAGAGCAGCGTCTCCAGCACGTCGCGCATGATCTCCTCGTCGTCCACGACGAGGATCGAGCCCTTCTTCGCCATGCGCTAATTAAACAGCGGCGGGTGACAAGTGACAAGCGGCGGGAAAGCCGTGAACCGTAAACCGCGAACCGTGACAGGAAGAACCAGGTCTCTCCTGTCACGGTTCGCGGTTTACGGTTCACGGTCTCTAACGGTTGACGGTCTTCAACACGCGACGGCCGCGCGGGCGCGCGCGTGGGTAGCTGCGCTCGGCCGTGACGGCGAGGCTGAAGTCGTTCGAGCTGACGTTGGGGCGGCGGGCGTAGACCGTCCGGCGGTTGAGGCGCGTCGCGGGGAGCGCGCGCAGGAAGAGCGTGCCCTCGTCGGGCGTCTCAGCCCACATCACGTACTTGCGCACGCCGTAGCGCCGCGGCGGCGGCATGCGGCGGAAGCGCACGCGCACGTAAGCCGTCCCTTCGCGCGTGGCGACGCGCGCCTCGCCCCCGGCGCGTCTCGCCGCGCCTTCGCCCGCGAGCGTCAGCGTGCGCGCGGCCGCCGGGTCTTCGACCGCGGAGTTAATGCTCTCGTAAAACTCGGCGGCGCTCGTCGCGAGCCCGGCCGACGGCGCGCGCGCTGTCGCGGGAGACCTCACCGGAGGCGGCGCGGGTCTAATCGGCGCAGGTGCGGGTCTAATCGGCGCGGGCGCGGGGCTCGACTTCGGCGCGGGCGATTCGCCCGACGCCGCCCCCGACACGGTTCTGGCGCGGACGGCGGCGTCGCGCGGCGGCGTCGCGCGTGCCTCCTCGCGGCGCACGGGGTACAGCGCGTTGACCTCGCCCGCGCGCGTGGAGAAGACGAAACCGCCCGCCGGCCTGTCCGGCTGCGCGCCCGTCTCCGCCGTGACGAGCAGGCTGTAGCTGTCGAACCCTGCGGGGTGCGCGAACTCCAGCGCGGCGTTGCCGCGCTCATCACGACGCAACTCGCCGAGCCTCCTGATCTCGACGCCCGTCGCCCACACGACGAAGGCGTGCGCCCCCGGCGTGACCGTCGAGGGCGCGGGCAGCCGCGTCGCGCGCAGCCGCGCCATCCCGCCCGTCGCCGTCGGCTCGACCACCACGCGCCCCGACGCGCCCGGCACGAACGAGCGCAGTTGCACGACGAGCCACTGCGGCGCGGCGTCGCTCAGGTTCGCGTCCGCGCCGTCGTCCGCCGCGCCCACGGCGCGCGCCGTCGCGCACGCCGTCAACAGCGCCAGCGCGAGGCACGCCAGACGCGCTGGCGCAAACCCGCGCGCGCCCCCCCACATAAGTCTGCCACTCTGCGACATGATGATTGAACCTACCGCTCTCATTGTTCGGCTAAAGCGCCGTGAGCTTATCACCAAGCGTGGGAAAGAAAAAGACTAAAGTGCGCGGTCGCGTCGCGCCCCGCCCCGTAACGCTTCGCCGCGCGTGAGGGTTGCCGCCCCCGCCCCGCGCCGTTAGTCCGAGTCTCCTCCGGATCATTCCCGCTCACGCGAAACGTCGTCCCCGAAATCGGCGGTAGACGTTTGCGCCGCCCCGCGCGTCTCTCCCACGGAGGGCTCCGTTTAGAGCCCCGCCGACTTGCGCGCCCGCCGGCACGGGGCTTGATATTCCGCACGCCGGACTCGCGCGCCCGCGCGTCTTCGCCCTGACCGACTTCAAAGGAAACGATGATGACCAATCCGAATCGACGAAACTCGCGCGCGCGCGCCGCGGCGCGCCTCGCCGGACTCTTTCTCTTAACGCTCCTCCCCCTCTCGCCCGCCCGCGCGCAAACGGGTCGGCTCGTGCGCGAGACCGTCCACGGCGCGTCGCTCGAACACAACGTGACCGGCGAGTCGCCCGACCGGCAGGTCTCCGTCTACCTGCCGCCGGGCTACGACGCGGCGACGACGAAGCGCTACCCGGTCGTCTACCTGCTGCACGGCATCGGCGACACGGACGCGGAGTTCACGTCCCCCTGGAAGGGCAACACCGCGGAGTGGGGCACGGTGCAGGGTCTGATGGATCGCGGCATCGCCGAGGGTCGCTTCGGCGAGATGATCGTCGTCGCGCCGGACGAGCGCACGAAGATGATGGGGAGTTTCTACACCAACTCCGCGGCGACGGGTAACTGGGAGGACTTCACGGCGAAAGAGCTGGTCGGCTACATCGACAAAAAGTACCGCACGCTCGCGCGCGCCGAGAGCCGCGGCCTGGCGGGCCATTCGATGGGCGGGTACGGGGCGATCAAACTCGGCATGAAGCACCCGGAAGTTTACAGCGTCGTCTACGCGATGAACCCGGCGGTGCTCGGCTGGGCGAAAGACCTCTCGGCGGAGAACCCCGCCTTCACGCAGCTCATCTCGCTCAAGACGCCGGAGGAGGCGTTCCGGGGCAACTTTTATCTGGTCGGCGCGCTCTGCGTCGCGCAGGCTTTCTCGCCGAACCCGTCCCGCCCCCCCTTCTACGCCGACCTGCCCTTCAAGCTCACGGACGGCAAGCCCGCGCCCGACGAGCCCGCCTACTCGAAGTGGGAGGAGAACTTCCCGCTCAACATGGCGGCGCGCTACAGGGACAATCTGTTGAAGCTGCGCGGCCTCCGCTTCGACACCGCCTGGGAAGACGAGTTCGCCCACATCCCGCCCACGGCCCGCGCGCTCGCGCGCAAGCTGACCGAGATGCAGGTGCCCTTCACCTTCGAGGAGTACAACGGCGATCACCGCAACCGCATGTGGGGCCGGACGGGGAGGCTCTACACCGAAGTCCTGCCCTACTTCTGGCTCCTGCTCGATTCGCAGGACGCCAGAAAATAGGGCGGCGACATAAACTCGGAGCCGCCGCACGCGACGCGCGTCGCGTGCGGCGGCTATTTTTGTGTTTATGAAGTGGCGGGTGGAAGCCTGATTCAGTCGCCCGCGGCTTGCAGGCGCGCGCGCCCCTGCGCGGTGGGCAGCGCGATGCGGAAGGTGGTGCCGCGGCCGGGCGCGCTCTCGACGGCGATGTGGCCGGAGTGCTCCTGCACGATGCCGTAAGAGACGGCGAGACCTAAGCCGGTGCCGCGCCCGACGCCCTTCGTCGTGAAGAAGGGATCGTAGATGCGCGCGACGTTTTCGGGCGCGATGCCGATGCCGGTGTCCGCGATCTGGACCGTGACGGATTCGTCGCCGCTCTCGGTCGAGAGCGTGATCTGCCCGCCCGCGGGCAGCGCGTCGCGCGCGTTCAGGAGCAGGTTCGTGAAGACCTGCTGGAGCTTGCCGGGGTTCCCGTAGACGCGCGGCAGCGCGGTCTCGTACTCGCGCGCGATCTCGACCTGCGACTGGCGCAACTGTGGTTCGAGCAGTTGCAGCGTGTCGTCGAGCACGTGGTTCAAGTCCACTTCGCCGAACTCCGTGACCGAGCCGGTGCGCGAGAAGTTCAGGAGGTTGTTGACGATCCCCGTGGCGCGCTCGGTCTGCCGGTGAATCTTCTCCAACAGCTTGTGCTTCGGATCGTGGTCGGCGAACATCCCCAGAAGCATCTGCGTGTACGACGAGACGCCCGTGAGCGGCGTGTTGATCTCGTGCGCGACGCCCGCCGCCAGGAGTCCGATGGACGACAGCTTCTCGCGCTGCTGCAACTGCTCTTCGAGCCTCACGCGCGCCGTCACGTCTTCCAAAACGACGAGCGCGCCCTTGTGCTCGCCCGACTCGGCGCGGCGCAGGGGGGCGATGGCGATGTTGAGGATGAGGGGCCGCCCGGTTCTGGTCGCCGTGTGCAGCTTGTAGATGTGGCGCAGCTCCGAGAGCTGCCAGCCCGCCTCGCCCAGCGCCTGTTCGAGCGTCTCGGCGAAGTCTTCGGCGAACAGCTCCTCGACGCGGCGGCCGAGCGCCTCGTCGCGCGCCACCCACATCATCCCTTCGAGCGAGGAGTTGCAGCCCGTCACGCGCCCCGTCGTGTCCACGGCCAGGAGCCCGACGTTGATCGACTCGACGATGGACTCGTTGAACTCCTTCAGCATCTCCAGCTCCGTCGCGCGCTCGGCCTGCTCCTGGTAGAGCAGGCTGTTCTCAATCGCGACCGCGACGTAGCCGGAGACCGTGCGCAGGATCTCCAGGTCCTCGGAGGAGAGCAGCGCGCCTCCCGTCGAGCGGCCCAGGCCGATGACGGCGACCATCCGGCCGCGTACGACGCAGGGCACGTAGTAGTGGAGCGCGCGGCGGACGAAGCCGGAGGTCTCGAACGCGAGGTCGATGTCGTCGGCGCGCACGATCCCCGCCGCCGCCGAGCGCGTGCGGATCATCTCGCGGAAGTCCTGCGGCACGATCAGCTCGTTCGAGAGTCCGACCGAGCGCGCCACGCGGTAGCCGCCCGCCGACGCGGCGTCCTCGACGAAGATCGCGACCCTCGCCACGCCCATCACCTCCTGCAGCCGGCTGATGAGCGCGTCCAGGAGCGGTTCGAGCGCGGTCGTGGCGGAGAGCGTGCGCCCGAAGTCGAGCAGGCTGTGGCGCAGATCGTAGCGCTCGCCGTAGAAGAGCCGGTCGACACGCTCCTGGAGGAAATGCTTCACGGGCGCGGCCGTCATCACGATGATCGACATCGCGAGCACGGCGAGGAACACTTGCAGCGCGCCCACGCCCCCCGACTTGGCGTCGCCGCCGAAGGCGTAGAAGCCCGCGAAGCCCGCGACGAAGACGACCGTGCCGATCATCAGGGTGATGAAGACGGTCGTCAGCGCGTAGACGGCCGCGCGCCGCACGACGATGTCCACGTCCATCAGGCGGTAGCGCACCACGGAGTTGCCGAACGTGAGCGGGATGAGGACGAGCGGGAGCACGGCCGCGTCCGTCAGCCAGCGGTTGGTCTGCGCGCCCGCGGCGGTCGCCGCCGCCGTCATGTCGCCGAAGACGTAGCCGACCGCGTAGAGGAGCGTGAAGGGCGCAACCGCCAGCACCGAGCCCCAGACGACCCACTTGAGCTGCTGGCGCACCACCGTCGTCTTACTCCGCGCGAAGCGGTAGAGCAGCACCGACGCGCCGCCCGCGAGCGCGACCCAGAAGTGGACGAACTCCGCGAGGTAGAAGCCGCGGACGAAGTCGTCGGAGAACTCTGGCGGGCGCAGCGACGCGAGCAGGCCCAGCCGCTTGTGCAGGACGAACTCGATCTCGTTCGGGTAAACCGAGAGGACGAGCAGCGCGACGAGGAGGGCGGCCGGGGCGTAGAGCAGCGCCGGCAACCACCTGCGCTCGGAGAGCCTGCGGCGCACGGGGTAGAGCAGGCAGAAGTGCAGGAAGACGGGCGCGAAGAGGATGTAGGCCGCGTTATCGAGGAAGGAGACAGACTTGTCCAGGTCCTCGTAAGAGCCGTAGGGCTTGTAGAAGTGGAAGACGAAGGCGCAGACGCACAGCGCCGTGAAGTGCAGCACGAAGGGGGCGCGCTCGCCCTGCCGGAAGAGAACGAAGAGGCCGACGAGCAGGTAGACGACGCCGACGAGGTTGATGTAGTAGTCGTGCGTGGTGTTGACCGAAGGCGACTCCAGCCGGTCGAGCGTGACGTAGTACCACTGCGACTCGCCGCCCGCCTGGACGGCGCGCTCGATCAGATAGCGCACGCGCCCGCCCGTCTGCCTGGCGTCTTCCAACCAGATCTGAACTTCCGCGGAGTTGACGACCGGCTCGTCGTGCTCGTCGTCGAGGCTGATGGCGACGAGGCGGTCGCCCGGCAGGACGCCGAGCAGGCCGGCGCGCCCGGCCGAGGAGTTCGGATCGACCGACTGCGCGACGATGCCCCGCGCCGTCTGCTTCCACGCGACGCCGTCGGTGAGCGGCGGCGTGCGCGTGTGGCGCTGGTAGAAGTTGAGACCGCCCGCCACAACGAGCAGCGCCGCCGCCATCAGCAGCACCCACGCCCTCGTCGTCAGAAGCGATCTCTTCACGGCCCTCTAATCCTCCGCAAGCGCGACCCGCCTGATAAATCGGCTATTTAGAAGCAACTGACGTTCCAGCGCGAAAACCCCGGCGCGCCCGCGCCTCGGCGCGACGCCCGACCGCCCTGCGCGCGTCGCATCGCGCTCAGGCGGCGCGGCTTGAGAGCGTCGCCGACGAGGGAGGTAAAGTTTGAATCGGCGCGCAAAATCGAAAGTTCGTCATCCGAGTTTTCGTATTTCGTCCGAGAATTTGAAGAAGGCGCAAGGGAAAGGGCGGGAGGGAGCATCGCACGCCCCCGCCCGCCCGCCCTTTCGCTTCTACTTTTTGACTGGCGACCGCTTCAGAACCTGACCGAGATCCCGCCGCGGACGCTGCGCCGGTTCGTGCCCGCGACCGTGAGCGTCTCGCCGTCGTCGGAGCAGGTGAGCGAGTCGAGGAGGTTGCGCGCGTCGAGCATCGCCTCGGCGCGAAGGGGCAGCCCGAAGGTCGGCAAGTCCTGCGTCACGAGGATGCTCAGGGAAGGGTCGAAGACGGCGAGGCGACCGGCGAACGGGTCGATGGCGAAGACGGAGGCGCGGGGGCTAAAGCGCAAGACCGTGCGGACGCGCGTGCCCGTGCCGAAGGAAGAGTCGACCTGCGCGGCGACCGTCTGGAAGAAGCCGTCGCGGAAAACGTCGCCGGGCCTGGTCGAGAGCCGGGCGGGCGCGAGCTGCTGGCCGCGGCCGGCGGCGTAGCCCGCCGAGGTCTGGAAGTAGTGGCTGACGCGGCGCGTGTAGACGACGCGCAGGCCCCGCGCCGCGCCCTGCTGGTTGGCGACCTGCAACAGCTCCGCGCCGTTCGCGTCGCCGAAGCCGCTCACCGGCAGGTTCATCAAGCCGACGCCGCGCCCGTCCGTCGTGTCGAAGAACATCGACGCCTCGACGCTCGAAGAGTTGTCGATCACGCGCTCGACGCCGAACTCCAGGCGGCGGCTGCGCTCCATCACGGCGCGCCCGTCGACGAAGGCGACCGCCTGCTCGCCCGCCTCGGGGAAGAAGACCTGACCCGTCTCAAGCGTCGCGGCGGACTGCGCGCGCTTCGTCGAGGTCGCGGGCGTGTAAGCGGCGCGCAGGCGCGTGCGGGCGTCGGCGTCGAAGGCGAAGCCGACGCGCGGGCTGATCGACGCCGCGCCGCGGCGCGCGCCGAGGAAGCGCGAGTAGTCGAGACCGAGCACGACGACGACGCCGTCCCTGACGACCCACTCGTCGACCGCGCGCACGGAGAGTTGGCTCAGGGCGTCCCCGTAGGCGGCGGACTTCGACGCGGCGAGGGGCATGCGCGCGCCGCCGAGCGTGAGCCGCACGTTGTGGCGCGCGTTCGCGCGGAAGACCCCGGTCGTCTCAAGCCGCGCCAGCCCGTTCGACGCGAACTGGCCGGCGAAGACGAGACTGAGCTGGTCGGTCGCGGGCGTCGAGACGGCGAAGTTCGTGCCGACGTAAGCGGACGCGGTCGGGCTCGCCGAGAAGCCCGTGTAAGTTTCGATGACGCCGTGCGCGGTCGCGCGCCCCGCGACGTTCGCGGAGATGTCCGCGGGCTCCGCGTCCGGCGGGCCGTCATTCGCCTGATCGCCCGCGTCCCGCGCGCCCTGCCCCGCGGCATCCTGTCCGGTGGCCTGGGCGATGGCGTCCTCGGCGACCTGCGTCGTCGCGTCGCCGCGCTCGTTCTGGTGGAAGATCGAGGCGCTGCCGCGCGCGGCGCGCAGCCGCCACTTCGGATCGTTGCGGTCGGCGCGTCTTTCGGGCGCGGTGCGACCCTGACCGAGCGGTTCGAGGTTGAAGCGGTAACTGACTTCGTCGGACGGGTTGACCTGGACGGAGTTGAAGGAGACGCTGTTGAAGCCCTCGGCGATGGCCGTCAGGAGGTACTTGCCCGGCAGCACGCGCGCCGTGAAGCTCCCGTCCGGCGAGGTGCTCGTCTGCTTCGAGACGGTGTCCGCGCCGTCGCGCACGAAGCGGATGATAGCGCCCGCGAGCGGCTGACCGCGGTGATCGCGCACGAGCCCCGTCACGGTTCCCAAGCGGCGGCTCGCCGCGCCCTTCGCCTGAGCCGCGGGCGCGCCTGACGCCGCGGCGAGCAGCGTCGCGGCGAGAAAGCCGGCGAAGAATTTGAAAGTCACGCGCAAGGAGCTTGTACCCATCGCACCAGAACCTCCCGGCGCGCCGCTCGCGCCGACTTTAGCGACGCGAGGCGCGCACCCTCTCGAAGCGCATTCCCTTCTGCTCACGAGGATCTAACCGGACGCGGGAGACTATCGCCTTCGTGGGCGGCGCGCGAGCCGCCCTTCGCGCGCCGCGCGAGTTGATTCGCAGAGTTGGAAACCCCGCCCGCGGCACGTAGGCGGACATTTTCGCCGAGGCTCACCAGCCTGTCAAGCAAGCGTTTCGGGCTCGAAAACCCGCGCCGGGTCGGGCGGGCGTCCGCAGGGGCGTGCCACGTGCTGGGACGCAGTAAAAGCCTCACGCGTTTCCCAACCGCCCGTTTGCCGCCGGATTTCCCGCGTGCTACGATGCCACTTGCCGCGAAAACGCCCGCCCGTGGGTCCAAAATAATCTTTTCACGCATCAAAGTTTTATCCGGGAATGACTGATCAAGTTCGCACGACAAAGCTCCCGAACGGCGCGACCGTCCTGACGGAGTACATGCCCAACCTGCGCTCGGCGACCGTCGGCGCGTGGGTGCGCCTGGGCTCGCGCCACGAGCGCGCCGAGTGGAACGGCATCTGCCACTTCATCGAGCACGCCGTCTTCAAGGGCACGCGCCGCCGCACCGCGCTCGACATCGCCGTCGAATCCGACCGCCTCGGCGGCAACTTCGACGCCTACACGACCCACGAATCCACCGGCTTCTCGCTCAAGGTCGTGGACACCGCCGTCCCGCAGTCGTTCGACCTGCTCGCCGACATGCTGCTCGCGCCGCGCTTCGACGCGGAGGATTTGGAGCGCGAGGCGAAGGTCATCATCGAAGAGATGAAGATGGTCGAGGACACGCCGGAAGAGCTCCTGACCGAGCTTTTCAACGCCGCCTACTTCCCCGACCACTCCCTGGGTCGCCCCATCGAGGGCACGCCCGAAACCGTCCTCACCTTCGACCGCGAGCGCACGGCGCGCTTCCACTCTTCCGCCTACTCGCCGCGCAACCTCGTTATCGCCGCCGCCGGGAACGTCCGCCACGAAGAGATCGTCGCGCTCGCCGAACGCGCCTTCGACGCCTTCGGAAATTCCGCCCGGCACGCCCCTCAGGATTCACACGGCGAGGACGACGAAGGCGCGCCCCGGCACGCCGTGCCCATCTTCGTGCAGCGCAAGAAGGAGTTGGAGCAGGCGCACCTGCTGCTCGCCACGCCGTGGTCGACGGCGCGCGACGAAGACCGCTACGCCGCGAGCCTGCTCGGCTCCGTCATCGGCGGCGGGACATCGAGCCGGCTCTGGCAGTCGATCCGCGAGGATCGCGGCTTGGCCTACTCGGTCGGCGCGGCGGCGAGCACGTTCACGGACGCCGGGATTTTCCACGTCTACGCGGGCACGTCGCCCGAACGGGCCGATGAGGTCTTAGACCTCGCGCTCGCGGAATTGCGCCGCGCCGTCAGGGAGCCGGTGGGCGAGGACGAGTTGCAGCTCGCGAAGGATCAGATGATCGCCTCGATCCTGCTCGGGCTGGAATCGACGAGTTCGCGCGCGGGCACGCTCGCCCGCCAGGAGATCGTCCACGGCCGCCGCCTCGAACCCGAAGAGGTCATCGGCCGCATCGAAGCCGTGACGGCGCAGGACATGCTCGAAGTCGCGCGCGCCCGCTTCACGACCGAGCAGATCGCCTTCGGCGCGCTCGGCGATCTCGGCGGCTTCAAGGTTGATCGCGCCCGCCTGGAGATTTGAAGACGGAGTAATGACTGTAGGGGCAAGGGCTCGTCCCTGCCCGCCCGGTCGCGAGAGCGCGAACGATGATGCGCGATCATTCATTGGTGAGATCATAGATCGGGCGAGCGAGTTTTCGCTCGCTCGCGGGCAGGGACGAGCCCTGCCCCTACAAATGATGATGAAAAAGCAAATGATGATGAAAAAGCTAATAATCATTTTCGTCGCCCTGCTGACGTGCGTCGCCGCCGTCGGCTCCACGCGCGTCTTCGTTCCCGCGTCGTCGGCGCAGGTCGCGAAGGCGCAGCCCGCCGCGTCGGTCGAGGAGAGGATCCGCCGCGTCGAGGCGGGGCTCGTCCCGGCGGTCATCATCAAGGGCGCGGCGCCGCCCGCGCTGCCGCTCGCCGAGCGGATGAAGTTCTACAAGGTGCCGGGCGTGAGCGTCGCCGTCGTCAGCGGCGGGCGGATCGAGTGGGCGCGCGGCTTCGGCCTGAAGGACGTTTCGACGAACGAGCCCGTCACGACCGAGACGCTCTTTCAGGCGGGCTCGATCAGCAAGCCCGTCGCCGCGCTCGCCGCGCTGAGGCTCGTCCAGGAAGGGAAACTCTCGCTCGACGAGGACGTGAACGCGCGCCTCGTCTCGTGGAAGCTGCCGGAGAACGAGTTCACCAAAGAGAAGAAGGTCACGCTGCGGCGGCTACTCACGCACAGCGCGGGCCTCACCGTCCACGGCTTCCCCGGCTACGCTGAGGGCGCGACCGTGCCGACGCTCGTCCAGGTCTTGAACGGCGAGAAGCCCGCCAACACCGCCGCCATCCGCGTCGACACCGTGCCCGGCACGCTCTGGCGCTACTCCGGCGGCGGCTACACGATCATGCAGCAGATGCTGGTCGACGTGGCGAAGAAGCCCTTCCCCGACATCGTCAAACAGCTCGTGCTCGACCCCGCGGGGATGAAGCACAGCACGTACGAGCAGCCGCTCGCCGCGGCGCGCGCGAAGGAGGCGGCGACGGCGCACGTGGGCGGCCAGCCCGTCAAGGGCCGCTTCCACACTTATCCTGAGATGGCCGCCGCCGGGCTCTGGACGACGCCGACCGACCTCGCCTTGCTCGCCATCGAGTTACAGAAGTCGCTCGCCGGGGCGTCGAACAAGATCATCTCGAAGGAGATGACGGCGCAGATGATGTCGCGTCAGTTCGGCGAGTGGGGCTTAGGCCCCTCCGTCGAAGTGCGGGGGCAGACCGTGGAGTTCTCGCACGGCGGCGTGGACGAGGGCTTCGAGGCTTTCTGGACGGGCTTCAGCGACGGGCGCGGCGTGGTCGTGATGACGAACGGCGACCGCGGCAGCGCGCTGGCGATGGAGGTCATCCGCTCGGTCGCGCGCGAGTACGGCTGGGCGGAGCGCGCGCCGCGCGAGCGCGAGTTAGCCAAAGTCGATCCGAAAATCTACGAGTCTTACGTCGGCGACTTCGAGTTCAAGATCAACCCGCAGCTGACGGTCGTCCTCGGCGTCTCGCTGGAAGGCGGGAAACTCCTCGTCCAGCAGAACGGCGGGCCGAAGCGCGAGTGGCTGCCGGCGTCCGAGACAGAGTTCTTCTCGCTCGCCTCCCCGAACACGCTCGTCTTCGTGAAGGACGCGCAAGGCGCGGTGGGCGAAGTCACCATCAGGCAGGGCGGCGAGACCTACACGGGCAAGAGGATCAAGTAGGCGCGGGATGCGAATCACCGTCTTAGGTAGCGGCTCTTCGGGCAACGCCCTGCTCATCTGCGCCGGGAGTACGAGCGTGCTCGTCGACGCGGGCCTCAGCGCGAAGGAGACCGTGCGGCGGCTCGCGCTGGTGGGGTGCGACGCGGCGAAGCTCGACGGCGTCATCATCACGCACGAGCACAGCGACCACGCGGGCGGACTGCGCGTGCTCCTGAAATCGCTCGATTGCCCGGTCTACGTCTCCGGCGAGACGCTGGAGGCCTACGTCGGCGAGCGCTACGAGGACGGCTCCGACGAGTTCCGCAAACGCTTCGAAGCGGTGCGCGACCGCACGGTCGAAATCTCTTCGAGCAAGGACTTCCGCATCGGCGAGATCGACTTCCACCCCTTCACCATCCCGCACGACGCCGCCGACAACTTCGGCTTCACCGCCGCGCACGGCGGCGTGAAGGTCGCGACGCTGATGGATTTCGGGCACGTCACGACGCTCATCAAGGAGCGGCTGCGCGGCTGCGCGGCCATCGTCATCGAGTCGAACCACAGCCGCGACATGCTCAAGGCCTGCTCGATCTACCCGTGGGAGTTGAAGCAGCGGATACTTTCGCGCACCGGGCACCTGTCGAACGAGGACGTGGCGGAGTGGCTGCGCGAAGACTTCGACGGCTGCGCCGATCACGTCGTCCTGGCGCACCTCTCGCAGCGCGCGAACAACCCTTACGTCGCGCAGATCAACGCCGAGTCGGCGCTCAGGGAGCGCGGCTCGCTCTTCCAGTGCACGACGAAGATCACGCTCTCGCACCCCAAAGAGCCGACGCCGTGGGTCGAACTGTGAAGACACGAATAAAACCGCCGCGTCGCAAATCTCATGTAAGGGCAGGGCTCGTCCCTGCCCGCGAGCGACCGCGAGGTCGCTCAGCCGATCCGTTAAATTTCGATGTCGAATGATCGCGAAGCTTCATTCGCGCTCTCGCGCGGCGGGCAGGGACGAGCCCTGCCCCTACATAGCGGCGGGCGGGGACGAGCCCTGCACCTGCGGTTGTTACTCGCTTCAGTCTGCCTTCTATCGCCGTTCGCTTGCACGGTAGATCATCAGCGGAGCGGGCTGCCGGCGGGCGCGCAGGCCGTCATCGACGAGCTGACGGAGGAGATCGCCGCGGGCGAGTTCACACAGGTCTACGCGAACGCGGCCGACGAGTGGCGCGCGTCCGTCTCCGCCGAGGAGAGCGAAAAGATTCTCGCGCGCGTGCGCGACCGCCTGGGCCGCGTGCAGAGCCGCGTGCCGCTGCGCGCGACGGATCAGCCGGGCGGCGCGGCCGGCCACACGCTCTCGGTCAGTTACAACACGAAGTTCGAGCGCGCCGACGCCATCGAGTCCGTCACGCTCGTCGAGCGCGACGGGCGCTGGCAGCTCGCGCGCTACGCGGTCAACTCGGACGCACTAAAGCCGTGACAGGTAAACCGTGACGGGTGACAAGAGAAATCTTGTTCTCGCCCGTCGCCCGTCACCTGTCACCCGTCACCGCCTTATGATTTCCCGCTACACACTGCCCGAGATGGGGGCGCTCTGGTCGGAGGAGAACCGCTTTCAGAAGTGGCTCGACGTGGAGATCGCCGTCTGCGAAGTCCACGCCGAGATGGGGACTATCCCGCGCGCGGCGCTCGAAGAGATCAGACGCAAGGCTTCGTTCACGGTCGAGCGCATCAACGAAATTGAGAAGACGACCGACCACGACGTGATCGCGTTCACGACCGCGCTCGCCGAATCAATCGGCGGGGCGTCGCGCTTCGTCCACTACGGCCTCACCTCTTCGGACGTGGTCGACACGGCGAACGCGCTCCTGCTGCGCGACTCGTGCGATCTGCTGCTCGCGAGGATCGACGCGCTGCTCGAAGTCTTGAAGCGGCGCGCCCACGAATTTAAGGACACGCCGCAGGTCGGCCGCACGCACGGCGTCCACGCCGAGCCGACCTCGTTCGGGCTCACCTTTGCGCTCTGGTTCGACGAGACGCGCCGCAACCGCGGCCGACTCGGACGCGCGCGCGAGGCGGTCGCCACGGGGAAGATCAGCGGCGCGGTCGGCGCGTTCGCGCACCTCGACCCCGAAGTCGAAGAGAGGGTCTGCGCGCGCCTGGGCCTCAAGCCCGCGGCCGTCTCGACGCAGATCATCCAGCGCGACGTTTACGCCGAGTACCTGACGACGCTCGCCGTCGTCGCTTCGTCGCTCGACAAGTTCGCCTTGCAGATTCGCCACTGGCAGCGCACCGAAGTGCGCGAGGCGCAGGAGCGTTTCCGCGCGGGGCAAAAGGGGTCGAGCGCGATGCCGCACAAGCGCAACCCGATCCTCTCGGAGCGCATCTGCGGCATGGCGCGCATTGTTCGCGGCTACGCCGTCGCGGGGCTGGAGAACGTCGCCCTCTGGCACGAGCGCGACATCTCGCACTCCTCCGCCGAGCGCGTCATCCTGCCGGACGCCTCGACCGCGCTCGACTACATGCTCGCCAAGGCGACCTCGCTCATCGACAACCTCGTCGTCTACCCCGCGCGGATGCTCGAAAATTTGAACGCCACGCGCGGGCTCGTCTTCAGCGGCCAACTCCTGCTCGCGCTGACGCAGGCGGGCGTCTCGCGCGAAGAGGCGTACGAGTGGGCGCAGCGCAACGCGATGAAGACCTGGGACGAGGGCGGCGATTTCCGCGACCGCGTGCTCGCGGATCAAGACATCACTTCGCGCCTCACGCGCGAACAGATCGAGCGGGTCTTCGCCCCCGCGCACTACCTGTGCAACGTCGATAAAATCTTCGCGCGCGTCTTCGGCGACAGTCAGTAGCCCGTCGCCAGTCGTCCGTTGCTTTGAGACTCACTAGTGGCGTGATAAAAATTGCAGTTCACAACTGACCGCGGACGACGGACAACGGACAAAAATAGATGAAGGCAAAAGTTTACGTCACACTCAAGCCGAGCGTGCTCGATCCGCAGGGCAAGGCCATTCAGCACTCGGTCGAACAACTCGGCTTCGGCGGCATCGAGGACATCAGGCAGGGCAAGTATTTCGAGATCGCCCTGGACGAGTCCGTCAACGACAGGGACGCGCGCGCCACGGCCGAGCGGATGGCTCGCGAGGTCTTGTCGAACCCGGTGATCGAAGATTTCCGCGTGGAGGTGGAGCAATGAAATTCGGCGTCATCATCTTCCCCGGCTCGAACTGCGATCACGACGCCTACCACGTCATCTCGAAGCACGTCGGGCAGCCCGTCTCCTTCGTCTGGCACAAGGAGACCGACCTCTCATCTTACGACTGCGTCATCCTCCCCGGCGGCTTCTCCTACGGCGACTACCTGCGCGCCGGGGCGCTCGCCAGATTCTCGCCCGTGATGCGCTCGGTCAAAGAGTTCGCCGCCCGCGGCGGGCTCGTCTTAGGCATCTGCAACGGCTTCCAGATTCTGTGCGAGGCGGGGCTTTTGCCGGGCGCGCTGATGCGCAACCGCGACCTGCACTTCCTCTGCCAGCACGTCCGCGTCCGCGTCGAGACGACCGACACGCCGTTCACAAACGAGCTCACGCGCGGCGAGGTCTTGAGCCTCCCCATCGCGCACGCCGAGGGCAACTACACCTGCGACGACGCGACGCTCGGCGAGCTGCAAACGGGGGATCGCGTCGTCCTGCGCTACTGCGACGCCGAGGGGCGCACGACCGACGAGTCGAACCCGAACGGCGCGCGCGACTCAATCGCCGGCATCTGCAACCGCGCGCGCAACGTCTTCGGCATGATGCCGCACCCGGAGAGGGCCTGCGAGGAGTTGCTCGGCTCGTCGGACGGGCGCGGCGTCTTCCGCTCGCTCGCCTCGACGCTCGCCGCCGTCTCCTGACACTCAGCTACGCCCTTGCCGCGCGCGAAAGTCAAAACCGACGAGCCGGGAACCCTCTCGTGGGCCGAGGTGCAGCGCACGCACAAGATTCGCAACGGCGTCTACCAGCGCGGCGGTCGTTTGATTTCACTCCTTACCGACTTCGGTCGCCTCAACCCCTGCTACCCGGACGCGCGCGACGAGACGGATCCCGACACCATCCACTACACCGGCGCGGGTCGCCACGGCGATCAGCACCTCACGCCCGCGAACCGCGCGCTGCTCGCGGCAATCGAGAGCGGGCACAGCGTCCCGCTCTTCAACAAGCTCGCCGCGGGCCGCTGGCAGCACGCCGGCTTCTGGCGCGTCGCCTCAGCCCGCCACCAGTTCGACGCGGCCGAGAACCGCATGCTCTGGCGGTTCACCTTAAAGCGCGTGACAGGCAAACCGTAAGGCGCGTGACAGGTAAACCGTGACGGGTGACAAGTCAGTTATCTGCTATTAGCCATTAGCTAGCAGCCGTCGGCCATCACTCATCACTTCTTACCTGTCACCCGTCACGGTTTACGGTTCACGGCTTTTTTCTGCTAATCTTTCGTCTCCCTCGGAAATCACAAAGGAGTTACGGGATGAAAAAGTTTTACGCTCTCGCCGCCTTCGTCGCCCTCGTCCTCGCCGCTTACGCCGCGCCGTCGCGCGCGGCTGACAACACGGCCGTGACGCCCGCGCCCATCGGCACGACGGTCGAAGACTTCAAGCTCGCGGACGCCGAGGGGCGCGAGCGCGCCCTCTCGTCGCTCAAGGGCAAGACGGGGACGGTGCTGATCTTCGTCTCCACGCGCTGCCCCGTCTCGAACGCCTACAACGAGCGCATGGAGAAGCTGTACGAAGACTACAGGGCGCGCGGCGTCGCCGTCGTCGGCATCAACGCGAACTCGACCGAGTCGGCGGACGACATCAGGGCGCACGCGAAGGAGAAGGGGCTCTCCTTCGTCATCCTCAAGGATAAAGAGAACAAGATCGCCGACCGGCTCGGCGCGGGTCACACGCCCGAGGTCTTCTTCCTCGACGCCTCCGGCAAGCTCGTCTACCACGGGGCGATTGACAACGCGCAGAACCCCGTGATGGTCAACGCCAACCACCTGCGCAACGCCGTCGACGCCGTGCTCGCCGGCAAGCAGGTCGAGCGCGCCGACGTGAAAGCCTTCGGCTGCTCGATCAAGCGCGTCGGCGGAAGGTAGAGAGATGCGGCTGCTGCTCACGGTCTCGCTTGCGTTCGTACTCGCGCCCGGCCTCTTCGTCGGCGAGGGCGCGGCCGCTTCGGCGCGCCCCGCGTCGTTCGCCAACGCGCCCGCCGCCGCCGCCGTGGACGGCGTGTACAGGCGCGCGCGGCGGAAGGGCGCGGCGCGCAAGGCGCGCGTCAACCGGCGGCGGGCCGGCTCGACCGCGCGCGCCAGTGCCGGCAGATTCGCTAAGGGCGCGGCGTCGCCGAAGGTGACCGAAATTGATCTCGAAGGGCTGAAGAAGCTCTTGCGGCGCGACGCCGATCCGTCGAAGGCGAAACCTTTGCTCGTCAACTTCTGGGCGACGTGGTGCGATCCGTGCCGCGACGAGTTCCCGGACCTCGTCAGGATCGACGCCGAATACCGCGACCGCGGGCTCGACTTCGCCCTCGTCTCCGGCGACGACATCTCGGAGATCAAGGCGGGCGTGCCGAAGTTCCTGCGCCGGATGAAAGCCGGGATGCCCGCCTACCTCCTGAACGTCCCCGACATGGAGCCGGCGATCAACGAGGTGGACGCGGCGTGGGGCGGCGATCTCCCCGCCACCTTCCTCTTCGACCGCGAGGGGAAGATCGTCTACAAACACTTCGGCCGCATCGATCCTCAGGAAGTCCGCGCCGAGATCGACAAGGCGCTCGGCGGCAAGTGACAGAGTGACAAGGGGGCGGGCGGGGGCTTATGCTTGCCCGTTCTTTTCCGAACGCCGCCCCGCGCACGCTCCAATGGAACTGATCACACCGGAACAGGTCGCCGCCCACAACCTCACGCCGCAAGAGTACGAACGCATCAAGACGCTGATGGGTAGGGAGCCGACGCTCGTCGAGTTGGGCGTCTTCTCCGTGATGTGGTCGGAGCACTGCTCCTACAAGTCTTCGCGCGTTCACCTGAAGCGACTGCCGACGCGGAACGCGCGCGTCGTCGTCCCGCCCGGCGAGAACGCCGGGGTGGTTGACGTGGGCGACGGATGGTGCGCCGCCTTCAAGGTCGAGTCGCACAACCACCCCTCTTTCATCGAGCCGTTCCAGGGCGCGGCGACCGGCGTCGGCGGCATTCTGCGCGACATCTTCACGATGGGCGCGCGCCCCGTCGCCTCGATGAACTCCCTGCGCTTCGGCTCGCCCGGCGACGCAAGGTACGGCGCGCGCAACCGCTCGCTCGTCCACGGGGTCGTCGCGGGCATCGCGCACTACGGTAACGCCTTCGGCGTCGCGACCGTCGGCGGCGAGGTGGCGTTCGACGACGCCTACGCCTTGAACCCGCTCGTCAACGCTTTCGCGCTCGGTTTAGTCCGCCACGATCAAATCTTCTTCGGGCGCGCGAGCGGAGTCGGCAACCCCGTCCTCTACGTCGGCGCGAAGACCGGCAGGGACGGCATCCACGGCGCGACGATGGCTTCGGCCGAGTTCGACGAGGAGGCGCTGGAGAAGCGGCCGACCGTGCAGGTCGGCGATCCGTTCCTCGAAAAACTCCTGCTCGAAGCCTGCCTCGAAGCGATGCGCTCCGGCGCGGTCGCGGGGATTCAGGACATGGGCGCGGCGGGGCTGACCTCTTCGTCGTGCGAGATGGCCGCGCGCGCGGGCACGGGTGTGGAGCTTGACCTCACGCTCGTGCCGCAGCGCGAGACGGCGATGACGGCTTACGAGATCATGCTCTCGGAGTCGCAGGAGCGGATGCTCATCGTCGCGCACAAGGGGCAGGAGCGGCAGGTCGTCGACATCTTCAAGAACTGGGACCTGGACGCCGTCGTCATCGGCCGCGTGACGGACACCTCGCGCGTCCAACTCGTCTACCACGAGGGCACGGTCGCCGACATCCCCGTCGGTTATTTGACGGACGAAGCGCCCGTCTACGAGCGGCCGATGACGCCGCCGTCGCGACCACGCGCGAGCGAGCCCGTCACCCACAAGGGCGTCGCGGCGGCGCGCACACAACCTGCAAGCGTCCGCGCCGCCGACGCCGATCCGACCACCGCAGCCGAGCCCGGCGTGAGCGTCGGCGGCGGCATCGACATCATCTCGCCCGCGCCGCCCACCGCGCCCGTCTTCGACGCCAACGCGCAAGCCACCCAAACGACTGGCGATGGACAACGGACGACGGACGACGGACTTCGCGATCACGCAGAGTCGCTGCGGCTCCTCCTCGCATCAGCGAACGTCGCGTCGAAGGAGTGGGTCTACCGGCAGTACGACCACATGGTGAGGACGAACACGGCGGTGCTGCCCGGCGCGGACGCGGCGGTCGTGCGCATCAAGGAGACGCGCCGCGCGCTGGCGATGTGTCTGGACGGCAACGGGCGCTACTGCGCCGCCGACCCGCGCGAGGGCGCGAAGCTCGTCGTGGCGGAGGCGGCGCGCAACGTCGTCTGCGTCGGCGCGCGCCCCCTCGCCGTGACGAACTGTCTGAACTTCGCCTCGCCCGAACGCCCCGAAGTGATGTGGGCGTTCTCCGAAGTGATCGACGGGATGGCGGAGGCGTGCCGCGCCTTCGACACGCCGGTCATCTCCGGCAACGTCTCTTTCTACAACGAGACGGAGGGGCGCGGCATCCTGCCCACGCCCGTCATCGGCATGGTCGGGCTCGTCGAAGAGGTGAGCCGCATCATCCAGCCGGGCTTCAAGGCCGAGGGCGACTTGGTCGCGCTGCTCGGCGAGACGCGCGACGATCTCTCGATCAGCGAGTACGCCGCCGCGGTCGAGGGGCGAACGTCTGACGAGATGATCGCGCGGGGGCGCGTGCCGGCGCTTGATCTCGAACTCGAAAAGCGCGTGCAGGAGGTCTGCCTGAGAGCCGCCGCCGAGGGGCTGCTGCGCTCGGCGCACGACTGCTCGGACGGCGGGCTCGCCGTCGCCGTCGCCGAAAGTTGCTTCTCGACGCTCAACCGCGCCCCGGTCGGCGTCGACCTCGCGCTCTGCTCCGGCACGCTCCCCGTCGCGACGTATCTCTTCGCGGAGTCGCCGTCGCGCATCGTCGTCAGCTTCGCCGCGGAAGCGGGCGACCGCGTGTCTGAGATCGCCGAAGAGTTAAATTGCCCCGTCACGCTGCTCGGCAGCGTCGGCGGCAGCCGCCTGCACATCAAGGTCAACGGCGCGGAAGAGATCGACGCCGAAGTCGGCGAGCTCGAAGGGGTGTGGCGCGGCTCGCTCGCGCGGGGCCTGGGAGTCGAGGCGCTCGCCTCTGCCGCCGACTGATTTCCCGACGCGATGGCGAAGAGACACGACCGCACAGCCGCGAAGGATCACGCCGCGCCCGCGGGCGACGCGGCCGCGCCGGATTTTCAAGCGGGTGACTCAACCGCGGACATTTCTAAGCGCGGGCTCACGCCGCGCCGACGCCTGCTCTACCTCTCGCTCCCCTACCTCCTGGTCGCGCTGCTGCTCGGCGTAGTCGAAATCGGCACGCGGGTGCTGCTGCCACGCGTCTCGCCGCTCGAAGCCCTGGTCGAGGCGCAGCGCACGCAGTCGAACTTCACGGATCGCGAGAAGGTCACGATCTTCGAGGGCGATCCCTTACTGTACTGGCGCGTCAAGCCGAACCTCACGCGCGCCGTCTGGGACTTCACGCTCGTCTCGACGAACTCAGAAGGGTTGCGCCACGAGGGCGACGTGGGGCGCAAAGAGCCGGGCACGTTCCGCGTCGTCTGCCTCGGCGACTCCGTCACGTTCGGCTACCGCGTGCCCGTCGTCTGGGCCGACAAGCCGAACGACTACAACCCCGACTGGCTGCCCTACCCGATGCTGCTGGAGAGGTCTCTGCGCGCCGCGAATCCGGGAAGAAAGATCGAGGTCGTCGCGCTGGCCGTCCCCGGCTACACGAGTTATCAGGGTCTGGCCTGGCTGCGTCGTGATATTGATTGGCTGGAGCCCGACGCGTTGACGGCGTGCTTCGGCTGGAACGACGTGGGCCTGCGCTCGTCGCCTGACCGCGAGTTGATGCCCGACGACTGGCCGCACGTCGCCTACCGCACCGCCCTCTCTCACAGCCAGGTGCTCGCGCACCTCTCGCTCTGGATGCAGCGCCGCCGCGCCGCGAAGGAGCCGCCCCGCCCCGCGACCACGCCGCGCGTGCCGCAGGGCGAGTTCGCCGCGAACATGACGGGGATCGCGCGACTGGCCGGTGAGCGCGGCGCGCGCGTCGTCCTCGTCGGTACGGTCTACCGCGACGCCGTGACGAACCCCGGCGAAGCCGCGCGCGTCAAGTCGCACCGCGACGCGCTGCGCGAGGCCGCGAACTCGCAGGGCATCCCGTACCTCGAAATCCCGGAGCTGACGGAGGCGGCGAACTCGCAGAAACTTTTCGGCGAGCTGATCCACCCCAACCACGAGGGGCACCGCCTGATGGCCCTCTCGCTCCTCAAATTCTTCGCCGCCTACAACACCCTCAAAGGTCTCAACGTCCCGCAGAGCCTTTAACCGACGCCGGCGGCCGATCGGACGGTCAAAAAAAACTCGGAGGGCGCGAAAGAATCTCATTCGCGCCCTCCGTATTTTCCGTGCGACCGATCGGCGTCGGACGCGGCGTCACTTCTTCGCCAGCACGACCGGCGACTGCTCGGCGGCGCGGATGCGCTCGAAGAAGCCGCGCACCTGGGCGTACTGGTCGGCGGGGATGGTCGAGGCGCGCTGGACGAAGCTTCGGTTGAAGCGGAGCTGACCGTCTTTGACCTCGTAGCTCGCCGAGTAATTCCCGAAGGGCGCGTCGAGCTTGACGGCGTCGGGCAGCTCGTCCACGTCGAAGCCGGCGGGGAGTTTCACGCTGACGGTCTCGTTGAAGGCCTGCGACTCTAGCACGACGGGGTGCTTGCGCGCGCCGCCGGTGAAGTCGAGGAACTCGCGGCGCGAGACGATGGCGGGCTTGAAGACGAGCAGCCTGCCCTGCATGAGCTGGCCGTAGCTCGCCGCCGTGAAGTCGACGTCTAAGGCGAAGCGCCCCGCCTCGCGGTCGTCCGCCGGCTCGACCTTCGAGACCTTCGCCCCCGTCGCGCCGCGCGTGATCCAGCGCTCGACCAGACCCGCGTACTCGGGGCGCGAGAGGCCGCGGAAGGCGCGCCGCTCGCCGACCGCCGCCGAGCCGACCGAGCGCTCGTGCAGCGTCGCCGCGATGGAGCCGTCGGCGGCGAGCGCGACCTCGGCGGTGCGCTCAAGCCGGTTCGCCTCCGGCGGCGTCGTCGGCATCCTGACGAGCCCGCCGTCTTCGCCCGCGACGACGAGGGCGAGCGAATTCTGTTCCACGTCCGGCAGATCGCCGACGGGCGTGGAGTCGTCGGTCGCGTCGAAGATCAAAAGTCTGCCGAGCTTCGGGTGCGCGATGACGGTCGGCGCTTTCGTCTCGTCGGAGACTTTGACGGCGATGATGCAGTGGTTGAACTGGTGCGGGTACGCCCACTCTTCCCTAACGAAGTTCGCGTCCCCCAGGTAGATGGCGACCAGGTACGACTTGATGCCGACCGCCTTGAGCATCGCGCGCATGAGGTTCGCCTTGTCCTTGCAGTCGCCGTAATTCTTGGCGAGCACCTGCGTGGCGGGGCGCGGGCGGATGCCGCCGCCCCGCCCGACGTTGATGTCGATGGAGATGTACTGGATGGACTGGACGAAGCGCGCGATTGATTGAATCTTCTCCAGCTCGGTCTTCGCCGTGACGATGAGCTGCAACGCCTTGGTGGCGAGCGCGTCGTTCGTGTCGGCCTGCGGGTCGGCCAGCTCCGAGACCCAGCGCGACACGTCCGCCCAGTTGGCGAAGCCGCGCACGTTCGCGACTGGCGCGCCCTCCGCCGGGAAGTAGCTGACGGCGAGGCGCGGCACGATGTTCGTCCACGCGGGGCTCGCCGCCTCTTCCGGGATCGGCGGCAAATTTTTAAGCTGCCAGGTGTAGGTCGAGCCCGCGACCACGGGTGTGACCTTCTCGTGGTTGAACGTCACGTCCGCGGCGCGCCAGCCCGCCGGCAGCGCGAGCGTGAAGCGCGAGTCGAGGGCGGGCAGGTTCGTCTGGAAGTTCCACGACTCCTGGCTCGTGAGCGAGCGATCTTCCGTGACCGACTGGTAGCCGAAGATCGCGCCGGGCTCGGCGTCGTCGCGCGCGATGATCGCCTTGTAGCGGTACTCGTTGTAAATGTCGTTCGGCTCCAGGGCGAAGTCGACCGTCTCGTCCTTGCCGTACTTCTTCGTCTGCCCCGAAGGGCGGACGAGCCACGCCTTCAGCTCGCGAACCTTGCCCGTGTCGGTGAGGTAGACTTCGCGCGCGGCGGCGTAGTCGCGCCCCTCCCGGCGGATGACGCGCACGGCGTAGGTGGTCGTCGTGGTGATGCGGCCGTCGGGGGCGACCTCCATGCGGCGGTCGTTTAAGAGCACGACCGCCGGCACGTCCTGCGGGTAGGCGGGCGCGGTCTGCGCGGCCGCCTGCGTGAGCCACGCGGGCACTTCGTCGCCGCCGCGCGCGAGTGATCCGGCGGCGAGCGCGGCGAGCATGATTGTCGAGAGGGCGAGACGTTGAAACATCCTGATTTAACCTCGGAGAACTTTCGGAGAGACTCGGGGGCCGGCGCGGCGGTCGGGCGGGCCGACCGCCGCGCCCGCGTTTCGTTAGCGGGCTCGTTTCGCTAGCGCGCGCCTCAGTTCGAGGTCGAACCGAGGGCCGACGCCGCGCCCTGCTTGAGCGTGATCGTGTGATTGTCGCGCTTGTTCAGCTCGTCGAAGAGTCCCTTGAGTTGCGGGTAGGCGGCGGCGGGGAAGAGGATGCCGCGCCCGCCGCCGCCGCCGAAGAAGAACGTGCGGTGATAGACGAGCGAGCGCCCGCCCGGCGTGACGCCGATCTTCACCTCGTACCGGCTCACGCCCTCTGCCGCGAACGGCATCGGGGCGTCGGCGTTGTCGAGCGCGAAGCCTTCGGGCAGGGCGATCTCGACCGTGTCGTCCTCGGCCCAGGGGTAGTGGAAGTAGATCATGTTCTGGCGGTCGCTCGTCGAGAAGAGCGGGGCGACGCCGCGCTCGAAGAACGCCGGCTGGAGGAAGAGCCGCTTGCCCGTGCGCTGCGCGTAGCCGGGGACGCGCACCTTGTAGTCGTAGGCGAAGGGCTTGACGGGGTCGTTCGCGTTCTCGATGCGGATGTCGGAGAGTTCCGCCGTGCTGAGGCGACGCTTGAGCGAGTCGCGCAGCGTCTCTTCGCGCTGCTGCGGCGAGTCGTCGTCGTTGTACTCCTTCATGTAGGCGCCGGCGTGGCCCGTGTACTCGACGTGCACGTCGCCTTCGAGCGTGCCGTCTTCGAGCAGCTTCAGCTTCGCCGTGCGCCGCTCGACCGAGTTGTCGGGCGGCGAGAGCGGCGTCCTGACCCAGACCGGCTGCTTCGGATCGGTGACGAGCGCGTCCTGCATCTCCGCCTGCCACGCGAGCATCCCCGCGGGCAGGTAGGTCTCGGACGGATCGTAGAAGCGCCACGCGTCGCCGACCTTGACGGCGATGACCGCCAGATCGATGAAGTATGAGTTGGCGATGCCGCGGTCGAAGAAGTGATCGCTGCGGTCGCCGAGCAGCGCGACGCGCGCCTCAGAGCCGGAAGCCTGCGCCAGCGCGGCGAAGAGCATGTTGATGGCGCTGCTCGACCCCTGCATCTGCTTGAGCGTGTCGGCGGGCGACTTCGCATCCTTCAGCTTCGCGCGGTCAACGTCGGTGAGCCCCGCCGCGTCGTCGCTCAGGTTCTTGATCTTCGTGCGGCAGAAGTCGTAGAGGCGTTCGAGCTTCTGCTCGGGCGTCTGCGCGTCGCCGACGATCTCGGCCGCCTTCTGCCGCACCGCGTCGTTGACCTTCATGTCAGACTTCATCAGCTCGCCGACCCCCTTGCCGATCTTGTTCCAGTAGCTCGCCGGGTCTTCCTTCTCGTCGACGGAGTAGTAGACGAGCATCCACCTGCGCACCTCGTCCTCGGGCGGCATGTAAGGCTCCTCGCGGTAGGCGGGCACGTTCGTCATCGCGGCGCTGTAGAAGCCGTTCTTCTCCTTATTGAACTTCGGCGTCGCCATGCGGAACGGGAGGAAACGGATCGCGCTGACGCCGACGAGATCGGTCGAAGGCTTGACGTAGTAGGTCACGTTCGCGACGGGGATGTCGCGCTGGAAGCGCAGGCGGACGTTGTTCGCCGAGCTGTTCGGGTGGACCTCGCGCCAGCGGTACTCGATGATCGCGCCCGGCTCGACGCCTTGCAGCGCGAACGTCTTGGCGCGCAACTTGCGGTCGCCCTGCCTGACGATGGTCTTGTCGAAGATGTCTTCCTTCTTCAGCTCGACGACGGAGCCGTCCGGCTTGATCGTGCGCGCGGCGACATCCTTGATGCGCACGTCGCCGAAGTAGGGGAGCTCAACCTTGCCCTGCGACTCCCGCCCGCGCTCGGTGAAGATTTTGATGCGGATGTAGTTCGAGAGGACGAAGTCCTGCTCGCCGCCGTCGTCGGCCCTCACCTCCCAGAAGATCGCCTCGGCGTCGGCCGACGGCTCGACGGCCGGCGACTTCATGGCGAGCTGCGCCGGATCGACCGGCTTCCAATCCTGATCACCCGCGAGCGCGCGGGAGCCCGCGGCGAGGGCGAAGAGCAGGCAGAGCAATACACGCGGGAGCGGGCGGGCGGGCTGCGACATCTTGAGACACCTTTCGAGGACGCGTTCGTGGCGGGGAGCGCCGGACGGCAGACGTGTTGACGTGCGAAACTGAATAACGTGTGGCAGGGTCGCGCCGGTCGGGGGTTTGGCGAACGGGGGATTTTAAGGCATGCCGGAGCGAGAGGGCAAGCGCTCAGGGCGGGCGTCTTCGGCGCGTCCGCGCCGCGCGGGGAGTCCGATCCGCGATGCCGTATATGGTATAATGCCGCTGAAATCGCTGCTCCGCACTTCTCAGCACGAGTCGATCAAGTCACTTATTTAACGCAGGAGGATTTAAAGCTCATGGTTAGCGAACTAAAGCGCGAGGACGCCGCCGCGGCGCGCGTCGAAGAGTTGTTAGGCGCGGACGCGCAGACGCTGCTCGACTACACGGCGCGCGGCATCCCGCGTGATCAGATTCAGGTTCCGGGTCCCGACTTCGTCGACCGCGTCTGGGCTCAATCGGATCGCAACCCGCGCGTGCTGCGCTCGCTCCAGACGCTCTTCGGTAACGGCCGGCTCGCGGGCACGGGCTACCTCTCGATCCTGCCCGTCGATCAGGGCATCGAGCACTCGGCGGGCGCGTCGTTCGCGCCGAACCCGCAGTACTTCGACCCGGAAAATATCGTGCGGCTCGCCGTCGAGGGCGGCTGCAACGCGGTGGCTTCGACCTTCGGCGTGCTGGGCGTCGTCGCGCGCCGCTGGGCGCACCGCATTCCGTTCATCGTCAAGATCAACCACAACGAGCTGCTGACCTACCCGAACAAGTTCGATCAGGTCCTCTTCGGCACGGTCGATCAGGCTTACGACATGGGCGCGGTCGCCGTCGGCGCGACCGTCTACTTCGGCTCCGACGAGTCGACGCGCCAGATCACGGAGATCAGCGAGTCGTTCGCCTACGCGCACGAGCTCGGCATGGCGACCATCCTCTGGTGCTACCTGCGCAACCCGAAGTTCAAGTCCGACGGCGGTGACATGCACACGGCGGCCGATCTCACGGGCCAGGCGAACCACCTCGGCGTCACCATCCAGGCGGACATCATCAAGCAGAAGCTGCCCGAGCGGAACGGCGGCTACAACGCGCTCACCAAGGAAGGCGCTTACGGCAAGACGCACAAGCGGATCTACGAGGAGCTGACGGGCGACAACCCGATCGATCTCGTGCGCTACCAGGTGGCGAACTGCTACATGGGTCGCTGCGGCCTGATCAACTCCGGCGGCGAGTCGAAGGGGCAGAGCGACATGGCCGAAGCCGTGCGCACCGCCGTCATCAACAAGCGCGGCGGCGGCATGGGGCTCATCTCCGGGCGCAAGGCTTTCCAGCGGCCGATGACGGAGGGCGTCGAACTCCTGAACGCGATCCAGGACGTTTACCTCTCGCCCGAAATCACCGTCGCGTAAAGTTAGGACGCGGCGGACGGGCGGACGAAAAAAGCGCGGGCGGCAGACTATGTTTTCTGCCGCCCGCGCCCTTTCGTCTCGAACGCTTTCGCGTCTTTGACGCCCCCCGGCGCGAAACTTTTTTACAGGCTGACCGCGCCCACGCGCCGCGTGATCGTGTCGAAGCCCCGAAGCCCGGCAGCCGCCCGATCCTGCGGCTGACCTGATCGTCGAAGAGCCGGACGCCCTCCTCGCCGCCGAAGAGCGTCGGGATCAGGTAGTCGACCTCGCGCTACAAAGTGGATGTGGTGACAAGGCAACGCGCGTTGTGCTAAAAACTTCCGCGTATCGCGACGCGGACGCAACACGGCTTTAGTTAAATGCGCGCTCGGTGATGTTCAAAATAGGGAGCGCGTGAGGCGGCTTACGCGGGAAAGCACCGAGGCATAAAACAGGACTTGACCGCCCGACCCGAACGAGACACTTCCGACGCCGAACTGCTGCGCGCCGTCGCGCGCGGCGACGAGGCGGCGCTCGCCGCGCTCTACGACCGCTACGCGTCCATCCTTTTAGGTCTCGTGCTGCGTATATTGCACAGCCGCGGGGAGGCGGAAGACGTTTTGCAGGAAGTCTTCCTGCAAGTGTGGCGGCGGGCGGCCGATTTCGACGAGGGGCGCGGGCGACCCTTCACCTGGCTGGTGACGCTCGCGCGCAGCCGCGCCATCGACCGCCTGCGCGCGCTCGACTCGCGCGGTCGCGCCGCGCTCGCCTCCCAACGCGAGCCGACCGAGGAGGTGAGCGACGCGAGCGCCGACGCCTTCCGCTCCGAGCAGGGCGAGATCGTCCGCGCGGCGCTCTCCCAACTCTCGGAGGAGCAGCGCACGACGCTCCTGCTCGCCTACCACGAAGGGTTGACGCAGACCGAGATCGCCGAGCGGCTCAAGCAGCCGCTCGGAACCGTCAAGACGCGCACGCGCGCCGGGCTGATGAAGATGCGCGAGTTGCTCGCCGGCAAGTTCGAGGGCGCGGACGCGCTCTTTTAGGATCGGGATCGACTTTGAAGGGACGGGCCGTCCCAAGTGAGTAAAGATAGAGACTCTAAAGATAGAGACTCTAAGGACAGCCGCCGAAGTTTTGAAAGGACACGACGAGTACAAAGAGATCCTCTCCCTCGCCGCGCTCGACGCGGCGGACGGGGCGGAGCTGCGCGACCTGGAAGCGCACCTCGACTCGTGCGCCGAGTGTCGCGCGGAGCTGCGGGAGCTGCGCGGCGCGGGCGCGGCGCTCGCGCTCGCCGCCCCGCCCGTCGCGCCCTCGCCGGAACTGCGCACGCGCCTCCTCGCATCGCTCAAGTCGACGCCGCAGGAATCCGCGCGCCGCCTATCGGCCGAAGAGGGGGCGAGCCGGGCGACTCGCCCTCCGGGTCGCGCGCCCGCTAACGTCGTCTCGCTCGAAGACGCGCGGCGCGATCCGCGGCGCGCCTTCGTGAGTCGCCGCGCGTTCAACCTGACGGCGGTCGCCGCGTCGCTGCTGGTCGTCTCGCTCGCCGTCGTCTCGGCCGTGCTGTGGCGGCGCAACGCCGCCTTGAACTCGGCGGTGGCGAGCCTCTCCGGCGCGCTCGAACGCGCGCGCGGCGAACTGGGGCAGACGCGCAGCGAACTCGCCGTGGCGCGGCGCGAGCGCGAGATTCTGATCTCGCCCGAGATGCACACGTCGCAGCTCGCCGGCACGAAGATGGCCGAGTCGGCGCGCGCCCGCCTCGTCTACGACGAGCGCACGGGCGAGGCCATGTTCACCGCCGCAAAGCTCCCGCCCGCGCCCGCCGGGAAAGCCTACCAGCTCTGGTTCATCGCCGACGGCAAGCCCCTGCCCGGCTCCGCCTTCAACACCGACGCCGAGGGTCGCGCGGAGATGCGCGACCGCATCCCGCCCGAGGGCCTGCGCGCGCAGGTCTTCGCCGTCACGCTCGAACCCGCGGGCGGACTCCCCGCGCCCTCCGGCGAGATCTACCTCAAGGGCGCGTCCTGACGCGCGCCGCGCGGCCCCGCGCGAAGAGCGTCGAATCCCGCGTCCACCTGACCCGCGCGACCGCCGGGTTCTCCCGCCTCGACAAGTCAGCACGAAAGTTTGCTAAACTGTCTCCCGTAACTTTAAGAACAACTCAGGGAAGTGTGCGAAGGAGGGCGGCGCGTGGCAAGCGAGGACGATAAGAAGGTCACCAACAAAATCTCAGATCAGACGGGGCAGTTCGACGCCCGCTTCCTGCTCTGGCGCAAGTTCTGCTCCGACAACAACGTGCCCGTCGACACGCTCCCCAGCCAGCTCACCGGCACGGCGAAAGAGAACTGGGACAAGCTCAAGGCGGACGAACTCAAGAACCGCGGCAAGTGACAGGGAAAAACCGTAAACCGTGACAGGTGACGGGTGACAGGTAAAACTGACGGCTAAGAATCGGGTCTCGCCTTCTTACCTGTCACCCGTCACCTGTCACGGTTTACGGCTCTCAGAGGAAGCGTCCCGGCGCGTACGTTCCGTTGATGAAGGGGTTGGTCTGCCGCTCGCGCCCCAGCGTCGTGCGCGGCCCGTGACCGGGGCACACTAAAACGTCGTCGCCGAGCGGGACGATCTTGTTCGTGATCGAGTCCATCAACTGCTCGCGCGAGCCGCCCGGCAAATCAGTCCTCCCGATCGATCCCGCGAACAGGCAGTCGCCGACGAACACGACTCTCTCACCCGGCTCGAAGAGCACGACGTGGCCCGGCGTGTGGCCGGGGCAGTGCAGGACTTTGAAAGAGAGATCGCCCACCGCGTAAACTTCCCCGTCCGCCCAGTGTCGCCCGACCGGCGGCGGCGCTTCATACTCGAAGCCCAGCGCCCGCCACTGCGCGCGCGGGACGCCGAGCCAGGCGGGCTGCTCCGGCAAGCCGTGGTAGAGCGGCTCGTCCAATTCGTGGAGGATGATCTCGGCTTCGGGCCGGAGCCTCTTGAGCGCGGCCACGCCGCCGACGTGATCGAGGTGCGCGTGCGTGAGCGCGATCGCCTGGAGCGTGAGGCCGTGGCGTTCGAGCGCGCCGCCGATGGCGGCCGAGTCGTCGCCCGGATCGATGCAGACGGCGCGGCGCGTCCCTTCGCAGCCCACCACGCGCGTGATCTGCTGGAACGCCGTGACGACGATCTCCTCGACGATCATCCTTCGCTCCTCACTCAAGGCAGAAATTGAACGCCCCGTCGCATCCAAAAGTATAACGGCAACGCGGCGCAGTCCGCCAACACGCGAATTTTTAGCGGAGAGGTTTTAAGAGCAGTGCCCCTGGGGAAGAAATCGCAGTCGCTCGCGGGCGTCCTCGACCGGATGACGGCGGAGGGCGCGGCGGAGCTGACCGAGCACTTAGGCGGCGGCGCGCTGCGCTGCTACGCCTGCGGCCACCGCTGCCTGATAGGCGACGGCAAGCGCGGCATCTGCAAGGTGCGTTTCAACGAGGCGGGGCGGCTCCTCGTGCCCTCGAACTACGTCGCCGCCCTCGCCTGCGACCCGACCGAGAAGAAGCCCTTCTTCCACGCCCTCCCCGGCTCCGACACCCTCACCTTCGGGATGCTCGGATGCGATCTGCACTGCGGCTACTGCCAGAACTGGTTAACGTCGCAGGCGCTGCGCGACGACGCGGCGGGGACGCGCCCGCAGGCGGTCTCGTCCGATCGGCTGGTCGCGCTGGCGAAGGCTTACGGGGCGTCGATGGTCGGGTCGAGCTACAACGAGCCGCTGATCACGGCGGAGTGGGCGGTCGAAGTCTTTAAGAAGGCGAAGGCCGAGGGGTTCAAGACCGCGTTCATCTCGAACGGCAACGCGACGCCGCAGGTGCTCGACTACCTGCGCCCGTGGACGGACTGCTACAAGATCGATCTCAAGTCGATGTCGGGACGCAACTACCGGCAGCTCGGCGGCGTGGTCGAGAATATTCTGGAGACCGTCAGGATGGTTCACGAGCGCGGCTTCTGGGAGGAGATCGTCACGCTCGTCATCCCCGGCTTCAACGACTCCGAGGACGAACTCAAACGCGCGGCCGACTTCATCACGTCGGTCTCGCCCGACATCCCGTGGCACGTGACGGCGTTCCACCAGGATTACAACATGACGGAGAACGCGAATACGACCGCGGGGCAGTTGGTGCGCGCCTGCGAGATCGGCCGCGGGGCGGGCCTGCGCTACGTCTACGCGGGGAACCTGCCGGGTCGCGTCGGGCGCTGGGAGAACACGCATTGCCCTTCGTGCGACGAGCTTTTGATCGAGCGCCACGGGTACGTCATCCGGCGCATGCGCGTGACGGCGGAGGGCGCGTGCCCGAAGTGCGCGACGCGGATTCCCGGCGTGTGGTCTTGATCCGCGGGGCGTGTGCGGCGGCAGAGGTGGCGAAAGTGAAAAAGGGGCGTGGGCGGAAGATCGAACTTGATCTTCCGCCCACGCCCCTTTTCGGCGTCCCCCTCTGAAGGGGGCGCGGGCGTTACATCCCCTTCATGATCGTCGTGCCCTGGTGGTACGCGGCCATCCACTTGCCGCCGCGGTTGACCCAGACGGTCGAGTGGCGCATCCCCGCCGGCGGGAAGCCCTTGGTGTTGCTCTTGACGACGTAGGTGACGATCTTCGCGTCCGCGTCGAGCGGCACGGTTTTGAAGTCGCTCAGCGTAGCCTTGAGGCTCCCGGCGTCGAGCATCTTCCTCATCATGTCAACGGAGGCCGCCTTGGTTAAGACGCCGTCCGGCTCGACTTCCAGCGTGTCTTCGCTGAGCACGCCCGCGAAGCCGTCGATGTTCTTCTTGTCGAAGGCGTCCCAGATCATCTTCTCGTTGGCTTCGGCGTCGGCCGTCGGGGTCAGCGGGGCCGTGCTGGCGGGGCTCGCCGCGGCGTTCGCGTTCTTCGCGGTGTCGATGGCGTTGACGTTCCTCGCGCCGTCGCCGGTATTCGTGTTCTTCGCGCCGCCGCCGGCGTTGGCGTTCGCGTTGCCGCCCGGCGGCATCACCATCGGGGGCTCGACGGGGGTGACCTGGTGGTAGACGGCGACCCACTTGCCGCCCCGCCAGAGTTTCGCCGTGCCGTGGCGCTCGGCGGGCGCGTTAGCCGGGATGGGCTTGCCGCCGATGCTGCCCTTCATGCTGACGGTGTAGGCGACGACCGCGGCGTCGTTGTCGAGCTTGACGACTTTGAAATCGGAAAGAGTGGCGTCGGTCAGATCGAAGGTCTTGACGTAGGCGACCGTCTCGGCTTTGGTGCGCACGCCCAGGGGCGTCACGTTGATGAAGTTGTCGTCGAGCGTGGCGCCGAGGGCGTCGCCGTTCTTCGTCTTGATCGAGTCCCAGGCCTGGCGCTCGTTCGCGATCACGTCGTCGTTCGTCCAGGCCGCCGCGCCCGTCAGGTTGGCGTTCGCGGCGTTCATGTTCGACATGTTCGCGTTCGCGTTGGCGTTGTCGGCGGGCGCGGGGGCGCACGCGGCCGCGCAGAGCAGGAGCGCGGCAGACAGGTAGATTCGCTTCATGGCAGGGTCAACTCCTTAGGGCGAGGCGGGAATAGGGTATGCGCGGAGTTTCTACGCCAAAAGCGTTGGCAAGTCAAGATCAAGCCGTGAACCGTGACGGGTGACAGGTGACAAGTAAGAAGTGGTGAGTGATGGCCGATGGCTGATAGATGAAAGCTAATAGCTATTAGCTATTAGCTGACTTGTCACCTGTCACGGTTTACCCGTCACGGCTTTTAAGATTCGCGGCTCTTGAGCGCCGAGAGCCCGGCGGCGCATTCGTCGCAGAGCCAGACGACGATGCGATCCGCGTCCGCCCAGTAGAAGGACGTGACGCGGGTGGCGAACTCGGCGGCGGCTCGTGCGCGCAGGCGCTGGAGCGACTGCACGTAGCTCCTGCCGTCGTAGAGGCCGCCGCGCGCGCCCGGCTTGCGGTGGATGCACTCGCGCTGGCGGTAGCTCTGTTCGTTCAAGACTGCTGCGGACATTGATTCCCCTCCCTGCTTCCCCTACTTGTCAGGCGGCGTTGCGCGCGCGCGCGGGCGCGGCGGCGGCGGCCGTCATGCGGCAGCCGCCCTCGAAGATCGCGCCGTCCTCGACGACGAGCGCGGGCGTCTGGAGGTTCCCCGACACGCGCGCCGTGCGCCCCAGCTCGATGCGCTCCGTGGCGGTGATGTCGCCCTCGACCGCGCCGTTAACTTTGGCGACGGCGACCTCGACCTGCGCCTCGACCCGCCCGCCGGAGCTGACGATGAGCGTGCCGTCCGGCGATTTGACGCGCCCCGACAGCCGACCGTCGACGCGCATCATCCCCTTGAAGTTGATCTCGCCGGCGAGCGTGCTCGTGCCGCCGACGAAGCCGCCGACCCCGCCGTCCTTCATGCCGCGCGCGAGCGCGTCCGTCTCGCTGACGGCTCGCGCGAGCTGCGACTGCGGCGTCGGCGGCGGCGCGACCACGGCTGACGCACTCCGCGGCGCGGGCTGAGCCGCGCCCCCTTGTGCGGGCGGCGCGCCCGGTTGTGATGTCGGCGGCGCGCTCGGCGGCGCGGTCGGTTGTGCCGCCGGCTGCGCGCCGGCCGCCTCGTCCTGCGCGGGCCGCCCCGCCGGCTCGTTCCTGTTGCCCCTGCCCATCCTCAACATCCCGATTGCACTCCTTCCCTGCTCGAACCTGAAAAATTTTCCTCGCGCGTCGGCGAGACTTCAGCCCTCGGCGCGCGAGCAGCAGATACACGTCGACCGCGCGGGGCGGGAGAGATTCTTTAGTTTTCGTGAGCGTTAATCTGAGGTGAGGGTTTCCGTTTCCGCGCGTCCCTTCACCAGCCGCGCGTGGACGATCCGCATCTTACGCGAGTCGGGCCGCGAAGTTTATTACGGAGCCGTTGCGTTGTGATTATCTTACCGGTGCGCCGCCTTGAAACTTCGTCGCCTAGAAGTTCGACGAGCGGCGCTCCGCGCCGTCGGGCGTGCCGTAGCGCGGCGCGTACTCCTCGTCGCACTCGGCGGCTTTCAGCTCCGCCTTCAGCTCGCCCACCCGCCGCGAGACGGCGGCGAACTCCTCGGCGTCGAAGGGCTCGTAGTCCGCGGCGGCGGCGAGGGCGCGGTCGATGCGCGCGTTCGCCGCTTCGAGCACCGCCGCTGGGACGCGCCCCTCCTCGACCGCCTCGACCAGGCGGTCGCGGGCCTCGACGAAGTTCGCCGCGCTCTCGCAGATCAGGATCATGTCCGAGCCCGCCTCGACCGCCCGCAGCGACGCCTCCGCGACCGAGAGCGTCTCCACGACCGCGCCCATCTCCATGTCGTCCGTGATGATCAGGCCCTTGAACTTGAGGGCGAGCCGGAGCAGCTTCATCACGACGTTGCCGCTGATCGTCGCCGGCAGTTGATGAATCTCGTCGAGCGCGGGCAGCTCCGCCGTGCGGCGGAACCACGCCTGCAAAAATTCCGAGACTTCGGGGAACGCCGCGTGGCTCACCATCACCGAATGCAGCCTCTCGCCCGGCCGGTGGAACATCAAGTCCATGAAGGGCACGAGGTCGCGCTGCAAAATCTCCTCCCACGTGTGCGTGATGACGGGCAGACGCCGGTGAGAGTCGACGACCGAGCCGCCCAAACCCGGAAAGTGTTTGCCGCAGCCGACGACGCCGTGCGCCTGCAACCCGTCGAGGTACGCGCCCGCGAGGCGCGAGACCTCTTCGGGCGTCGCGCCGAAGGTGCGCGCCCGCAAGCCGTTCTCCTCGTTGCCGCCCTTGAGGTCTAGGACGGGCGCGAAGTTGATGTTGAAGCCGAGCTGGCGGAGCGCGAGCGCGGAGAGTTCGCCGAACTTGCGCGCCAGCTCCGAGCGGCCGGCGAGGCGCACGGACTTCGCCGAGGGCATCGGCTCTGAGATTTCGCGGAAGCGGTCGACGAGCCCGCCCTCCTGATCGACGCCGATGAGCGCGCGCCCGCCGAGCGCGTCGTGAACCTGCGTGGTGAGCATCGAGACCTGCTCCGCCGACTCGATGTTGCGCCCGAAGAGGATGACGCCGCCCGGCCGCACCTCGCGCAGCATCTCGCGCAAACTTTTGTCGAGGCGCGTCGAAGGCAGGCCGACGAAGAGGAGCCGCCCGGCCTTGCGCCGCAGCTCCTCGCGGCCCGTCCTTACCCTTTGCTCGTCAGTCATCCCTTTTAGAACTTCCTTACAAAACAGCTTAGAGACGCGCGCCCCAACTTTGCAAGACGCGCGACGCCCCGACGCGCTTTGTTATACTTGGAGCGCGCGACAAGATTGTAGGGGCAGGGCTCGTCCCAGCCCGCGGTTTCCGTAGCCGCAGCGGGCAGGGACGAGCCCTGCCCCTACACAGATCATCGGAGTGACGGTCAGAAGAGGGCGAGAGAGTTTCGTTCGATGCCGGAAGCGACGAAAGTTTTGCAGACGCCCGCCGAGCTGACCGCGCTCGTCAAGACGCTCGCGCGCGGCGAAGGTTTCCACGCCGTCGGCGTCGCCCCCGCCGCGCCGCTCGGCGAAGAGAGGGCGCGCCTCGAAGAGTGGCTTCGCCGGGGCTACCACGGAGGGATGCGCTGGATGGAGCGCGACACAGAGCAGCGCACGGACCCGCGCCTCGTCTTCGCGGGCGCGCGCTCGGTCGTCGTCTGCGCGCTCAACTACTTCACGCCGCACGAACATTCAACCGATCCCGCGACCGGCAAAATCTCGCGCTACGCATGGGGCGACGACTACCACGATGTCGTGGGCGGGAAACTCAAAAACCTCCTCGCGGCGGTCAAGGAGCGCGTCCCCGAGGCGGAGGGCAAGGCGTGCGTGGACATCCAGCCGATGATGGATAAGGCCTGGGCGGTGCGCGCGGGGCTCGGCTGGATCGGCAAGCACACGAACCTCATCACGCGCGAGCAAGGTTCCTGGGTCTTCGTCGGCGAGCTGCTGCTCAACCTAGAACTCGACTACGACGCCGAGCCCGTCGAAGACCACTGCGGCACGTGTACGCTCTGCCTCGAAGCCTGCCCGACGCGGGCGATCACCGCGCCTTACGTTGTCGATTCCAACCGCTGCATCTCACACGCGACCATCGAGCTGCGCGACGAGGAGCTGCCGCCGGAAGTCGCGGCCCACCTGGAGGGCTGGCTCTACGGCTGCGACATCTGCCAGGAGGTCTGCCCCTGGAATCGCTTCGAGCGCCCCACGGACGAGGCGCGCTTCGAGCCGCGCGACGGCAACGTCTCGCCCCCGCTCACAGCAATCCTCGAACTCACGCCCGACACTTACGCCGCGCGCTTCCGCCGCTCCGCCGTCAAACGCGCCAAGCTCGCCGGACTCCAGCGCAACGCACGCGCCCTGATCAGGGGCGCCGAAGAAAACTAGGATTCCACTTTGACCTCCGCTGCGCCGCACGATTTTCTTCCAACTTCTTTGCGACTTTGCGTGAGAATGATCATCACGCAAAGTCGCAAAGTCGCAAAGAACTGATAGGCGGGGCGCGGGCTTGGAACTCTCCACCGCGCGTCGTATCATTACCTTTAAACGTCTCCCGCTCCTTCGCGCCGAAGCTCTCGGAAGTTGAAAGCCGTGACAAACGCTCTCACAGACTCTTACGGGCGAGCCATTCGCGACCTCCGCGTGTCGCTCACCGACCGCTGCAACTTCCGCTGCTTCTACTGCCTGCCGCACGGCGAGCCGCCGATGTCGCCCAAAGCCCAGACGCTCTCTTACGAGGAGATCGAGCGCGCCTGCGAGATTTTCGTCTCGCTCGGCGTCGAGAAAATCCGACTGACGGGCGGCGAGCCGATGCTCCGCCGCGACCTGGACATACTCGTCCGCAAGCTCGCGCCGCTGAAGAGTCAGGGCCTGCGCGATCTCGCGCTCACCACGAACGGCTACTTCCTCCCCGAGCACGCGCAGGGCTTGAAAGACGCCGGGCTCGACCGCGTCACCGTCAGCCTCGACAGCCTCAAGCGCGAGACCTTCGACCGCATGACCGGCGTCGACGCGCTCGAACGTGTGCTCAGAGGGATCGACGCCGCGAAGCGGGCGAACCTCACGCCGATCAAGATCAACGCCGTCGTCGTGCGCGGCTACAACGAGGGGGAGGTCGCGGACTTCGCCGCCTTCGCGCGCGAGCACGATGTCGCCATGCGCTTCATCGAGTTCATGCCGCTCGATTCCGGCCACGACTGGTCGCGCGACCGCGTAGTTTCGGGGAGAGAGATTCGCGACCGCATCGAAGAGCGTTTCCCACTCGTCCCGGCGAAAATCAGGCGCGGCGCGGAGACCTCCTCGCGCTGGCTCTTCGCCGACGGCGCGCCCGGCGAGATCGGCATCATCGCGCCCGTCACCGAAGCCTTCTGCGGGGTCTGCTCGCGCATCCGGCTCACGGCCGACGGGCAGATCAGGACGTGCCTCTTCTCGACGGTCGAACACTCCCTGCGCGACGTGTTGCGCGACGGCTCGACGCGCGAAGAGGTGGTCGAGTTCGTCAAGTCGGTCGTCTTGAAGAAAGAGCCGCGCCACCGCATCAACGACCCCGGATTCCTCCAACCCGCGCGCACGATGAGCTTCATCGGCGGCTGACCGAAGCGCCGCACGCCACCGAGGTATCTCTATGAGCACGAAGACCGAGGCCACCGTCGAAGACCTCTACCGCGTAGACGGGAAGGCCGAGATCGTCAACGGAGAGATTGTGCATATGTCCCCCACCGGAGGTCTGCCC
>DATLMC010000140.1:0-23380 GCA_035537435.1 Pyrinomonadaceae bacterium | reverse complement strand
GCCGCCGCGCCGTAGGTGGCGCGCACGGCGACCGCGAGCCGCGCGGCGCGCGTCGTCAGGCCGGAGTCGGGCAGCCCGTCGAAGCGCTCGAGCGGATCGTCGGCGCGCCATGCTTCGAGCCAGCCGGAGAGCGCTAAGCGCGCCGCGTCGCGCGCCGCCGGGTCGATGATCTGAGGGAGGTCCGGGCGCCCGGTCAGGCGCTGCGCCCAGTCGGTCAGTTCGGCCGCGCCCAGGTGGACGTCCGTCGCGCGGCACACGCCCGCGATCTCCTCCCAGTTGACGGCGCGGCCGAGCGTGCGGCGCGTGATGAGCCCGCCCGCCGTCGTCGTCAGCTCGACGCGACCGCAGGCGACGAGCGCGGCCACGACGAGGTGGAACGCCTCGCGCCCCAGACCCGAAGGCGGGCGCGCGAGCGCGCGGCGCGCCTCCGCGACCGGCACGCTCTGGGTGCCCGCCGACTCGACGAGCGCGAGCAGCGAGGCGACCCAGGGCGCGCGCGAAGCCTCCTCGCAGCTCGCGTGCGCGTAGGAGCCGGCGCGCGGGCTGGCGAGGCCGAGCGGCAGCGCGAAGCCCTCCGCGAGTTGCTGCACGGCGGCGTCGGTCGCGTTCGCGCCGCTGAAGAACTCTTCGACGAGCCGCGCCACGTCCTGCTCGCAGAGCGCGCCGGCGAAGTGCGGGTGCTGCGGGTGGCGCGCGGCGAAGAGCGGCGCGAGCACCTCGGCGAAGACGGCGGCGAGCCTCGGGGCGGAGCGCGCGGCGCTCGTGAAGCGGAACCGCCCGCCGTCGATGATGAGCGTGCCCTCGTCCACGTAGAGTCGCGTCCAGACGCGCTCGGCGCGCGAGGCGAGCGTCTTGGCGGCGACGCGCGCGGCCTCGCCGAAGCCCGCGAGCGACGGATCGCTGCGCAGCGCGTGCAGGCGGCGCAGCAGGCTGTACTCCTCCGCGGTCAACTCCGCGGGTTGCCACACGACCGAGAGGGGCGTGGCGTCGGCGGCGTCTCGCGCGGGACGCGCGTTCAACCTCTCGGCGAGTTGCGGGCCGTCCGTGCCGGGCTCCGCGACGAACAGCTCCCACTCGTGCGCGCCCGAACTTTCAGGCAGGGGCGCGTGGCCGCCCGCGTGCGGGAAGACGCGACCCGTGCGCGTCGAGCCGCGCCAGACGACGCTGAAGTCAAAGCTGTCGAGCGCGACGACGACGCCCGCCGAGGGGTCGGGGGCGGCGTCGCTGGCGACGTGTGCGCCGGGGTAGTCTTCGAAGCGCGAGTGCGCGAACGAGGCGAGCAGGTGGTTGACGCTGCGCGAGTCCGCGAGCGGGAGCTTGACCGCCTTGGCGAGCGCGGCGTCGAAGCCGCCGTTCGAGCCGACGGCGAAGCGGTAGCAGGTCTCTTCGCCCTCGCCGCCGAGCGCGAGCGCGCCGTCGGGCGCGGCCTCGGCGAGGCGGCGCAGTATCTCTTCGACCCGCGCGCCGGCGCTCTGCTCCGGGGTCTCGCCGTGCAGCAGCATCGCGGCGACCAAGTCGCGCGCCGTCGCGCCGCGCCCGTCGAGCGAGAGCACGAAGAGGTTTTTCAGGACGAGCCTGACTTGCAGGCGCTGGAGCGCCGGGAATTGCGCGACCCCGTTGGCCGACAGCTCGTCGTAAGCGGCGAAGGCTTCGCGCAACTCCTTCGCCCCGCGCAACTCTTTCTCGGTGTGATCGAAGACTTCGTCCAGGAGGACGAGCGAGAGCGCGGGGCGGCCCGTGGCGCGCTGCGCGGCCTGCGCGGCGAAGGGGAGGAAGGCGAAGGCGTGCGCATGCAGTCGCACGGACGACGCGACCTCGGCGACGACCGGGTGGACGGGGTAGAGCGCGGCGAAGCGCGGCTCGCTCCAGTTGAAGTGGGGGACGGTCTGGCGCAGCGCGAGGTAGATTTCGTGCAGGCGCTCGCGCGCGCCCGCGGGCTTCTTGAGCAGGTAGCTGCCCGCGACCTGGTAGAGGTGTTCGGGCTCCAGGTAATCGATCGGGAAGGCGCGAGAGAGAGCGACGTTCGGCCCTTCGGCCCCGGCGATGTCGTCGTCGAGCGCGAGTGCGACGAAGGCATCGAGCCCTCGCGCCGCCTCGGCGAGCGCGCCGAGCGCCGCGCCGTCGTCGCGGCTGACGCGCGAGGCGCGGCCGTAAGCCGTGTCGACGACGAGCACGAGCGTGGAGCCGCCCGCGTGGGCGACCGCCCGCGCCAGAGCCGCCGCCTCGTCGCCCGCCCACTCCGCCGGATAACCGCCGAAGGCTTTCGTGAAGGCCGCCGCCAGCTCCTCGCTGAGGGTCGCGCGCGTGCCGCGCTCGGCGCGCACGACCGTGTAGCGGCGGTTCGTGAGTCGGCGCGCGCTCGTCGCGACGTGCGCGTCCGGCACGGTCGGGCGCAGGGTCGGCTGCGAGACGAGCGCGGCGAAGGCCGCGAGCGTGTGGCTCTTGCCGACGCCGCGCAGGCCCGCGAGCGCGCGCCCCGCGCCGCGACCGCGCGGCAGATCGGCCAGCGCGTCGAGCCAGCGCGCGAGCAGATCGGACGTGGCGTCGGTGAAGCAGTAGGCGGCGAGGGCGCGCGCCGGGTCGGCGGCGAAGTCGTGCACCTCGTCGTAAGCCTGCGGCTCGACGAAATCCTTGATTTTACCCTGTGATGACTTCATGTTGGCTGCGGGGGCGGCGGTGAGAGATGCTGCGTGCGACCGGCGCGCAGCGTGGGGCAGGCCGTTTCGACTCTAACACGCCGCCCGGCGCGGCGTAAACTCATACTTATTAGGGTGTTGGTTGCGGGAGGTGAGGCCGGGTCGCGGGGAGGGCGTTCGGCCAGAAAAGACGCCTTCCAGCGCCTGCTCCGGATTGCGGCGGCCGGTTTGTTCGTCCGCCATGCTTTACCCCCGCCCGACCCCTCGGCCCCCGCACTAACCCGCCGCGGGCGGCGGCGACGGCACACGACGCGGGGAAGCGCCGTGAAAAGATTGTCGTCGGGGCGTCGCACTCAAATGAGTTGCTAAGGCGCAGGCCGCTTCGTGCTACCCGCATGGATTTGCGTATTTCTAAGGTCGGAGTTTCCGACCGTTCCGGATCATGGTGTGGCAATCCCGAACTTCTCCACCGTGGCCTCCGGATAAATTTTAGATGCTCTTTCCAGTTGGGAGTCCTTCCGGCCAAGAACGTACTGGTCGAAAAAGGATACCGTAAAGGCCCTGATGATTTGCGTGTCTCGCCGCCTCTGAGGAGTGGAAAGCCCATTTCTGCTCGCCTCTCTCCTGGCATCGGGCATCTCCAGATCGTAGTAGATGAAATGCCCGAAGCCCGGAGCCCTGACTGAGACCCTATAGCCGGGCGACAGCAAGTCTCGAAACTGAGCTTTGTCGTTAGCGAGCAAAGCCTCATTGGTGAAGTACCCGGTCATCAGCATGAGCGGGCTACGCGCGGCCTCGTTGCCCATCATCTCGATTTCCTTAGCGTTCAGGCCGCCGTCTAAATTGACGCAGGCCCTCCACCTTTTATCCACCTGGCACGAGCGGCGGGCGGCGAGCCCTCCCTGAGAATGTCCGAACGCGCCGGCGCGGCGGAGGTCGAGCCGGCCTTTGAAAGTGACCTGGGGGCTGTCCAACTTCCCCGCGTTAAGTTTTTGCAGTTGGCTTAAGACGAAACTGTTATCGGCGGCGTTGACGTTGATCCTCTCCAGATGAAAACGGGCCGCCTCGTCGGGAGCGCCGCCGACGTAGATATTCCAATCGTCGCCCTGCCCAATAATTCGACCGTCGGGGAATAGCACCAGACTTGTATCGTAGGGCGGTTCGACGGCCGCCACGACGTAGCCGCGGCTCACGAGCTCTTCGATGATTGCGGTATAGAGGAACACCTTCATGCCCAATCCGGGCTGGAAGACCAGAACCGGGTACTTGATCTTCTCATCCGAGAGTTTCGCGCCGGCGACGGTATGGGTGCGGGCGTTGAAGACGGAGTCGTAGGCGTCCCCGTACTCTTCGCGCATAAAATCTTTCCCGAAGTTCTTCTCCTCATAATCCCTCATGAGTTCGGCGGACGGAAAGTAAGGCGCCGGTCGTCCCTTAACATTCGGCCTGATCGGGTAGGACAAGTGAACCATCAACTCGCGGCGAGCCTTCGGGTCTTTGGACATAGTCTCTGTGCGAGAGCTATCGAGCCAATGAAATGAGACACGCCCGACGCCGTAAGCGCCCGTCGGCGCGGGCAAAGCGTCTTTACCGTCAGACGCCTGCCGCCCGAATCCGAGAGCGTTTGAGGCGCACAGCATCGCGAGCAGAGTCGGCAATAATTTTAATCTCTTAGAGGTCAAGGATTATGTCTCCATCCGTCGAGTGGCATCCCGGCTCACCTACACGCCCGGCGGGCAAAACAGTTCCCATAGTCGGCGCGGCGATACTACGAGTAAAAGAATAAGGGGCGGGGGAGATCAATCCCCCGCCCCTCGCTGTTTGACTCAAGGTGTTTGCATCACGCCGCGGCCTGAAGCTCAAGCCGCGGGCGGTGGAGCGCGCGCGAGGCGTGGGCTGCACCGGGTTAGTTAGCCTTGGATTCTTCCTTCCCAAGGCTCTCTATCAGCTCTCTAATTTCACTCGCCCTCTCCCGGTTTGGGTTCCTTTCCAACAGGCGTTGGAGTGCCGTCAGATGCGCGACCTTCAGAGATTTTTCAGCCGTGGTCTGAATGTCGGGCAAGACGCCCTTCCCTTCCCAATTGGTTTTAGTGATCGCGTTGACGGAGCGGCCGACGGGGACTTGGACGGCAAAGTGTTCGTTTATGCGGTAGCGCGCCACCGTGTGCGCCCCGCCGCGCGAGACTTCTCCGATAATAGTCGCGCGTTTCAAACTTTGGAGTTCGTAAGCGAAGGCTTCGGCGGCGGAGTGTGTCAGCTTACTCGTCAAAATGTAAACGTCTTTACCCAGGTAGCGTTGTCCGGGCACGTATGGAAGCGTCCAGTTCTGTTTGGTGAAGTTCGCTTCACGCTGATAGAAATCACTGAGATGGACGGGCTCGGCGAACAAGTAGGTCTCCAGCAGAGCGGCCATCCGCCCGTTCCCTCCCGAACAGTAGCGGAGATCGACGATGAGGGCGTCGGTGTTTGCCAGGACGCCCATCACCGCCGCCGCCGTATCGCCGGCATAGGCCGGATCAACAAACAAATCGATGTCGAGCAAGCCGATGTTCCCCTTCAGCCGCTCGACCTTGGCGAAACCGTTGTTGATGAAAGCAAAGTTGCTGCGTAGGTTCTCACGGTCGGCTGGCGTCTCCTCCCTCTCGGTTTCGGACATTGGCGGCAAAGGCTTATTTCTGAAGATGACGTCGACGTGAGCGTCTTTGCTCACTTCACGCAGTTGCTCCTTCAGCGATTCGGCCAAAGCCGACGCGCTCGTGATTTTGTCGTACTCGCCTTTCCGCGCTCGCTCCCGAACGGATTGCTCTATCGCCCTGGCGACCTCCGGGAAGACGTATGAGTCGTTAAAACGTTTGATGACACCCTCAATGACTTGTGACCGCGTAGCCGCATCCAGCCGGGCATCGGATTGATCATTTTGACTTTGTGCTTGAACCATGCGGCCGTTCGTTAACGCTAGTAGAACTGCTACAAATATCGCGCTAAAAGTTGCTCGTTTTCTCATTGAATCAAACTCCTGGAGTGAAACGGGTCTGTTATTCTGACGATGTGCTGTCATGCCTTACGCCCAGGCCCCGTTGATGTTCCATACGTTCAAGCACGAACGTAATCAGAACTCTCACGGCGATACTTATTTGTCATTTATCGTCATTCACGCGCCGCCGAGGCGCAGCCCGAAGAGGACGATGAACATGAGGAACAGCAGGCCGAACAGGAGGGCGACCGCCGCGTGGTAGCGCGAGTTCTTCACGACGGCCGACGCGCACAGCAGGACGAACCAGAAGGCCAAAACCATCGAGACGCGCGGGGGGGACGGGCGGCCCGTGAGCACCCAATTCTGCACCCCCATCAGCGCCGTGAACGCGGCGTTGACGCCGAAGAAAGCCGGGCGGTTCTCGTAGAAGTACGCGCGCAGATCTACGGGGCCATCGTCGTCCACTTTCGGGACCAGGAATGAGGCCGCCACGTACAGCAGCACGGGCGCGAGGAGGAGGAGGAGGAAAGAGAAGAAGTTCCAGGCCCGTATCAAGCGGAGATTCCACATCGTCCACCACAGGAAAATGTGGCCGACGAAGGTGAGGGCGACCCAGAGGAGGTGGACCCAGTAGAACCTGACCCTCCGGCGCGCCTTGAACAGCTCGACGACGCCGGTCAGGAGGTGGGACAGCCCGAGCCCGATGACCACGGAGATGATGACCGAGACGTACCCGAAAGCGTCCATGCCGTCAGAATAATTGGCCGATCAGTCAGGGCCGCCCACTTCGCTCCGCCCCCGCGGCTCCCGATCCGTTCACCGGTCCCGGCGCAACAGCGTCTCGGCCCCGGACAGCCCTCGCTCGCGGTGGGCCTGCTCGACGCGCACCACAGTATTCGTCACCCCGCTGTAGAAGCCGAAGATGCCGTACGCCCCCGTCGTCGAGAAGTCGGGCTCCATCACGTCGGCGTGTATCCGGGGCAGTTCGTCCATCACGGCTGCCGCGCCCTTTGCGTCCAGGATGCGGCGGAGGAACGCCAGAGACGCTTCCGCCCCCGCCCGCACCCCTTCGGGCTTTACGGTCTCACGCGGCGGGTCGGCGTACCACGTGCTCCCGTCCGCGAACTGCACGAAGTCTATCGCGAGCGTGATCCTGTCCCTCCCGCGGGCGCTTAAGCTCGTATCCTGCGCCTCACCGGGGCGCAAGGGCCTTTCGGGCTGGACGCCGACGGAGCCCGCGTCGAGCGGGTCGGGCGAGTGGTGGCTGAGCGAGAAGGAATGCACCGCCTTCCCGCTCACGTTCTTCACGTCGAACTTCATGACGGAGCCGACCGACGAGAGGAGTGACTTGAAGGAGTAGAAGCGCATGCCCTCGATGCGCAGGGGGCAACCGGGCTGCCCCGCGACGGCCGGCTCCGGCATCAGAGGGTTGCGCCAGCCGAAGACGCGCGGGGACCAGACCTTGCGCCCGACGTGCGCCGACCACGCCAGGGCGGTGGAGAACCCCGCGGCGATTATCAGAACTGTAAGGGCCAGACGCCTTGAAACTTTCATAAAGCCTCACCCCCGCAATGCATCCGTCCGGACGGTTGCTCACTCTACTACTCGAAGAGAAAAAGGGGCAAGGGAGATCAATCTCCCGCCCTCCCGAATGCAAAAGCGGACGGGGTGCGGCATTCCCGCCCCCTCCGGAGGGTTCAGGCGGCGCGGGTGATATGTCAGACGTTGGAAATAAAACCCTACCTGTCATAGCCCGGCGTAACCTATACTTTTCTCGGCGTGCTGCTATAATTCGCGGCAGACGATTACACTCGCAACGGGAAGGGCTAAAGGGGCTGGGAAAGTGCGCCGGGGCGGGCAATTTTCCGCCCGCGGGAGGCGCAACCCGCCGGAGCGAGTCGGCATCAAAACGACGCTCCGCGAAAGTATTGACAGGTCATCCGCTCAAAGGGTTCTGACAAATCTTTTGCCGCGAGTCTAATTTTCGGCGCGCCTGCCGCAGAGTCCGGGCGGGAACCCGGAGTCGGAAGGTAAGTCTCCCCGGTCAGCAGGGCTTTCAGGAACTTCTGGAGAATTTCAACACCATGTTCAGCCAACTCTCACGCACTTTCACGGCTCTGGCGCTCGCGCTGAGCCTGCTCGGCGGCTCCGCGCTCGCCGCGCCGCGCGCTCAGGACGCGCAGCCGCAACCCGCGGCCAAGGCGTCGCAGGACGGTAAGGACACTAAGAAAGTTGACAAGAAGGCTGCCGACGAGCAGGCGAAAAGGGCCGCCGAGGCCGCGAAGAACGCGGGCAAGTCGCTCTCGACCGACGAAGACCCCGCGCTCATCGGCAAGCGTAAGCTCAACAGCGGACTCTTCGCCAAGATGAGCATGTCGCTGGAGAAAGAGGTCGCGCTCGGCCGCCAGGTCTCCGCCGAGATCGACCGCCAGGCGAAGCTCATCGACGATCCCGTCATCACCGAGTACATCAACCGCGTCGGGCAGAACGTCGTCAACCACTCGGACGCGAAGATCCCCTTCACCATCAAGGTCGTCGACTCCGACGAGGTCAACGCCTTCGCGCTGCCGGGCGGCTTCTTCTACGTCAACAAGGGGCTGGTCCTCGCCGCCGACAACGAGGCGGAGGTGGCGGGCGTGATGGCGCACGAGATCGCCCACGTCGCCGCGCGCCACTACGTCGAGACGCAGGCGAAGGGCACGGTCGCGCAGATCGGCATGATCGCCGGCTCGATCTTCCTCGGCGGCATCCCCGGCATGATCTTGCAGAACACGGCCGGCCTCGGCTTGGCCGCCGGGTTCTCGAAGTTCTCGCGCGACGCCGAGAGCGAGGCGGACAAGCTCGGCGTGCAGTACCTCTACGCCGCGGGCTACGATCCGGGCGCGATGTCCACGATGTTCGAGAAGCTCGCCTCGCAGAACAAGAAGAAGCCGGGCTTCTTCGCCAAGACTTTCGCGTCGCACCCGCAGTCGATTGATCGGCTCGAAACGTCGAAGGCTCTGGTCGCGCGCTTCCCCGAGCACGAGGAGTACATCCTGAACACCTCGGAGTTCCAGCGCGTCAAGAACCGGCTGCTGCGACTCTCGAACTCGAAGGCGTCGCTCGCGGGCGACCTCGCGAGCGAGAGCACGGAGAGCGGGCCGGCGAGGCCGACCCTCAAGCGCCGCTCGCCGACGCCCGACGCCGACGATTCCAAGCCGGCCGAGAAGAAGGAAGCGCCGCCCACACTGAAGAAGGGCACGCCGCCCCCGCCGCCGCCGAGTGAACAGCGATAAGGCGCGGGCGAAGGCTGAACAGAGAGAGCGAAGGGCTCCGGGGTCGATACGACCCCGGAGCCCTTCGCTTTAACTGCGCCGACTCTCGCCGCCGCACGCCCCGCGCGCGCGGGGCTACGGCCGGCCGCCGCTCCTGCCGCCCTTCATCGCCGGCCCCGCCTTGATGCGCTCCTGCGGGAGCGCGGGCGCGGGCTTGAAGTTGGCGGGCAAGGGCGTCCCCGTCTCGTTCGATTTAACTTCGACGATCTCCTTTTTGAACTGCGCGAGCGCGGTGAGGAACTCACCCTTCTCCCGCGCGGGCACGTTGAACTTGTCGAGCGCCTGCGTCAAGTCTTCGACCCCGGCCCCGAACTCGCCCTCGGTCAGTCCCATGTTGGGATGCGCCTTCTTCATCGAATCGCCCGTGTACTTGCAAGGCCCGCCCGTCAGCATGCAGATCTGCTCGATGAAGTGGAGGCGCACGCGCTCGGGCTGCGCGGTCTTCGCGAACTTCTTGTTGATGCGCTCGTCCGCGCTCGCGATCCTGATGAACTCATCGACGACCGCCGAGATGGCGTCGAGCCCTCCCAGACGCTCGTAGAGCGACTTCTCCGCCGGCGTCTGACCCCGCGCGCCGCCCGACACCCTCGCCGCCGTGGCCGTGAGGGCGGCGAGCAGGCACACGGCCGCGCCGATCCGTCTGATTCTCCGTGTCATGCTTCTTCTCCTTGAGGTTTTTTGCAATCTCCCGACGCGGCGAGTCGCGCCTGAGACCCGGTCGTTTGGAATGTTTCGCCCGCTTGTCCCCGTGAAGTTCGCTGATTATACGTGCGCGGCCCGGGTTTCGGATGCGGCGCGCCCGAAGCCGCTTCCCTGCGTCGGCCTCAGGCGGGGCCGCCCGCGACCCATTCGGCGCGCGCGTCTCCTCCCCGTGCCGACCGCCACGGCTTGACAATTATTTGCACGTTTTTTAATCTACTCGTTCGCGTTGTAGACGCTTATTTTCGAGAGAGTTACCTTATGTCAACAACTTTTCCGAGCGGTCAGGGGTTAGCCGACAATCGCAAGTGGTACGTCGTGGACGCGGCGGGTCAGACCGTCGGTCGTCTGGCGACCGAAGTCGCGCGCGTGCTGTCGGGCAAGAACAAGCCGATGTACACGCCCTTCCTCGACACGGGCGACCACGTCATCGTCATCAACGCGCGGCGGGCGGTCTTCAAGGGCTCGAAGGCGGAGCAGAAGCTCTACCACCACCACACGCTCTACCCGGGCGGCCTGCGCACCATCGGCGTCAAGGATCAGTTCGCGAAGCACCCGGAGCGGGTCATCGAGCTGGCCGTGCGCGGGATGCTCCCGAAGTCGAAGCTCGGCCGCGCGATGGGCAAGAAGCTCAAGGTCTACGCCGACGCCGATCACCCGCACACGGCGCAGCGCCCAGAGGCGCTCCCCTTGAGCGAGCGCGCTTCGGCCGCGCGCGCGAAGTAGTTTCCCACACAGTTTAAGGAATAAAGAACGTGGCAGAGAATCAATTCTACGGAACCGGCAGGCGCAAGACCTCGACGGCGCGCGTCTACCTGCGCCCCGGCACGGGCGAGATCAAGATCAACAAGAAGACGTTCGAGGACTACTTCCCGAACCAGGCGTTGCGGATGGTCATCCGCCAGCCCCTCCAGTTGACCGAGACCTCGAACAAGTTCGACATCCTCGTTAACGTCGCGGGCGGCGGCCCCGCCGGCCAGGCGGGCGCGGTGCGCCACGGCATTACGCGCGCGCTGATGGAGTTCAACGCCGACCTGCGCCCGACCCTGAAGTCGGCCGGGTTGGTGACGCGCGACCCGCGCATCAAGGAGCGCAAGAAGTACGGGCAGAAGGGCGCGCGCAAACGCTTCCAGTTCTCGAAGCGCTAGTCTCATTGCGGAATGCGGATTTCGGATTGCGGATTCGAAATCCAGTTTTCCATTCCGCAATCCGAAATCCGCATTCCGCAATTCCATTGTCGCCGCCGGGTTGGTTGCCCCGCGGGGTGTCTCGGCGGCGGCGAGTACATAAACCAATCAACTGAGGAGGTTCACTTTTGGTCTCGGTAACGATGAAAGAACTTCTGGAAGCCGGCGTGCACTTCGGCCATCAGGTGCGCCGCTGGAACCCGAAGATGAAGGAGTACATTTTCGGCGAGCGCAACGGCATCAACATCATCGATCTGCAGAAGACGCAGAAGCTGTTCCGCGAAGCCATCGGCTACGTCACCTCTATCGCCTCGGAGGATCGCGGGCGCACCATCCTCTTCGTCGGCACGAAGCGGCAGGCGCAGGACGCCATCCGCGAGGAGGCGACGCGCGCCGGCCAGTACTACATCAACCAGCGCTGGCTCGGCGGCCTCCTGACGAACTTCCAGACCGTGCAGAAGTCGATCAAGCGGCTGCGCGAGCTGGAGGCGATGAAGACCGACGGCCGCTACGAGATGCTCACCAAGAAGGAGGGCATCAAGCTCGACCGCGAGCGCGAGACGCTGGAGCGAAACTTCTCCGGCATCAAGAACATGACGCGCCTGCCAGACGCGCTCTTCATCATCGACGTGCGCAAGGAAGAGATCGCGGTCGCCGAGGCGAACCGGCTCGACATCCCGGTCATCGCCGTCGTCGACACGAACTGCTCGCCCGAAGGCATCGACTACGTGATCCCCGGCAACGACGACGCGCTCAGGGCCGTGCGGCTCTTCGCCTCGCGCATCGCCGACGCCGTCATCGAGGGTCAGCAGATGCAGCAGAAGGGCGGCGAAGAGGCCGAGGACAGTGCGGACGCTCAGAACGCCGGGGCGCAAGCCCCGGCAGCGTCGGGCGCGCCCGAGGCGACCGGCACGCGCCCGACCCTCGGCGCGAGCGGCGACGGCACCTCTTCGGTGACGACGGCGCGCGATCCCGGTCGCGAGTCGCAGAACTTCACGGACATGGGCGCGGCGGCCCCGTCCGCCGAGACGCAGGTCTCTTCGCCGGGCAACCAGGGCTTCGGGAAGACCGGCCAGCAGCCCGACAGCCTCGGCGATCACGCGCAGGTCGGCACGCACGCGCCCGTGCGCGGGGCGTTCGGCGCGGGCGACGCTGCCGGCGACGAGACGACGCCGGAGCGCGACGCCGAGCAGGGGAAGGGCGCGGAGTCGGTCGGCGCGGCGAAGTGAGAAGGAGCTATGAGCTATTAGCTGTTAGCTTTTAGCTAAAACGAAACGGCTAGCAGCTGACGGCTAACAGCTAATTTCGGCGAGCGCAGCCACCGCGAGCGGTCAACCGCCGGGGCTGCGCTTGATTTTAGGGGGCTGTTGGCTATGAGCGGTTAGCTTTCAGCTATAATTCAGATTATTAAAAGTTGATTGCTTTGGCTAACAGCTAACGGCTCATAGCCAACGGCCATCTTCGAGGAGAGTGTCATGGCAGAAGTGACGGCGGCCGGGGTGAAGGCCCTGCGCGAGAAGACGGGCGCGGGGATGATGGAGTGCAAGAACGCGCTCGCGGAGGCGGGCGGCGACGAGGCGCAGGCGATTGAGATCTTGCGCAAGCGCGGCCTCGCCTCGGCGAAGAAGAAGGAGGGCAGGATCGCGGCCGAGGGCGTCGTCGGCTCCTACATCCACATGGGCGGCAAGGTCGGCGTGCTGGTCGAGGTCAACTGCGAGACCGACTTCGTCGCGCGCACGGAAGAGTTCCAGCAACTCGTCAAAGACATCGCGATGCACGTCGCGGCGGCCGAGCCGCGCTTCGTCTCGCGCGAGGAGGTCGAGGCGGGCGTGATGGACAAGGAGCGCGAGATCGCGCGCGCGCAGGCCCGCAACGATCCGAAGAACGCGACCAAGCCCGATCAGGTGATCGACAAGATCGTCGAGGGCCGGATGAACAAGTTCTACGAGGAGGCGGTCTTAGTCGATCAGCCGTTCGTCAAAGACCCGGCGAAGACCGTCGGCGATCTCCTCAACGAGAAGATCGCCGCGACGGGCGAGAAGATCACCGTCCGCCGCTTCACGCGCTACAAGATGGGCGAGGGGCTCTCGAAGCGCGACGAGGACTTCGGCGGCGAGGTCGCGGCGCTCCTCTAACGTAGATTGCGGATTTCGGATTGCGGAATGCGGATTTAAAATCCAAGTCTGAAGTTGTGAAATCCGAAACCTGAGACGCAGGATCGAAGAGTCTTCGATCCTGTCTTCAATCCGCATTCCGCGATCCGAAATCCGCAATGGGAATTGCCGAAGCACAAACGACCGCCGCCGGGCGCGCGCCCGCCTTCCGCCGGATACTCCTGAAGCTGTCCGGCGAGGCGCTGATGGGCGAGCAGAACTACGGCGTGGACGTGAAGGTCGCGCGCGACGTGGCGGAGCAGGTGAAGGCCGTGCGCGCGCTCGGCGTCGAGGTGGCGATCGTCGTCGGCGGCGGCAACATCTTCCGCGGCGTCTCGGAGAGCGCGGGCGACATGGATCGCGCGGCGGCCGACTACATCGGGATGCTCGCCACGATCATGAACGCCGTCGTCTTGCAGGACGCGCTCGAAAAGACGGAGGTCGACACGCGCGTGCTCTCCGCGCTCGACATCCCGGAGGTCGCCGAGCAGTTCATCCGCCGCCGCGCCGTGCGCCACCTCGAAAAGCAGCGCGTCGTCATCTTCGCCGCCGGGACGGGCAACCCCTATTTCACGACCGACTCGGCCGCCGCCCTGCGCGCGCTCGAAGTCAAAGCCGAGGTGATTTTGAAGGCCACGAAGGTGGCGGGCGTTTACGACTCCGACCCGGTGAAGAACCCCGAGGCGAAATTCTTCGACTGCATCACCTACCAGGAAGTCCTGGAAAAACATTTGCAGGTGATGGACGCCTCGGCGATCTCGCTGTGCATGGACAACCGCCTGCCCATCGTCGTCTTCAACATGCGCGAGCCCGGCAACATCCTGCGCGTCGTCACGGGCGAGCCCGGCGTCGGCACGAAGGTGTGCATGGAAAGACCCGTGACAGGTAAACCGTGACGGGTGACGGGATAAAACCGTGACGAGTTAACGGTGACAGGTGACAGGTAAAACCTTTTTCACTTGTCACCTGTCACGGTTTACCTGTCACCGCTTTGGAGGAGCTATGAGCGAGAAGGATGTCATCAAAGATACGCGCCCGCGGATGGAGGCTTCGGTCGAAGACCTGCGCCGCAAGCTCTCGACCGTGAGGACGGGTCGCGCCGTCGTGAGCCTGCTCGACCCCGTCGTCGTCGACTACTACGGCACGCCGACGCCGCTCAACCAGATGGCTTCGATCCACGTCCCGGAGCCGCAGACCATCACCGTGCAGCCGTGGGACATGTCGCAGCTCAAGGCGATCGAGGGCGCGATCCGCTCGGCCGATCTGGGCTTGAACCCGTCGAACGACGGCAAGCTCGTGCGCGTGCCGATCCCGGCGCTCACCGAGGAGCGGCGCAGGCAGCTCGCCAAGCAGGTGCACGAGCTGGCGGAGGAGCACCGCACGGCCGTGCGCAACGTGCGCCGCGACGCGAACGAGCGCCTCAAGAAGATGCTCAAGGACAAGGAGATTTCCGAGGACGCCGAGCGCGACGGGCTCGAAGAGGTTCAGAAGCTCACCAACTCGATCATCGCGCGCATCGACGAGCTGGCGAAGAACAAAGAGCAGGAGATCATGAGCGTCTAGCCGGGGCCACGCGTGGATCAGGCGGAGGGCGGGGGTTAAGACTACACACAGTCTTAACCCCCGCCCTCCGCCCTTCTACTCCCGGCGACGCCGCGCCTCTACTTGTCGGGGATGACGAACGTGTTGTCGGGCACTTCCTGATTGATCTTCGCGTCTTTGACTTTGAACTCGGCGTAGAAAGAGCCCTGCGTCGAAGAGATGCGCTGCACGAAGCTCATGGGGACGAAGACGCCTTCGATCTCCTTCATCGACTTGAACTCGACGCTGTAGGTGTAAGGCCCGTAAGGCACCTCGAAGCGCATGAGCCGGTTCGTCGCGGGGTCGACGTAGAAGTCGGTGATGTTGCCCTCCGGGTCGGTGATGCGGAAGGCGCGCTCCTTCTTCGATCCGTCGAGCGCGGTGACGGCGTAGCCCGGCTGCTCGAACTTCAGCAGCACGGGGACGCCGAACCGGCTCGCCGACGGCAGCTCGAAGCCGCGCATGCTGCTGTAGGTGCGCACGCCGTCGGAGACGAGCGAGAAGCCGAAGAGCGGCGACTGCACTTCGAGCCGCAGGCGGTCGCCCGAAGTGATCATGCCGAACTTGCCGGAGAGCGACTGCGCCGAGCCGGGCGCGTAGAGGTCGGCGGAGCCGAGCAGCACGATGTTTTTCAGATCGCGGTACTTGTCGCCGCCCTGCGCGGCGTAGGTCGCGCGCGCCAGCTCAATCGGCGACGACAGGGCGGGCGCGACCGCGCCCTTCGCGACCGCCGCCGCGGTCGTCGCCTGCGTGGAGGGGGGCGTCTGGGCGGCGGCCGCCGCCGAAGCGGACTTCTCCGCGGGCTTCTGCTGCGCCGAGGCGCAGACGGCGGCGGCGAGCAGCGCGGCGGCGGCGAGCGGCGTGGGCTTCATGCGGGTTAGTTCCTTCCCTAGAGGTCGCGAGAAAGTGGATTGAGACGGGAGCACCGGCAGGGTCGCAAGCTAGTCGCACGCGACCCTGCCGGTTTTTAACGCCCGCCCGGTGGTTAAAGTTTCTTAGAAGTTGAAGCGCAGTTGCAGCTCCACGCGCCTGTTGCCCGCCGCGCCGCCGCCACCGCCGCCGCCCGGGCCGAAGCCGCCGAAGGCGCCCGCCGACGAACGTGGCAGACCGAACTGCGACGAACTCAGGTTGCCGACGGGCAGGCCGAAGTTCGTGTTGTTGAAGATGTTGTTGATGTTGACGCTGAAGGTCATCTGGTAGCGGCTGTCGCCCGCCCCGCCGGGGCCGCCGAAGATGCCGCCCTGACCGAACATCCCGCCCGCGCCGCCGCCGCGCGGCCCGCCGCCGCCCCCACCTGCACGACCGCCGCCGCCACCGCCGCGACCACCACGGCCGCCGCCCGCCGCGCCCGCCCGGGCGGTTTGATCGCCGCCGGCAGCAGTGCCCGCCGTACCCCCGCCCGCGCCGTTCGCGGCGGCCGCGTTGCGGCGGCCGCCGCCGCCGATGCCGACGGTCTTGCTGATGCGCATGTTGACGGAGAAGTATGACGAGGCCTGACCGAAGTTGCGCGGGATGATCGTCTGGCCCGGCTTGGGCCGGATGTCGAACGTACCGAACGGCGTCTCCTTCACGTCGCAGCCCAGTGAGTTCGGCACGCAGTTGGGCGAGAGCGCGTCGGCGAAGGCCGGGCGGTCGTTAAACTGCGTGTCGCCGTTGTTGTCGAAGCCGGTCGTGATGTTGAAGGGGCTCCCCGAGAAAGCCGTGACGAACGGGTTCAGGCGCAGGCCCCAGGGGGCCTCGACCGAGCCGCCGACGACGAACCGGTGGCGCACGTCGCGCGAGGCGCGGCCGAACTCGTCGCTCACGTCGTAGTTGTTGGCCGGGAACGAGTTCGGGCCGTCCGTGTCGCTGTTCATCTTGCTCAGCGTGTAGTTGGAGAAGAGCGTGAAGCGCGGGTTGAGCCGCGTGTTGGCGCTGACGTTGAGCTGGTTCTGGCGGAGCATGCCGCTCGACTCGAAGACGAAGACGTTGCCCGCGGCGTCGCCGAGCGGGCGCACGCCGTTGAGCGGCGCGTTGATGTTGCGCGAGCGCAGCATGTGGAGCGTCCGCGTGTTGATGTAGGTCGCCGTGGCGACGATACTGTAGGGGAGCTGCCGCTCGACGCTGATCGTGGACTGGATCGAGTAGGGGGCCTGGATGTCCTCGGCGAGGCGGCGCGTGACGAGCGTCTGGCGGAAGGGGGCGAGTTCGTCCGCGGACGGCAGGCACGCCGCGGTGTTCGTGTCTATGCACTCGTTAAAGCCGGCGGGGGCGGGGATGATGAACTGCTGCTGGCTCGTGCCGTCGAAGCGGTTCGCCTGGAGCGTGAGGTTGTCGGAGACGCGGCTGTAGAAGACGCCGAAGCCGCCGCGCAAGACCGTCTTCGGCCGCGCCTGCGCCTTGCCGAGCGAGTAGGCGAAGGAGAGGCGCGGCGCGAAGTTGAACGCGCTCGAAATGTTCGTCTGGTTCTCGTAGCGCAGGCCGCCCGAGAGCGTGAAGTTCGGGCGCACGCGCCAGTCGTCCTGGACGAAGAGGCCCACGTCGGTCTGACTCACGTCGGCGAGGGGGTCGCCGAAGGTGATGTTGAGCTGCGTCGGCGTCACGCCGGGGACGCCGGCGAGGACGCTACTGAACTGTTCGGCCGACGAGAGGTTCTGCGTCCCCGCGAAGACGAACGTGCCGCCGAAGCCCGCCTGCGAGAAGTCTTCGATGTGGACGCCGCGCAGGCGACCGCCCGCCTTGAGCGAGTGCAGGCCGTGCACGAACGTGGTGTAGTTCTGTAACTCCCAGTTCGTGTTGGTGGTCTTCGAGGGGGCCGCGCTCGCGCCGCCCGCCGTGAACTGGCCGGAGACGATGATGACCGGGCGCGAGATGTCGCCGCCCGATTCGCTCACCCCGCGCTCGAAGCGGAAGCGCGTCTCGTTGATGACGGTCGGCGTCAGGATCGCCGTCTCCGTCACCTGGATGCTGTGCTCCGTGTTCTCCCGCGAGAAGGTGCGGTCGATGCCGAAGAACGGATCGATGTCGAGTGACAGTTCGGTGACGCCCAGGTTGTCGCTCGTGTTGCGCGAGAAGTTGTAGCGCGCGACGAGCGTGTTGTTCTTGTTGACGGCGAAATCGACGCGCGGGCTGAAGGAGGTGCGCCGCCCCGGCACGAGGACGGTGCGGATGATGGGATCGAAGTCGAGCGTCGTCGGATCGACAATCTCCGTGTTGATGATCGCGTTGCTGTCCGTGTCGCGCTTCTCGAAGTCGAGGAAGAAGGAAGACTTCTTCTTCTGGATGGGGCCGCCGAAGTTGCCGCCGAAGTTGCGCCCCTGCGAGGGCGCGCGGCGCGCGGCGAACGGGTCGCGCGAGTTCAAGCTCTCGTCGGAGAAGCTGAAGAAGGTCTGGCCGCGGAAGCGATCCGAGCCGGGGCGCGTCAGAATCTCGATGCGCCCGAATCCGATCTGATCGAACTCGGCGGAGAACGGGTTCTGGTTGATGCGGATTTCGCGGATCGCGTCCTTCGACGGGAGCGTGCCGCCGGTGAAGCCGTCGATGTAAATCTGCCCGCCGTTGGGGCCGGCGGCGGGGCCGGCGAGGGCCTGCAGCGCGGCGGCGAGGTCGTCCGGATCGTCCGGCAGCGCGTCCAAATCCTTGTCCTTGATGACGAGCGCGCTCTGGTTGTTCTCCGCGTCGGTCGAGACGCCCGGCTCGGACTGCACCGTGACGGACTCCTGCTGGAGCGCGACGGCGAGCGTGATGTCGAGCCGCTCGCGGCCCGCGCTCGTCAGGTTCACGTCCGCGTTCTCGTAGGGGGCGAAGCCCTCGGAGACGGCGCGCACCGTGTAGTGGCCGGGCATGATGCCGGTGAAGGTGTAGACGCCCTCCTGGTTGGTCGTCGCGGTCTTCTCCACGCCCGCCGCGTCGACGAGCGTGACGGTCGCGCCGACGACGACGCCGCCGAACTCGTCCTTGACGACGCCGCGCACAGACCCCGTCGGCTGCTGCGGGGCGGAGCCGTCGGGCCGCCGCGCCGGGGCGGCCGAGACCGTGAGCGCGAGCGCGAACAGAACCGCCAGCCCGCCGGTGATTACCTTCTTCAATGACTGCATGATCGTTTCAATCGTCCTTCGCAAATGTGATGAGAGCATAAAAAAGGGCGCGGAGTTTGAGACTGTCGAGACTCTCCGCGCCCCCGCAAAAACAGGCTTACGGCAGCCCGATGCCGAGATCGATCCCGGCGGGCAAGCCGGAGCTTGTGACAGCGCCGGCGGCCGCGCCGCCCGCGGGCCGCGTTTGCAAAGCCACGAGCACGGGCTCCGCGCCGGCGAGGAGGGTGATCGCGGTCAGCCGCGTCGCGTCCGATCCGGCGGCGCTCGAAACGATGACCACGTCGCCCGCCTTGAGGTTGGCGAGCGTCGCCTGCGGCTGCCGGTCGATCAACTCCTGAATGTCGAAGTTGCCGCCGCCGCCCATCGTCATGCGTCGCTGTCCGCCCGGCCCCTCGCCGCCGCCTTGCGGGGGCGCGCCCGCGGGGGGCTGACCGCCGCCGCCGCCCGGCCCGCCGATACGCACGTTGCCCTGACCCGCGCCCGCGCCGAAGCCGCCGCCCGCCTGGCGCATCACCATGAAGGCGAGCATCTGACCCATCATCGGATCGATGCGGCGCAGGTTCGAGCTTGAGGTGACGGCGACCGTCAGCGGCTGCTTCTGACCGTTCGGCGTGATCTTGACGGTGCCCGCCGCCGCGTCGATTGACGCGACCGTGCCGAGGATGGTCTTGAACGAGCCGGAGACGATCTCCTCGGGCTTGTAGCGCGCGCCGTCGGGCGTGCGCTCGCCCAGAGCGCGGAGCTGATCGCCGACCTTGAGTTCCGTGAACGAACTGGGCTTGGCGTCTGCGTACTGCACGGAGTCGGGCGCGTAGCGCAGGAACGCCACACGCTGGCCCGAGGCTTCGACGATGACGGGCTTGAGCCCGGCGGGCGAGCGCGAGTTGATGGTGATCTCCTTGGTCGCCGCGTTGACCGACATGACCGTGCCCCAGATGCCGCGCCGCGACCACTCCGCCTTGTCGTGCTCCTGCTTCTTCGCGATGTCGGACTTAGTCATCACGACGACGAGCTGCGCCGGCACGGTCTTGTGATCCGACGCGACGCGGCCGTAGGCGAAGACGCGGTCGCCGAGCGCGATGTCGGCGAGCTTGATGTCACTCGCGCCGTCGAGCGTGGCGGCGCCGGGCTGCGCGCGCTTGAAGGCGGTCTTCGGCGTGAGCATGACGAGGACGCTCGACCCCGCGGCGGTCTTGACCGCGAGCCCGTTCGCTTCGACGTTGATCGCCGTCACGTCGCCGAGCACACTCGTCGCCTTGATGTCCTTATCGCCCGCCGGCGCGGGCTGCTGCTGCGCCTCCTGCGCGGTCGAGGCGACCGAGCCCGCCGCGACGGCCGACGCGGCGGCGAGCACGACCGCTAGTAGAAACTTCTTCATTTGATAGACCTCTGCCCTCATTCTTTACCGCTGCCAGGCTGTCGGGTTCCGTTAATTATACCGCGATCCGGCGCGGCCCGCGCCTCAGCGCGAGCGTTCCTGCGCGCCGCGCTTGGCGTCCATCTCGGCCGTCACCGCGTCGAACTTCTGCCGCTGCGCCTCGTCGAGCAACTCGCGGATGCGCGCGCGCGCCTTGAGGCGGGGCTCGTCGAAGCGGGGGCGCAGCTCGGCGCGAAGGCTGCGGTACTCGTTGCGCGTCTCGTCGAGCACGCTGCGGATCCTGGTCGCCTGCTCGTCCGTCAGGTTCAGGTCGCGGCGCATCTTGTCGAAGTGCGCCCCGGCGTCGCGCCGGCGCTCGTCCTCGTCGCGCCTGCCGGCGCTCGCGCGCGAGCGGTAGACGCCGTCGATGGCCGCGCCCGTCACCGTGCCGAGCGCGAAGACCGCGACGAAGACGATCCAGATTTTGATCCTCGTGCCGCCCTTCATCTGTGCGCCTCCGTCACTTCCCTCGCGACGACGATGTCGAGCACGTCGTCGTGCGAAAGCTGATCCCTGTCGGCGAGCACCGTCGTCACCAGGCCCGACCCGCGCGTGTCGAGCAGGGCCTCGTACCCCATCTGATTCGACGACGACGCGCTCGCGCCGTAGATGCCGATCCAGAACAGCAGCGCCGCCGCGACCATGGCGACGACCGCCATCACCGGCACGGCTCTCCACGCCACCGCCAGCAGCGTGAGCCAGCCCTCATCATTCTGCGCGCGCCGGCGCTCTTCGATGCGCGCGGCGATGCGGGCGTAAAGGAAGGGGGATGAGGCGACCGCTTCGGCCGCGTCGTCGGCGCCGCGCGCCGCCTCGCGAACGAGGGCGCGTGCGGCGGGGGCGAGCCGTTCGTCTGTTATTTCGCGTGCCTTTTTGCCGAACATTGAGTACCTCGCGGGCGGGCCGCGCTGGGGGGCCTTCCGCACAGTAGGGAGACGCGGCGCGGGTCTCGCCGGTTACAACATTTTTCGCCGCGCGGCCCGCGCCAACCCTCCCGCTTTACAGGTATTTACGCAGGACGCGGCGCAGCGAGAGGCGCGCGCGGTGGGCGCGCACTTTGACCTTCGAGTTCGTCCACCCGGTCAGCCCGGCGATCTCGGCGACGGAGAGGCCGTCGGCGTCGAGCATGGTGAGGACGGCGCGATCCTCCGGATCGAGTCGCGCGAGGAGCTTGGCGGCTAGGTCGCGCGAGACGAGGGCCGACTCGATGTCGGGCTCGGTGGAGGCGACGCGCTCGACGCGCGAGACGAGGGCTTGCGCCTCCTCGCCCGTGAGGTTCATCTCCGAGTTCTGCGGCCGCCGCCGCACGCGCCGCAACTCGTCGTAGGCGGCGTTGACGGCGATCTGCGAGAGCCACGCGCCGAAGGAAGAGGCGTGCGCGCCCGCGTAAGAGTCGAGCGCGAAGTAGGCTTTGACGAAAGCCTCCTGGACGATCTCCTCGATCTGATCGCGGCGCGGGAAGAAACGCGCGGCGACGCGCGCGACCCTCAGGCGGTGACGCTCGAACAACTTCTCGAACGCCGCCTCGTCGCCCGCGCGCACGCGCCTGACGAGCGCGTCGTCGGTCGGTTCGTCGTGCGGCTGCAAAGTGTCCACGGTCTGCGGGTAAAACTTCCCGTCACAATAAACCAGAACGGTCTGGGCGCGCGAGCAGTCCGCGGCGGCGTAAGGGGCAGGCGGCAATTAAAGCTGTGACTCGGAAGCCCGCGCGGGCACAACTCACCACGGAGGCACGAAGAACGCTGAAGGAGCACAGAGCAAGACAAAGCTCTGTGCTCCTTCAGCGCCCTCCGCGCCCCTGAGGTGAGCCGCCTTTCTGGATGCGTGAACTTACGGTCGGGCGACTCTCCGCCCCGTCGAAAGAGGATTTCCGTCCGCCCTCAAAGTTTCGACGCGGACTTCCAGCCGAGGCGGTAGCGCGCGGTGAGCGCGAGACCGAGGCTGGTGACGACGAGCGCGGCGGCGGCGAGCGCCCACAGGTAAGGCAGCGAGAGGACGAGCGCCCAGAAGAGCGCGCCCATCAGCAGCGCGACCGACTCGGAGCGGTTCTGCTCGTTGAGCAGCAGGCGCTGGAGCCAGCGCCCCGTCGCCGCGTGGATCGCGACGCGGCCGAAGAGGTAGGCGACGACTAAGAGCAGGCTCGCGAGCGCGCCGACGAAGACGCCGACGGCGGGCGGCAGCACGTGTAGCGAGACGGGCACGCCGAAGCCGATGACGACGACGCCCACGACGCCGATCAGGGCGACGCGCAGGGAGGTCAACTGCAAGCGCGCGGCGGCGCGGCTGATCGCGTCGGGCGTGGCCGCGGTCAGGGCGAGCGAGACGATGAACCAGAAGAGGACGGAGAGGACGCGCACGCCGACGGAGGGGAACGACCAGCGCGGCGCGAGGATGGAGGCGGGGTTGCGCGTCACCTCGCGCAGCTCCTGCTCGTAGCCGGCGTACATGACGGTCGAGCTGGAGGGGTTGCGCGCCGGCGCGCCCTTGCCGTGGTGGTACGCGCCGCCGAAGACCCACACGTCGCCGCCGATGAAAGAGCCCTCGCGCTGGAAGACCGATCCGCCGAGCGCCGCCACGTCGCCCTCGACCCTGCCCTCGACCACCACGTCGCCGCCGAACGCCATCACGCCGTGCCTGACGTTGCCGCGCACGACGACCGTGCGCCCCATGCCGAACACGTCGCGCGCGTAGTCGCCGTCGATGACGATGGCCGCGCCCGCGTCCTCCGCGTGCGGCACGAGCGGCGGCGGCGATCCGTTCTGCGTCGGCGGCTGTTGTATCGTCTGTCGCGCGCTGACCGCCAACGCCGCGGCGCACAGCAGCGCGAGCAACGCCGTCGCGCGCAGCAGGGCGAGCGCGGCGGCGCGTGTTGACGGCGAAACTACCGCGCCGCGCGGCGAAGTTTGAAGTCCGTGTTGGAGGGCGATGGCGTGCAACGTCACAGCAGGGTCGGCGCGCGGGATAGGTCTCGGCCGCGGCCCCGTCGGGCTCTGGCGCGGTCTCGCGCGCAGGAGGGTTGTACGCGCGGCGGGGCCTGGGGTTTCAGTCGGGGAGGCGTTCGCGGTGGTAATTGTTGATGAGGCGCAGGAGCGCGAGGACGGCGAGGGCGAGCGCGACGAAGAGGGAGGCGCGCACGCCGCCCGGCTCCGTCGCGACGAAACGCCCCGCGGAGCGCAGGATGAGGGCCGCGCCCGCGAAGCCTTCGGCCGCCGTGTGGAAGATCATGTCGAGGATCGAGAGCCCCGCGCCGACGGCCGCACGCAGCGGCCGCAGCCCCTCGCCGACGGCTCTCGCGCCAAGGAGCGTGAGCGCGAGAGCCGCGAGCGCGAGGCACAGCAGTGCG
>DATLMC010000139.1:0-19705 GCA_035537435.1 Pyrinomonadaceae bacterium | reverse complement strand
GCCAGGCCCGTGCCGAGCAGGAGCATCGTCGCCGGCTCCGGGACGGCCGAGCCCGTCACCGTGCCCTGGATGGTCGTCGTGCCGGTGCCGGCACTGCCGCCCGTGCCCGTGGCCGGCAGCGCCAGCGTGTAGGTCGGGTTGACCGTGTAGGTGAAGCCGTCGATCTGGATGGTGGTCGTCGTGAAGCTGAGCGTGGCGATGCCGGTGTTGAAGCCGAGCGTCCCGCTGAGCGTGCCGACCAAGCTCCCGTTGCCGCCGGTCGGCAGCGTCTGGAAGATGTTGAGGGTGAAAGTTCCGGTAATGGCGGGGCCGGCCTGTCCCGAGGGGACGGTCGTGGTCGCCAGGATGTCGCCGAACGAGACGCCGGCGGGCGTAAACACGGCGTTGCTGGTGCCGCTGAAGGTGAGCGTCGTGGTGCCGTTACCATTAGTAAATGCCGCCACGTTGGTGCTGCTGACGCTGAACACACCCGTCGTGTTGAAGGAGACCGGGTCGGCGTTCGCCGTCCCCTGCGCGACCGCGAAAAGTGCTACGAGCGCGACTCCCAGGGCGAGTGGTTTGAGGGTTGTTGCTAAAATTTTCACGAACATTACCTCCGTGCGGCATTGAAGCCATCGCCGCTTAAGTGAGGACGCAACCACCGGCCGACCGCGCGGGGCGGAAGCGCGACTCGTGGGGCGATCCGAATCGGCATTTTCGGATCACTAAGCTAAGTGCAAGGCTCACCGCACTGAGGCTTGCGAAGGGAGGGCTACACGGGAGGGCGCGGGGCAGGCGTGGGCTCTTGGTAGCCGGCGGACGGACCGTAGGGGGCGCAGATTATGCCAGATCGGCCAGGGTGTCAAGGATTATTCCGGGAATTATGCACTTGACGCACCCAAGCGGTAGCGGGGCTTTTACTCAATAGTTTTAACCCGTCAGCCTTCTCACGGCATCAACCAGCGCGTGAATATCATCGGGCTTGCTCAGAAACAAGTCCACGCCCGCGGCCCGCGCCTCTGCGCTACAGTCAGTCGCGGATACCACGATGATCGGCGTCTTGCGATAGATCGGCAGGCTGCGCGCGTAGCGGGTGAGTTCAATCCCACTCGCGCCCGGTAGGTCGTTGTCGAGTAGTAGCAGATCGTAGCGGACGCCACCCGCCAGCCGGTTCATCGCAGAGTTGCCGTTAGCGTAGAACTCGACACGCCAGCCTTCGCCTTCCAGCAGGTCGCGGACGGCTTGCGAGACGAGCCTGTTATCTTCGACGTAAAGGATCGTGAGGGTCACAAGATTTAATGGCGGGGGTGACTCGCCCACGCTATCACCACGACGGGCGAGCCTCGCGGCCCAAACCCCCGCCCGCGCCAGCCGCCCACGCACCCAAACGGGGCGGCGGCGCAGCCCAAGTTGTGCTATCTTGCCGCCACGTTCTTTCCACTACGGCAACGACCGGATGCTTAGCTCACCCTCACTTTTCGAGTGAAGGGCGTCGCCAAGAAACAGAGAACTTCGGCGGCGGACGCGAACCGGGACATTGTAGCTGCAATTGCAGCGGCGGGCAAGCTGCCTTTAGGGGGTGACTCCTAATGGGCAGACACCCGCGCCGACAGCAGAAGCGGCTTGCTGAAAAACTTCTACGGGTGAGGCTCGCGCTCGGATTGTCTCAGAGCGAGATGCTGAGGCGGTTAGGGGCGGAAGAGGAATTATCGCGGGGCATTATTTCCAACTACGAGTTAGGCGTGCGCGAGCCGCCGCTCTACATCCTTTTAGGGTATGCGCGCCTCGCGGGAGTCTGTACGGACGCGCTGATTGATGACAAGGTTGATCTACCCGCCAAGCTGCCTGCCAAGCCCAAACATACCCCCTAAGGGGCGTGGGGCCACACGCTGATCCTGAGCGCGGATCAGTCCGAATACTTACACTCGCACCCGAGCGAAATGTTACCCGGCAATGTAGACCGCGCTACCCTGCGGGGCGGCCCCGAGGTAGAGTTCAAGACGATGTTCCCCGCCGCCGGCGACTACCGCATCGGGAGTCAGTTTCAGCGCGCGGGTCGGGTCGTTACGTTCCCCTTCACTGTCAGAGTCGTGGCTCCACCCCGCGAATAGCGTTGCTCTCATACGATAGACGCTCCTCCAGTCGCGTTGAATACACAGCGGGTGATGCCGGGCGCTGGGCGTCTATTGCCCCAAACATTTTTGTAAGAAAGACGCGGTCTGAATCGTCCAACCAGCGAACGTGCTCATATCAAACCGAGGTTGACATGGATAATCAACAAGCCCGGAACGAAAACCGCAGGCAGTTCATCAAACGCGCCCTCATTTCAGCCGTTGCCTTCCCATCAGTAGTCGCTCTGAATAGTTCCTGCCGAGCGCAAAATAGGCAGAGCACATCGACAGATGTCGTCGGAGGCGGTTGCGACGGCTGCGAAGGCATTTATGAAGGTACGCCGCGGCAACTAAGTTGGCAGGCGGCGATGGCTCCTGCTTCCGAGCCGGGCGAGAGGATGGAGATCAGCGGCATCATTTATCAGGCGGATGGAAAGACTCCCGCGCCGAATGTAATTCTTTACGTCTATCATACGGACGCCAAAGGGTATTACTCCCCCGCGCCCGATGCGACGAACATTGCCCGCAGACATGGACACTTGCGTGGCTGGCTCAAGACTAACGCGAACGGCGGATACAAATTCACAACCATCAGGCCCGCGCCGTACCCCGGCAGGGATAATCCGGCACATATTCACCCGATTGTGAAAGAGCCTGATAAGAACGAGTATTACATTGACGAGTACGTGTTCGATGATGACCCGCTTCTGACAGAGGAAAAGCGCTCCAAACTTGAGAATCGTGGCGGCTCAGGCATCGTCCGCCTTACCGGGAGCAATAACGGGTTATGGACGGGTAAGAGAAATATTATCTTAGGACTTAACATCCCTCATTACAGATAGTGCCGCGCGCCGGGGAGCAAGTCTGACACGCGGCATAAAAATCAAGGGGCAGGGATGAGACCCTGCCCCTTGATCTTTTCACCGGCGCGAAAACTTTACGCCGCGACGGTCGCGCCGGGGTAGCCCGCGCCCAGCTTGTCTGCGTCGCCGCCGGCGAGCGTGTTGACCAGCTCCTGGTGGAAGTAGTCGAAGCGCGGGGAGACCGAGGGGTGGACGCGCTTGTCGTACATCTGGCGCGAGCGGTCGATCTCGTCACGCAGGCGGTCGTAGAGGTTGCCCTCGGCGCGCCCGTCCGTCACCTTCTGCTCGTTGTAGAGCTTGATCTCGGAGACGAGCAGGCGCGCGAAGCGGCGCGCGTCGTTGTGGAAGCGTCGCTCCTCGTCGGGGACTTCGACGGGCAGCTCCGCGTCATGACCGTAGCGGCGCGCCGCGCCGAGCGGCGAGGCGTGTGCGCCGGCCGGCTGCGCGTCAGGGACCTGCGACGCGGGCGTCGCGGGCGCGGAAACTTCCGCCGCCGGGGAAGGGTCTGGAGAGACTTGCGGCGCGCTCGCCGCGACTTCGGGTTCGACGCGCGTCTCCTCTATTTCAGAGACGTGCGCGGCTTCGACTTCGACCGGCGCCGCCCCGGTCGCGGCGCTAGCTTCCGTGTTGCGCGCGGCTTCGGTCGTGCGCGGCTGTTCGTCCGCGACCGGCTCGGCCTGGGCCTCGGTCGCGTCGGCGGGCCGTGGCTGCTGTTGCTGCTGCGCGTCGGCGGTCGCAGGAGTTTGCGCGGGCGCGCCGCGCTTGACGGCGAGCAGCTCGACCGCCATGCCGGTCACGCGCACGACCGTCTCCAGCGCTTCGAGGTTGATGGCCTCGCCGTCGAGACCGGCGCTGTCGGCGTAGAGCACCGCGACGCACTTGTCGCGCGCGACCAACGGCACGGCGACCATGCGCTGCGGCGGATCGTCGCCGAGTTTCGAGAGCAGTTGGTGATCCTCGGCCTTCGAGCCGGGCGCGCCGCTCCACGCCGAGCGCGTGCGGTAGACTTCGCCGAGGACGGTGTCGGCGTCGAGCGGGATTGAGATTTCGCGCACCGAATCGTCGCCGACCGTGCCTTCGAGCCCGCGCGCGCGCCAGCCTGTCGCGCGCTCGTTCTTGACGACGAAGAAGGCGATGCGCGGGGCGAAGGCGGCGGCGCGGTTGACGAGCGCGTGCAGGATGTCGGCTTGCGTGCGCTGCGAGTCGATGTCGTCGACGGCGGCTTTGATGAGCGCCACGTCGCCCGACGCGCCCGCGCCCGCCGAGGAGCGCGACGCCTCGTCAGCGCCGACGTTGCGCGCGTTGCGCAGGTGGGCCGAGATCGCCGCGTCGAGCGAGCGCGCGCCCCCGTCGCCGCCCGCGAGTCTCTCGGCCAGTGCGGAGAGCGTCTCGGCGATCTGCGTCTGCGCGCGTTGAATCTCTTCCCGGTGCTCGCGCAGGCGCGCGCTGATGTGCTCGTCCACTTCGCGGCGTAGGCTCCGCTCCAAGTCTTCGCTTCCTGCCACGGTCGGTCGTCTCCTTACGTCTGTCTCTGGTCAGAGCTTATGCGACTGAAAGTGCCCCGGAAAGAACGGTTCGGGCGCGGTGTGCGGCGCGCACGCGTGCGCCGGAAAACGATTATGGCGGGCGCGCAAAGTGGTGTCAAGCAACACTTTCTCAGGACGGGGCGGGCGGAAAAATTAAGGGTCGGGAAGGTGAAGGGCAAAAGTCGCGGCGCGCCCGCCGCGTCATTTAATAAAGACTTCAGGCGGGGGCCTTCCGCGTGCGCTTCCGCCTCTCGCCTTTCGCCCCTCCGTCGGGATGTCGGCCCCGCCGCCGCCGCCCCCGCCTTCGTTTTATTATTTGACACCCCGCGCGACCCGCGTTATAAACTCGCTCAACGCCGCCTGTTCCGTCCTGCTCTCTAGAGAGACGCATTCCAGTAACTCTGATTTGCACCACGAGATCGGCCCGCGAGTACGATGCCTACGAGCATACTGATCGCCGACGACTACGACGACAACCGCGAGTTGCTGCGGCTGATGTTGGAGAACGCCGGCTACGCCGTGCGTGAAGCGCGCGACGGGCGCGAGTTCGTCGACGCGGCGCGCGCCGAGCCGCCCGACGTGGCGCTCATCGACCTCTCCATGCCCGTGCTCGACGGCTGGCGCGCCCTCTCAGAGCTGCGCGCCGATGTTCGCACGCGTTCGCTCCCCTGCGTCGCCGTCACCGCCTTCGCCGCAGAGATCGACCGCCAGCGCGCCCTCGCCGCCGGCTTCGACGCCTACGTCACCAAGCCCTTCCGCTCGACCGACCTCGTCGAAGTGGTCGAGCGACTCGTCGGCGACGCCGCGCGCGACGGCGAACACTCGATCCCGCGCGGCGGCGGCCACCCGGCCGCGAATAAGATCGACGAAACGAGCGACGGCGGTCGCGGCTGAGCGACGCCGCCCCGACCCGCCCACGGCCCGACCCTTCCCCCTCCGACCGGCCTTACACTTTCGATCCGTCTCGGCAGAGTCCTAAGAGCCTCTAACAATACCGGAGTAACTGTAGGGGCTGTAGGTGCCGGGCTCGTCCCTGCCCGCCGGTCGGTAACGCTCCGCGTCGCGTTTTATGATTCAGCGCGGGCAGAGGACTTGTCCCTGCCCCTACATCATCACTCGCGCCGTAGAGTCTTGTTTGACTCTCTAAGTTCCGAACCATCCTGAACGCGCGCCGTCTCGTCTTTCTCCCGCCGCCGAGGCGCGCGCCGGTGAGTCCTCATGACCTCGCGCGCGCGGGCGTCGCGCGGGGTTTTGCGTTAAAGTCTTCGGCGATGAAGCGCGAGCGGATCGACAGGCTGCTCGTCGAGCGCGGGCTCGCCGAATCGCGCACCCGCGCGCAGGCGCTGGTGATGGCCGGAGTGGTCATCGTCGGCGAGCGACGCGTCGAGAAGCCTTCCGAGACCTACGCGCCCGACGCGCCGGTGCGCGTGCGCGGCGCCGACGACCCGGCGGCGCGCTACGTCGGCCGCGGCGGGCTCAAGCTCGAAGCCGCACTCGAAGCGTTTCGCCTGGACGTGCGCGACGCGGTCTGCCTCGACGTTGGCGCGTCCACGGGCGGCTTCACGGACTGCCTGTTGCAGCGCGGCGCGCGCCGCGTCACGGCCCTCGACGTGGGGCACAACCAGATCGACTACCGGCTGCGCACGGACCCGCGCGTCGAGGTGCGCGAGGGCGTCAACGCGCGCCACCTCGCGCCCGAAGATTTCGACGAACGTTTCGATCTCGTCGTGATGGACGTGTCCTTCATCTCGGCGACGAAGGTGCTGCCCGCGCTCGTGCCCTTGATGAAGGAGGGCGGCGCGCTCGTCGTGCTCGTCAAGCCGCAGTTCGAGGTGGGCAAGGGCGAGGTCGGCAAGGGCGGCGTCGTGCGCGACCCGTCGCAGCACGCGCGCGTCGTCGCGGAAGTTAACCGCGCCGCCGAGTCGTTGGGGCTCGTCGCGCGGGGCGTCGTCGATTCGCCGATCCTCGGCGCGGAAGGCAATAAAGAGTTCCTGGCGCTCTACGGGCGCGAAGCGGGATGAAGACACTCAGCGAAGAGGCGGCGCTCGCTCTCCTGCGGCGCGGGAAGGCGGCGTTCCAGAGTCACATCAAGACGACTTACGAGCGCGCGGCGCGGCCCTGCGCCGAGTGCCCGACGCCCGGCGCGTGCTGCACCGACGCACACTTCGTCAACGTCCACATCACGCGCCTCGAAGCCGTCGCCATCAGGGAGACGCTCAGCCGCACGCCGCGACTCGACGCCGCGGCGCGGAGCCGTGTCTACGAACGCGCGCGCGCCGCGGTCGAGCGCTACGGCTTGAGCGCCGCGGGCGACACCTTCGCGCGCACCTACTCGTGCCCGCTGTTTGCGCCCGGCGCGGGCTGCCTCGTCCACGCGCGCGCCAAGCCCGCGCCGTGCGCCCAGCACGCCTGCTACGACGACTGGCGCGACGTGCCGCCGCTCGAACTTCAGTGGCGTGCGGAGGCGCGCGTCGAGCGGTTGAACGAGCAGGTCTACGGCGCGGCGTGGGAATGGCTTCCCGTCCCGGTCTGGCTCGCGCTCGTCGACCCCGCGTCGGACGGCGCGGAGCTCTCCCGCCTCACGCACCTCTGGGAGTCGCGCCGCCACACGCGCACGCGAAACCCCGCGCGACTCCCGCCGCGCCGCAGCCTGCCCGTCGTCGCCTTCTAAAACTTTCCGTCTTTAGAGAGGCCGCTGCGAAACCGTAGGTGCAGGGCTCGTCCCTGCCCGCCGTGTCTTTAAAATTCAACGTCGCGCGTGATGAATCGACGCGGGCAGGGACGAGCCCTGCACCTACAAGTTCTCCCGCGTCGTCGAGTTTTGTTAGAGGCAAGTCACTTCCGACTCGCTTGCATCTCGCGCTCGGTTCTGGGCGTAATACGTCGAAGCCGCGGGAACAACTCCTCGCTCCCATACTGTCAGACCCCCTAAAGCGCGACGGCGAAGCGCCCACCCTCCGTGAAATTCAGCCTTTTCCAGAGAAACGCTGTTAACGCTCGCGGCGCGGGCGGCGTCTTTGAGTCGGACGAAGAGCGCGCCGGGCAAGTTGACGGGCGCGCCGAGCGCGAAGGACTCTCGATGTACGAGGCGACACCAGCCCTGTTTCCAGTGATCGGACAGACGACGGGCGCGGAGGCCGGGGCGACGCAAGAGGTCTCCCCCGACGCCGCCCTCGTCGCCGCCGTGCGCGCGGGCGACCGCGACGCGTTCAGCCGCCTCTACGACACCTACGGCCGGATGGTGCACGGCATCCTGCTCGCGCGCGTCCCCTACGGCGAGGTCGACGATCTCGCGCAGGACGTTTTCTTAACCGCCTTCCGCAAGCTCGACACCTTGCGCGACGACGGGAGCTTCGGCGCGTGGATCGCCATGATCGCGAGGAACCGCGCGATGGACTTCCACCGCCGCTCGCGCGAGACGACCGAGGTGACGGAGTCGGTCGCGCAGACGCACGCGACGCAGGGCGAGGCGATGGAAGTTTTGAACATCATCAAGTTGCTGCCCGAAGCCTACCGCGAGCCGATGATCCTGCGCTTCGTCGAGGGGATGACGGGGCCGGAGATCGCGGAGCGGACGGGGCTCGCGCCCGCGTCGGTGAGGGTGAACATCCACCGCGGGATGAAGATTCTGCGCGAGAAGATGGCGGCGGACGGGAGGAGCGTTTGAAGTTATGAGCGACTACCTGTGGGACAAGACGGGCGAGCCTGAGCCGGAGGTCGAGCGACTCGAAGAGCTGCTCGGCGGCTTGCGCTTCCAGCCGCGCACCTTCGAGGTGCCCGCGACGCTGCCGTTCGCGCCGCGCCGCGCGACGCCCGCGCGCACATCATTCAACTGGTCGCGACTCGCCGTCGCCGCCTCGCTCATCGTCACGCTGCTCCTCGGCGCGTGGCTCGTCGTGTCGAAGCGGCAGACGGCCGACGCGCCGCAGTTCGCTCATCAAACGCCCGCGCCGGAAGAGAAGGTGACGCCGCGGCAGGATCAGACACAATCACAGCCGCCGCAGCAACAACTCGCAGGCGCGACGCCTAAGAACGACGTGACGACGCCGGCGCGCGACGAGAAGCGGGACAAAGTTGATCGCGTCGTCGTACCGAACGTCAGTCGTCGGCAGCGCGAAGCGACACAAGTCGCATTCCAGAAACGTTTCGGGGCGCGGCCGCGTCATTCAAGCGTGCGCAACTTGAACGCGCCGCGCGAAGAGATCGCGACGATGACGCCGCGGGAGAAGGAAGCGATGGAGAAGTTCATGCTGGCGATGAAGGTGACGAGCGAGAAGCTGGGCTACGCCGAGCGACAGGTCGCGGGGCTGAGCCGCGAATCGCCGCAGCGTTGAAGGAAAGAGCGCGCCGGGAAGTTTTGTTAACGGAGTTAAGCCATGAAAACAGTAATCACACGTTCTCTCAAACTCGCCTGCCTCGCCGCGCTGCTCGCGTGCGCGACGGGGACGGCGCGGGCGCAGCAGGCGCTCACGCAGCCGCTCTCGAAGTTGCAGATCGAGAACCTCGACGCGCTCGCGTCCAAGGCGGACAACGTCGTCGACGTGACCATCGACGAGAGCATGCTGAAGCTCATCCCGATGATCATCCGCAAGTCGGCGAAGACGGGCGCGGACGCGCTGAAGATCGCGAAGGTCGCGGCGGGCTTCAAGGGGGTGTACGTCCGCAGCTTCCAGTTCTCGGGCGACGGGCAGTGGGCCGAGTCGGACATCGCCGGCATCCGCGCGCAGCTCAAGCAGCCCGGCTGGTCGCGCGTCGTCAGCGTGAAGAGCCGCAAGGACGGGCAGAACGTGGAGGTCTACGTGATGACCGACCCGGCGAACCTGGGCGGGCTCGCCATCCTCGCCACGCAGCCGAACGAGCTGACGGTCGTCAACATCGTCGGCAAGATCGACCTCGAAGACATCCTCGCGCTCGAAGGCAACCTCGGCATCCCCGACCTCGACATACAGATCGGCGGCGACACCGACCGCGACGACAAGAAGCCCGAGCCGAAGCGCGCACAGCCCGCGACGAAGAGACCGTAAAGGGGGGCCACGACCGATGCGACGCCAGATCACAACCGCGCTGCTCTCCGCCGCCCTCGCGCTCGTCGCCGCCGCCGCCGGCCCGCGCGCGACCGCCGCCACAGTCGCCGACAAGCCGGACTACAACGCGCTCGTCCGGCTCGTCGAGTCGCACTACCGGGTCAAGCACAAAGGCATCCCGTTCCTCGCCAACGCGGGGGTGAAGACCGCCAAGATCGTCTCCTCGACCGTGCGCAGGTATTCGCGCTTCGCCGATCTCAAGCTCGCCGTCTTCGAGGATCAGGAGTTCGCGCGCGAAGCCGATCCGCAGTTCTACGCGGCCGTGCGCCGGCTGATGCAGCCGCTCTGGACGCCGCTCGTCGTCGTGCGCGGCGCGGAGGAGGGGCAGACCTACACGTTCACGCGCGAGGACAACGGCAAGTTCAGAGTCCTCATCTGCGTCATCGGCCAGCGCGACGGCACGGTGCTCGAAGTGGGCCTCAACGAGGAGGAGTTCCTGAAGCTCCTGACGAACCCGGAGCAGGAGACGAAGAGCATCGCCGACGCGGCGACGAACCAGGACGCCGACAAGGACAATTAAAAGATTCGCGCGCCGCGCGCACGCAATTTCACACCCTCGACCTTCCGCGGAAGGACTGCCGCCATGAAGAAAATCAAACTCCCTCTGTCGCTCGCGCTGCTGCTCGTCGCCTTCTGCCCCGCGCCCTCGTCGCGCGCGCAGGATAAGGAGAGGGACGAGGTCTTGCAGGTGAACACGCGGGTCGTCTTCCTCGACGCGCTCGTCACGGACAAGAAGACGAAGGCTTACGCCTCGGACCTCGCGCCCGAAAACTTCGAGGTGCTCGCCGACGGGCGGCCGCGCAAGGTCTCCTACTTCACGCGCGAGGGCGACTCGGCGCGCAAGCCGCTCGCGCTCGTCCTCGTCTTCGATCTCGAACGCATCGGCGCGGGCCGCTACATGCGCCGCACCGACATCCTCGAAGCGATGGCGAAGGAGCTGGAGAAGTTGCCGCCCGGCGACGAGGTGGCCGTCGTCGTGCTCGACCCCGGCGGCCAGCAGGGCAGGCGCGAGTGGCTGTCGGGCTTCACGCGCAACCGCGGGCAGCTCGCCTCCGCCATGTCGATCATCCCGACGCTGGTCGGCGCGGGCGGCATGGGCGGCGGCGACTGCGAGGGCGACGACTGCGGGGGGACGAGCGTCACGGTCAACGTCGGCGACTCGAAGGAGAAGCGCGTCGACGTGAAGACCAACGAGCCGAAGCAGGAGCCGAGCGATTCGGCCGGCCCCGACCTCACGCTGCTCAAGGAGGCGGAGACGATAGAGAAGGCGAAGAAGGGGATCGCCGAAGAGGGCGTCGAGATCGACACGGTCGTCAACAAGAAGGGCGAGAAGCTGACGCGCATCCTCAAGGCCGACGGCACGCTCATCATCACGCGCGTCAACAAGAAGGGCGAGGAGGAGACCGACGCGCACGACGACTTCGATCTGCCGCGCGCGACCTACGAGATCGAGAGGCGCGTCGCCAGAGAGCGCCCCAACTCGCAGCCGGCCATCGTCTACGTCACCGACGGCATCGCGCCGATGGAGTTCGACGAGCGCGACTTCGTCGAAGACCGCCTCAACCGCCAGAACGTCATCTTCAGCGCGCTCGTCACCGACATGAAGACCGGCTTCAAGCTCGCGAAGCCGCTCCTGTCGCCGCTCGGCAACTGGGCGGGCATCTCGATCTACGGCGTCGCGCAGCACATCGCGAAGGCGACGGGCGGCGACGTGGTGCGCGTCCGCAGCCCCGCCGACTACGCCAAGGGCCTGAGCCAGATCATCGGCAACCTGAACGCGCGCTACAGCCTCGGCTTCGCGCTCTCGGACGCGGAGCGCGACGACGGCGTCCTGCACCCGCTCGAAGTCCGCGTCCGCGCGAAGGACGCGAAGGGCAAGGATCGCAAGCTCGAAGTGAAAGCCCGCCGCGGCTACTTCATGCCGACCGCGCCGAAGGGGCAGGAGGCGAAGAAGGACGACGCGGGCGCAGGCACTGTCCAGACGAAGAACCAATAGAATTGTAGGGGCAGGGCGCGTCCCTGCCCGCAATCGACCGCGAGGTCGATTAAACGATCCGCGATCATTCGCTGATGAATGATCACGACTCCATCATTCGCGCTGTCGCGCTCAGGCGGGCAGGGACGAGCCCGGCCCCTACAAACGTACCCGTCGGGGTGACGCGATGACGAAACGGATCAGAACTCTCGCCGGCCTCCTCCTCCTCCTCGCGCTCGCGCCGTCATTCGCGGGCGCGCAGACGCCGGGCGGCTCGCCGACCATAGACGCAAACAGTAGCGCGCCGGCGGCGGTCGCCAACGGCGCGGCGAAGTGGACGGTCAAGGCGGGCGGCGGAGTCTATTCGACGCCGCTCGTCACGAACGGCACGGTCTACTTCGGCAGTCACGACTACGCCGTCTACGCCGTCGAGGCCGCGACGGGCAGGGAGCGCTGGCGCGTGAAGACGGGCGGGCGCGTCCTCGGCTCGCCCGCGCTCGCGGCCGACGGCACGCTCTACTTCGGCAGTCAGGACACGAAGCTCTACGCGGTTGACGCGGCGACCGGGCAAGTCAGGTGGAAGTTCAAAGCGCCTTACGCCATCAACACCGTGCCCGCCGCGTCGAACGGGCTGGTTTACTTCACGGGCACCGACGGGATTCTCTACGCGGTCGAGGCGGCGACGGGCAAGGCGCGCTGGACGTTCTCCGGCATGAACGGGATGCCGACCTCGCCGCTGCTCTTCGGCCCGCTGGTCGTCGTCGCCAACGCGGGCGGCGTCTACGCGGTCGACGCCGCGTCGGGGCAGAGGGCCTGGGTCTACAGAACCGCGCGCGCCGTCACCGGCACTCCGGCCATCGCCGACGGCGTCGCCTACTTCGGCGGCCTCGACGGGCAACTCCAGGCGCTCGACGCGCGGACGGGCCAGCCCCGATGGAAGTTTAAGACCGACGGCGGACTCCCGTTCTCGCCGACCGTCTCCGAGGGCGCGATCTATACGGGCGGCATCGACGGCAACTTCTACGCGGTCGAAGCCGCGACGGGGCGGGAGCTGTGGCGCTTCAGTGCCGAGAACGGCGTGACGAGCGCGCCCACGGTCGCAAGCGGCGTGGTCTACTTCGGCAGCGCGAAGGGGCTCTACGGTCTCGACGCGAAGACGGGTCGGCAGCGCTGGTGGTTCCAGACCGACCGCATCGTCACCTCCGCGCCGCTCGCCGCCGCGGGCCTCATCTACTTCGGCGGCTGGGACGGCACGGTCTACGCCGTGCAGTAATCTTTTAAGAGCGCTTCACAAGGCCCGGCGTCGCGCCTCATCATGTAGGGGCGGGGCTCGTCCCTGCCCGCTAGGCGAGCGCCATCTCGCTCAACCGATCCGCGACCATCCGGCGGTGAATGATCACGAAACCTTCTTTCGCGCCGTCGCGCTCATGCGGGCAGGGACGAGCCCTGCCCCTACAAGTATCCCGGTCTAGTTGGCTCTCAATCACGTAGATATAAAAAAAGCGTAGCGCCCCATCTGCGAGGGTGGGGCGCTACGCTTCTGTGGACGTGCTCTGGTTATTAGCCAGGGCGTCGTAAGAGACTGCGCCGTGTGACCGGCACTGTCGTTCTAACCCGCCTCAACGTCCACGAAAGAGTGTTTACCTGCCGACTACACGACCGTCCGTCGACCCGAGAGCAGGTTGATGACGAGGATGACGAGCGCGACGACGAGCAGCAGGTGAATGAGCGAGCCGCCGACGTGACCGATCAACCCGAGGAGCCACAAGACCAACAAGACCACCAGAATCGTCCACAGCATAGCTGACCTCCTTTTGCTTTACCCCAACCGAAGTTTTGAATTTGCTAACGCTCTGCGGAAGGTAGTCGGCAACGCTTGTGCCACACGCCGGCGGAGGCCCTGCGCGCAAGGCAGAGGGCGGTTAAATACAGTGTTTCCGGCGACTGTGGGGCGCGAGGCGTGCTCCGCCGGCCGCGTGACGGTAGTCACGACTTGTATTAAAACCTGCCACCGGCGCGCGTGCGTGTGATGATCTCATTCGGTTCAAACTTCCAGCCCGTCCAGACCGACCCCCGCGCCGCACCCGTCGATAATCGCGTTGACACCCGAAAATTCGCGCGGGTATCATCCGAGCCGTCCCCGCGAAGAAAGTTGTCTCGTCCTGACATTCGCCCTGAGTCTATAAGTCTCGATCCGAGTCTCCGCCGGGAGAGCGAGCCGCGTGCGCGCCGAAGACGGAAGCGCGCCGCCGCCCCGGCCGCGGCCTTCGACTGATGGACAAACCCACGATTCGACGCGTCGGCGTGCTCGTCAAGCCGAACCACCCGGAGGCGGTCAGGACGCTCTGCCGCCTGCTCGAATTTTTCGCGGCGCGCTCGGTCGCCCTCGTCGCCACCCCGCGCGCCGACCGCGAGCTGATCGAGCGCGAGACGGGCTGCGCGCTCGAAGTGTTGGAGCAGGACGAACTCGCCGCGGGCGTCGATCTGATCGTCGCGCTGGGCGGCGACGGCACGATGATCGCGACGGCGCGCCTCGTGGATGACCGCGGCGTCCCCGTCGTCGGCATCAACTACGGCACGCTAGGCTACCTGACGGAAGTCCGCGTCGAGGAGATGACCGACGCGCTCGACGCCATCCTCGCCGGAGACTACCGGCTCGACCGGCGGCTGATGCTCGCCGCCGAGCTGTGGCGCGGCGAGGAGCGGCTGATGCGCCACCGCGTGCTGAACGACGTGGTCATCTCGAAGTCGGCGCTCGCGCGCATCATCGAGATCGAGACGCGGCTCGACACGCAGTTCGTCAACCTCTTCCGCGCCGACGGCCTGATCGTCTCGACGCCGACCGGCTCGACGGCCTACAACCTCTCGGCGGGCGGGCCGATCATCTACCCCTCGATGAGCGCCGTCGTCATCACGCCGATCTGCCCGCACACGCTCTCGAACCGCCCCCTCGTCGTGCCCGACACGGCCGAGATCGAAGTCACCTTGCGCACGCCGCAGGAGGAGGTCGCGCTGACGCTCGACGGGCAGGTCGGCTTCCGGCTCGAAGTCGGGGATCGCGTCCGCATCACGAAGAGCCGCACGACGTTCAACCTCGTCCAGCCCCTCAACCGCAACTACTTCGAGGTGCTGCGCGGCAAGCTCAAGTGGGGGAGATGAAAGGAGCGTGACAAGTGACAAGTGACAGGTGACAAGCAGGAACGAAGACGGTTTTGCTTGTCACCTGTCACCCGTCACCCGTCACCTGTGAAAAAATGGCAGACAAAAAAGACGGGACGCAGAGGCGCGGGGGCGACTCGCCTTCGGACGCTTACGAGCGCGAGGCGACGACCGATCTCAAAGACCAGACGCGCGACCGCCCGAAGGGGATGCTGCTGCACACGCGCATCCTGATCGGGCTCCTCGTCGGCGTCGTGGCGGGCGTGGCCGTGAACTACCTCGCGGGCGGCGCGCACCCGCGGGTCGTCTGGGTCATCAGCAACATCACCGAGCCCATCGGCACGCTCTTCCTGCGGCTGCTGCTGATGATCGTCGTGCCGCTCGTCTTCTCGTCGCTCGTCGTCGGCGTCGCCGGCATCGGCGACGTGCGCAAGCTCGGGCGCGGCGGGCTCAAGGCGTTCGGCTACACGCTCGTCATCTCCGCCATCTCGGTCGTCATCGGGTTGACGCTCGCGAACACGATCCGTCCGGGGAAGCGGCTGAGCGCCGAGACGCGCGCCGGGCTCGAAGCGCGCTACGGGGCCGACGCCGCAAAGAGCGTGTCGGCGGCGACCAAGACGGCGACGACCGACTCCGTGCTGATGCAGGTGGTCAAGACCATCGTGCCGTCGAACCCGGTGGCGGCGGTCGCCGGGATCGTGGCGGGCGAGGAGAAGCAGACCGACACGCCGAACATGCTGCACCTGATGTTCTTCGCCGTGCTGCTCGGCATCGCCGCCACGATGATCCCCGTCGAGGTGAGCGCGCCGCTGCTGCGCGGGCTGCAAGCCGTCTTCGAGGTCGCGGCGAAGATCATCGACATCATCATGAAGATCGCGCCCTTCGCCGTCGCCTGCCTGCTCTTCAACAACACGGCGCGCTTCGGGCTCGATCTGCTCGGCGCGCTCGGCTGGTTCGTCGCGACCGTGCTGCTGGGGCTCGCGCTCCACATGTTCGGCGTCTACTCGCTCTCGATCTACTTCCTCTCGCGCATCTCGCCCCTGGAGTTCTTCCGCCGCATCAAGACCGTGATGCTCACCGCCTTCTCCACCTCCTCGTCGAACGCGACACTGCCCACGGCGCTGCGCGTCTCGGAAGAGAACCTGGGCGTGCCGCGCGAGATCAACAGCTTCGTCCTCACGGTCGGCGCGACGGCGAATCAGAACGGCACCGCGCTTTACGAGGGCGTGACCGTACTCTTCCTCGCGCAGCTCGCGGGCATCGATCTCAGCATCGGGCAGCAGCTCGGCATCGCCTACTTCGCCATCCTCGGCGGCATCGGCACGGCGGGCGTGCCGTCGGGGTCGATCCCGTTCATCATCGTCATGCTCGCCACCTACGGCATCAACCCCGCGCTCATCGCCATCATCCTCGGCGTCGACCGCATCCTCGACATGTGCCGCACGACCCTGAACGTCGCGGGCGACATCACGGCGGCCACCTACGTCGCGAGGAGCGAGGGCTACGAGCTGCTTAAACCACACGTGCCCGCGCTCGCCGCCGCCGGCATCGTCGCCGCGGGGCCTTCGAGCCGCGACGTGTCGGAGTGAAAGCGTGCGCGGCGCTTGTACGGGAATGAGTCTCGCGCCTCGGAGCCCGCCGGGCTCGGCTCGGCGGGCTTCGTCGTTTTACGGGCTCGTAAGGCGCGCGCGCCGCCGGGCGCGGCGCGGAACGCGAGATGCAAGTCGAGAGTCTTCTTTTAAGGAGCGATTAGCCGATGGTCTTCCCGATTTCCGACGACAACTCCGACCGCGCGACCACGCCTTTCGTCAACTACGTGCTGATCGCCCTGAACATCCTCGTCTTCGTCCTCTTCCAGGGGATGGGCTCGAACGAGAAGTTCACCTACGCGTGGTCGACCGTGCCGGTCGAGATCACGACGGGGCGCGACGTGGACAAGCCGGTCGTCGTGCGTGATCCCCTCTCCGGGGAGGTCGCCGGGCAGATCGACTTGCAGCCGACGCCCGGCTCCGTCTACCTGACGCTCTTAACGTCGATGTTCATGCACGGCGGCTGGGCGCACCTGCTCGGCAACATGCTCTACCTCTGGATCTTCGGCGACAACATCGAAGACAAGCTCGGACACTTCCGCTACCTCGCCTTCTACCTCGTCTGCGGCTTCGCCGCCGACATGGCGCACGTGCTACTGAACGCCAGCTCATACATCCCGAGCCTCGGCGCGTCGGGCGCGATCTCCGGCGTGCTCGGCGGCTACGTGCTGCTCTTCCCGCACCGCAAGGTGAACGCCATCGTGCTGCGCATGGTGACGACGATCCCGGCGTGGGCCGCCATCGGCATCTGGTTCGCCTTCCAGCTCATCAACGGGCTCGGCTTCTTGGGCGAGGGCTCGCAGGAGGGCGGCGGAGTGGCCTACGCCGCGCACGTCGGCGGCTTCGTCGCGGGGCTCCTGCTCGTCAAGCTCTTCGCCGTCGGCCGCGGCGGCGCGGCGGCGGGCGGCCCCATGATCTCTTCGCAATTCTGACGCGGCGCGCGGGCGCGACCCGACCGCGCGCCTCTCACTTTCTCACGAACCCACCGGGAGGGTCTTACGAAAATGGCTGATAACGATAAAGCGATCTCCTGCCTCAACAACCTGATCGCGACCTGCAAGGACGGCGAGGACGGATTCAAGACCGCCGCCGCGGGCGTGAGTCGCGCCGATCTCCGGACGCTCTTCAACACCTTCTCGCAGCAACGCGCGCAGTTCGCCGCCGAGTTGCAGAACGAGGTGCGACGCATCGGCGGCGACCCGGAGACGAGCGGCAGCATCGCCGGCTCGCTCCACCGCGGCTGGATCGACATCAGGTCGGCCGTGACGGGCAAGGACGACAACGCCATCCTCTCCGAGTGCGAGCGCGGGGAAGAGGCGGCCGTCAGGAACTACGAGGGCGCGATGGGCGACGAGAACCTGCCCGCCCCTTTGCGCGAGATCGTCCGCCGGCAGTACGCCGCCGTCAAGGAGACGCACGACCGCGTCCGCTCCCTGGAGCGCGCGACGGGCGCGGGCGCGTAATGCGCAGGGCGAAAGTAGAAAGGCGAAGGGCGAAAGTGAAGCGATGATCCGCTGTCACTTTCGCCCTTCAGCTTGAGAGCAAAATTGTAGGGGCAGGGCTCGTCCCTGCCCCACAAGACTCCAAGACTATAAGAGACAGTCCGACAGTGTCGTCGGAGGCAGTCCGAAGTGTCGTCGCTCCGTAGGAGCGGAATGTTTATAGCCCGAATGTGTTCCCAAATGCGCAAGCTCCGTAGGAGCGGTATGTCACATGCCGCCCCTGACGGGGCTTACGTTTAGGGGATGACTGCCGGTGCTATAAACATTGAGTCCCTTACGGGACTCTCAAACAGCTTCTAAAGACGGGGGCAGGGACGAGCCCTGCCCCTACAAAAACTGGACGCCCACTAAACTGTTGATGACACACAATATGCAGATTTTGCATAACCACACTGTTTTGATATTGTGTGCCCGCTCCATGCTGTGGCATATAAGGCACAGGCTGCTACGATTATGGCGAACGATTCTGAGCCGACAAGCGAACATCCGCTCGCAGACGAGACGACGTGGAACGCCATCCTTGAGCCTGCGTTGTGCCGAGACGCCGACGCGGTTGACGTGTTGGCGCGTCTGCTGTTCACCATCAAGAATGCGATTGATGCCGGGCAGGAAGGAGCAACGCGGGCGAGCCAAACACTACAGAGTGGCATCGAGCTAATCTATCTCCATACCAACGCCCACAAAGCCGCGCTCAAACTCTACCTGCTCACCCTCGAAGGCAATCTCCATCCACAGGACGAACCTCTCCACCTCATCAACGCCGCCATCGAAAGAGCCAGCAGCCATACGCACTAGCCGCCGCGCAATCATGCGTCTCGTCGGGCTCGGTTGCCGCGCCGCGCGGGGCTCAGGTAAGATTTGCGTTCAAGTCTCAAGGAGCGTTCAGCACAGTGGCAACCGCCGACACGCAGCTTCCGCCCGCGAACCAGCAGGGGCTCGACATCCGCCCGACGCCGCGAGCGGAGATGAACCTTTTCCCGCTCGACACGTTCCCCTACGAGTACGCCGGCCGTGAGATCACCGTCAGCTTCGAGATGCCGGAGTTCACGGCGATCTGCCCGTTCTCGGACTTCCCCGACTTCGCCGTCATCAAACTCTCCTACGTCCCCCGCGAGCGCTGCGTCGAGCTGAAGAGCCTGAAGCTCTACATCAACTCGTTCCGCGAGGTGAAGATCTTCCACGAGCACGTCGTCAACGTCATCCTCGAAGACTTCGTGCGGGCGTGCGATCCCCTCCGCGCCGACATCGAGGGCGACTTCCACGTCCGCGGCAACATCAAGACGGTCGTGCGCGCGAGCTACGAGAAGAAGTGAAAGCCGTCCGTGGTCCGTCGTCCGTCGTTACCCCCGCCGCAGCCCGACGCACCCGACGGCGGACGATTGAGATTGACAACTGACTACGGACCACGGACCACCGACAATCTTTTATGACCACCGCCGCCGTCATCGCCGCCGCCGTCGGGCTCGTGCTGCTCTTCGTGGCGTGGCGCGCGGTGCGCGCGTTCGTGCGGCTCGCGCTGCTCGGGCTGGTCGCGCTGGCTCTCGTCGCGGCTTACGCCGCGTGGCGCTGGCACGGCGCGAACGAGACAGCGCCCGCGCGCAACGAGCGGCGGCAGCAGTCCGCGCCCGCGCGACGCTGAGTCGCCGTCGGAGTTTTCACGTAGGGTTAAAAGCAGTTCACCACAGCGGACACGGAGGGCACGGAGGAAAGCCGACCCGTCGTCGTCTCTCCGCGTCCTCCGTGTCGTCTGTGGTGAATGCACTTCCGGATGCGTCATCCCCATGCCGGCTGCCCCGGCTGGAGCGGGACGCACCCTTCCCACCGCCCCGGCGTGCGCACGTAGCGCAGCGCCTGCGTCATGCCGACCTCGGAGGAGAAGTAGGCGCGCAGGGCGAGCTCGCGGACGAGCGGGAACCA